>NZ_JBJDMY010000003.1:0-448354 GCF_044900305.1 Agrobacterium sp. NPDC089420 | reverse complement strand
TGATTTATTTAGAACGAAAGTCTTCGTCGCCAGCAGCGCCGCCGCCCTCGTTCAGTGAGCGGACTTATAAATCTACCGAACCAAACAAGTCAACACACCGAATTCGAAAAAATGGAGAAATTAAACAAGCTATTGAATTTAATAATCTATTTCGTTTTTTGTCGATCATTGCCCCGATAAGTCGCCATCCCCGCCAGAGTTTTGCACAGGAGAAGGGCCTCGGGACCGGCAAGACGGCTTACGCGCCTTCTTTTAGCCCGGTTCCTCCCTGATTGCTGTGTCAACGAAGCGTTAACACAGGGCCTGCCTGCGCATGTCCTTATACAGCGCGCTGCAATGTATCTGCCGATGTGTCGATGGATTTGACTCACGGCCTTGAAAGTTGCACACCTTCGCCTGAAGTTTCTGGAGAGCGTATGACCGACGGGGCACAGCCAGTATGACTGCGGATCGCAATGTGATCCGGTCGCTAGGCACGGAACCGCCAATTCTGGCGGAAGGGCGTCGTGCACCCGATCGTCGCGAGATTTCGCTGCGATGGCTTTCCGGCACGTTTCTGACCGGCATCACCTCTTCCATATTGATGGGTGTGGCCCTGTTCGCGGCCCTTGACGGCCGCCAGCAGCTCGCCATTCCAGCGGAAGCTTTTGCCAAGGCGGATATGGGCAACAACGCCACCGAAGCCGCGCGCCGCGGAACGCGCCTCATCGCACCGAATATCGCCGCCCGGCCATCCGACCGGTCGATCATGGAAGTCTCCACCGTCATCAATGACGGCGACAAGGAAGTGGTCCGCAAGGTCCCCTTCTCGCATGTGAAGATCCCGCTCGCGGCAAATTACGCCAAGCAGGACGACTATCCCGCCTTCGACCCCCTGAACATCTTCGCCAGCAATGACGACAAGGACGCGGCGGCACCGGCGCCAAGCCGCACGGGAACGATCTACGGCTCCGAAGTCGAGTCCGAAGTCAGCCTGAAAACCGTCGCCTTTCCCGTCCAGCACTCCAAATACGCCTTCGCTGGCTCCTTGAGCTTCGATGAGGTCGAGGAGGCGGTTCGATCGAACGGCTCGATCCTGACGGATGGTAACGAGCAGCTTGCCGCGCTCTATTATATCGACCCCCGCCGTTTCGATAATGACGAAGGCGATGTCGACATCACCGCCGGCCTCGCCGCGCGTGTTGTCGAACAGAATATGTCGGTCTCGACGCCGCAATCGACCTCTGTCCCGGTCAAGGAATATGCCGACGACGTGATCCCTGCCCGCCAGACCGAGACCATCGAGGCCGCCCTGTTCGGGGCCGGTTATTCGAAGGTGCAATCCTCGGAAATCGCCGGGCTGCTGTCGCCGCAAATCCAGTCGGACAATGTCGAAAGCGGCGATGTGCTGCGGGTCGGCATTATTCAGGAAGATGAAAAAAGCGACATTGTGCGCGTGAGCCTTTATCGCAAGGGCCGCCACATGGTCACAATGGCCGTGGATGACCGCAAACGTTTCATCAAGGCCAGCGAACCACCAAAACTCGATGCGGTGGCTACGGCCTTCGACAGCACGCCGGCGCCGGCGGCCGGCCGCGATCTGCCGAGCGTCTATGACGGGGTCTATCGCGCGGCTCTGGCTTACGGCATGAACCAGAGCATGGTCTCCCAGCTCATCAAGCTTCTGGCCAGCAGTGTCGATTTCCAGGCGCAACTGAAGCCCGCCGATACGCTGGAAGCCTTCTTCTCCGTCGAAGACGCGGACGGCAAGGCGACGGACAAGTCCGAACTGCTTTACGTCAACGCCAAGTTCGGCGACAACGAGACGCGTTTTTACCGCTTCCAGAACCTGGAAGACAACAGCATCGATTATTTTGACGAGAACGGCAAAAGCATCCGGCAGTTCCTGTTGCGCAATCCCGTTCCCAACGGTCGCATGACCTCCGGTTTCGGCATGCGCCGCCACCCGGTTCTGAAATTCAGCCGCATGCATACCGGTACCGACTGGGCCGCCGCCCGTGGCACGCCGATCATTGCGACCGGCAACGGTATAGTCGAAAAGGCCGGCTGGGCTTCGGGTTATGGCAACCAGACCCTGATCCGCCATGCCAATGGCTATGTGTCTTCCTATAATCACCAGAGCGCGATCGCCAAGGGGGTCACGGAAGGTGCGAAGGTAAGGCAGGGCCAGGTGATCGGTTATGTCGGATCCACCGGCCTTTCAACCGGCGCGCATCTGCATTACGAGCTGATCGTCAACGGCACCAAGGTGGATGCGATGAAGGTACGCCTGCCGGGCGGCAAGTCGCTTTCCGGCAACGCGCTGGCGCGGTTCTCCGACGAGAGAAAGCGCATCGACAATCTGCTGAACATCGACGAAAAGCCCAATCAGGTGGCGAGCCGCTAAGCAGCCGGCAATCGAGCATTTCCGGGAAAAGCGCCCTTTTGTTCCGGCCGGACCCGCCACGTAAAAGGGCTCCGTTTCCGGAGCCCTTTCGTTTATGCGGCATCGGCCGTTTCGGCCTCGGTCTCGCCCTTCGGCGGCTTCACCTTGAACAGAAGCCGGTCTGTGCCGGACGTCACCTTGACCCGCGAACCGTCCGGGACTTCACCGCCGAGGATCATTTCGGCAAGCCTGTCCTGGACCGCCTTCTGGATCACCCGCTTCAGCGGACGCGCACCATAGGCCGGATCATACCCCTTATTGGCAAGCCAGTGACGGGCATCCTCATCCAGTTCGAGCGAAATCTTGCGATCTCCCAGCAGCGAAACGAGCCGCTTCAGCTGGATGTCCACGATCGCACCCATTTCGTCGCGCCGCAGGCGGTGGAACAGGATGATATCGTCGATGCGGTTGAGGAATTCCGGTCGGAAGTGCGACCGGACCCGCTCCATCACCAGATCGCGAACCGAATCCACGTCGTCATTGTCACCCATCTGCGTCATGAATTCCGAACCGAGGTTCGAGGTCATGATGATGATGGTGTTCTTGAAATCGACGGTGCGGCCCTGGCCATCCGTGAGGCGGCCGTCGTCCAGCACCTGCAGCAGGACGTTGAACACGTCCGGATGCGCTTTCTCGATCTCGTCGAACAACACGACCTGATAGGGCCGGCGGCGAACCGCTTCCGTGAGCGCGCCGCCCTCCTCGTAACCGACATAGCCGGGAGGGGCGCCAATCAGCCGGGCAACGGAGTGTTTCTCCATATATTCCGACATGTCGAGGCGAACCATCGCGGTTTCGTCGTCGAACAGGAAGCGGGCGAGCGACTTGGTAAGCTCGGTCTTGCCCACGCCCGTCGGGCCGAGGAAGATGAACGAGCCGATCGGCCGGTTGGGATCCTGCAGGCCGGCGCGCGAACGGCGAACTGCTTTCGACACCGCCTGAACGGCCTCGCCCTGGCCGACAACGGACTTGGCAAGTTCGTCTTCCATGCGCAGCAGCTTTTCGCGCTGGCCTTCCAGCATCTTGTCAACCGGGATGCCCGTCCAGCGCGAGACGACATGGGCGATATTGTCCGCCGTCACCACTTCCTGAACCATCGAACCGACGCCGCTGTTATCCCGCGCTTCCGCCGCAGCAAGTTCCTTTTCGATGCCCGGAATGATGCCATAGGTCAACTCGCCGGCGCGCTGGAACTGACCATTGCGCTGGGCGATCGCCAGCTCGTTGCGGGCCTCGTCCAGCCGCTTCTTGAGATCGGCGGCATGGCCGAGCTTCTGCTTTTCCGCCTGCCAGCGGGCCGTCAGCGCATCTGCCTTTTCTTCCGTATCGGCCAGTTCGTCTTCGAGCTTCTTGAGGCGATCGACGGAAGACTGGTCCGTTTCCTGCTTGAGGGCCTCGCGCTCGATCTTCAGCTGAATGATGCGGCGATCCAGTTCGTCCAGTTCTTCCGGCTTGGAATCCACCTGCATGCGCAGACGCGAGGCGGCCTCGTCCATAAGGTCGATGGCCTTGTCGGGCAGGAAGCGGTCGGTGATGTAGCGGTTGGAAAGCGTCGCAGCCGCAACCAGGGCCGAATCCGAGATGCGGACCTTGTGATGCTGTTCGTATTTTTCCTTCAGGCCGCGCAGGATCGAGATCGTGTCCTCCACGGTCGGCTCATCCACCAGCACGGGCTGGAAACGGCGGGCAAGGGCCGGGTCTTTCTCGACATGCTTGCGGTACTCATCGAGCGTGGTGGCGCCGACGCAGTGCAACTCGCCGCGGGCAAGAGCGGGCTTCAGGAGGTTGGATGCATCCATTGCGCCATCGGCCTTGCCGGCGCCGACCAGCGTGTGCATCTCGTCGATGAACAGGATGATACCGCCATCTTCGGCCTGCACTTCATTGAGCACGGCCTTCAGGCGCTCTTCGAATTCACCGCGATATTTCGCGCCGGCGATCAGCGCGCCCATATCGAGCGCCATCAGCTTCTTGTCCTTCAGGCTTTCAGGCACGTCGCCATTGACGATGCGCAGCGCAAGGCCTTCGGCGATCGCCGTTTTACCGACGCCCGGTTCACCGATCAGCACGGGATTGTTCTTGGTGCGGCGCGACAGGACCTGGATGGTGCGACGAATTTCGTCGTCACGGCCGATCACCGGGTCAAGCTTACCTTCGCGAGCCTCTTCCGTCAGGTCACGCGCAAACTTCTTCAGCGCGTCAAAGCCCTGTTCGGCATTGGCGCTGTCGGCCGTGCGGCCCTTGCGGATATCGTTGATGGCCTGATTGAGCGCCTGTGCGGTCGCACCCGCCTTTTTCAGGGAAGCCGACGTGGAAGCGGAAGTTTCAATCGCAAGCGCCTGCAGAAGGCGCTCGACGGTGACGAAGCTGTCGCCGGCCTTCTTGGCAAGGTCTTCCGCCGTCGAAAACACCTTGGCAAGCGGCGCCGTGAGCGCCAGGCCGCCATTGCCGCCGGAAACCTTGGGCAATTTCGCCAGCGCCGCGTCATTGGCAAGACGCGCTTCTTTCGCGTTGCCGCCGGCACGCTCGATCAGCGATGCCGCCATGCCCTGCTCGTCATCAAGCAGAACCTTCAGAACATGTTCGGGGGAAAACTGCTGGTGGTTCTCCGCCAGTGCAAAAGTCTGCGCCGACTGCAGGAAACCGCGAACGCGCTCAGAGTATTTATCAATATTCATAATCGAACCTCCATAGACCGGCCCGCCCGCTTTCGGCACAGATCCGGGTGTTAGGGTTGAGGCTCCCTCAAAAGGCAAGCCCCGCTACGACAGCCGTGTTTTAAGGATTTCACGATCGCCGCCTCTTGAAGACCGGTTGCCGGCGAATGCGGCATCCGTCCTTCCTGCACGAATATGGGAGGCATTTTCATTGGTTTAAAGGGGGAGGAAATCCTCCATCCGGGAAATTTTCACCTGACATGACCGGCGTCAATTCCGCGCTGCGGCCAAGCCCGGGCGACAGCCCGTCTCTCATCGATCATCAAAAACAAAAAACTCCGGCAAGCCGGAGTTTTTCAATCGCGTAGCTGATTTGCGAACGCTGCTTATTCAGCGGCATTCTCAAGCGTGGCAGCGGGAGCCTCTTCACCGGCTGGGGCATCCTCGCCCCCGGCACCTTCCGCAGCGGCGGCGCGGCGCGGACGGCGCGGACGCGGACCCGCTGCCCGGCGTGCCTTGGGCGCACGTTCCGCCGGAGCTTCCGCCTGCTGCTCTTCCTCGACGGCCACTTCCATGGGCGTGCCTTCGATGACCGGCTGGGGCGCCTGGCTGGCGTCGTAGACCGGCGGCTGCTGTTCGGCGGCGACCTGCGGCTGGCGCGGCTGACGCTCCTGCCGTTCGCGACGGTCAGGACGCTCGCGGCGCTCCTGATGCTGCTCGTTCCTGTCGGCGCGCTCATGGCGTTCGGGTTGCGGCGCGCGCTCGGCCTGTTCGGCCTGCTGCTGCGGCACAACGACGCCATCGTCGCCGTCATTCACATCCATATCGTCGGCATCGGCGGCGTTGTAGTCGCCGCGATCGTCGCGCTGGAAGCGTTCCTGCATCTGGGCCTGGGCCGAAGCGATGATGCGGTTGTAATGTTCAGCGTGCTGCAGATAGTTTTCAGCGATCACGCGGTCGCCCGAACTCTGCGCGTCGCGCGCCAGCGCCGCATATTTTTCCGCTATGTGCTGGGCTGTGCCACGGATTTTAACATCGGGACCGGAACTGTCATAAGTCCTGGTGAGCGGATTGCCGCCCTTGCGGTTGAAGTTGTTATTGTTACCGCCACCATTATTATTATTGTTGTTGTTTCCACGCCCCCGGCCGCGCTTGTTTTGCTGTCCTGGCCTCATCAATTGCTCACCTGAATTCTGTTTTGCTGACAATCTGGTTGTTTTCATGCAATTCCGGGCGGAAAACCGCTGGAAATTTTTCCTGAAATTGCTCCATCACGCGCCTTGCCGAGACAACCCGGACAAGACCTCGCGTATGACGACCGGCCGCGCAAATGCTGCACCGAGCCGCCTGCGAACAAAGTTTACTGATTCACATGCCGGAAACGCCCAGCCTTTCAGGGCTCTCAAAAGAACCCGCTTCGGGACTGACCCATACCCTGACGAATCTCAGTTCGTCCTCAGCCACCCGGCATGTGGCCGCAAACTATCCCGCTTCCTGCGGAAATCCAAGCCTTTTCTTTTGCTGTGCAAAATATCCTTGCAAAAAATCCGCAGACATGTCGCCGACAATTATCTCCGGAACGTCAAAACTCTGTCGTTACCGCCATAATCCTTCACGGCATCGAGAAGAGAAAAGCCGTAAGACGCAAATATAGCGGAAACATCAAGCCTTTGATCGAAGCCGATCTCCACACCAACAATCCCGTTTTCCACAAGAAAGCGGCCGGCGTCGGCGGCGATGAGGCGGTACGGTGCAAGGCCGTCCTGACCTCCATCCAGCGCCGCCATCGGGTCGTGATAACGAACCTCCGGGTCGAGCGTTGCGACGATATCCGTTCTTATATAGGGCGGATTCGACACAATTATGTCAAAACCGCCGGAAATTTTTTCAAACCAGTCGCTGCATATGGTTTGGAAACGCGCCCCAAGACCGTTACGAGCGGCATTTCTGGCCGCCGTCTCCAGCGCCCCCACGGAAATGTCACTGCCGATGCCGCTGGCTTGCGGACATTCCTTCAAAAGCGCCAGACAGATCGCCCCCGTGCCCGTGCCCAGGTCCAGAATGCGGGCGCTGCCCTTGGCGGAAACGGCTTTTTTCAGCGCCGGCAGCAGCGTGTCGACCAGAACTTCTGTATCCGGCCGAGGCTCCAGCGTCTCCTTCGACAAAAGAAGATCAAGGCCATGAAACTCCCGGTGGCCGAGAATGCGGTGAACGGGTTCGCCATTGGCCCGCCTGTCGATCATGGCGGCGATACGGGCATTTTCTTCTGCGCTGACGGGCCGATCAGGCTTCATCACGAAATCGGCCAATGAAAAATCGACGACCTCGGCAATCAGCAGGCGCGCATCGAGAAGCGGATCGGCGACAGCCGCCGCCTGAAGCCTCTTGCGGGCGGCGGCAAGCACGCTTGCGACACTTGCTTCAGCCGCCGTGCTCAAAGCTGCTCGCCAAGCTGCGCCAGCTGGCCGGCCTGGTAATCGGCGATCAGCGCATCGACGAGTTCATCGATCTCGCCTTCGATCATGCGGTCGAGTTTGTAGAGCGTGAGGTTGATGCGATGATCGGTGACGCGCCCCTGCGGAAAATTATAGGTGCGGATGCGCTCCGAACGGTCACCGGAACCGACCTGGCTCCTGCGGTCGGCGGAACGTTCGCTCTCCGCCTTCTGGCGCTCGATGTCATAAAGGCGCGAGCGCAGGACCTGCATCGCCTTGGCGCGGTTCTGGTGCTGCGACTTTTCCGAACTGGTGACGATCAATCCCGTCGGAAGATGGGTGATGCGAACCGCGGAGTCGGTGGTGTTGACGTGCTGGCCGCCCGCGCCCGAAGCGCGCATCGTATCGATGCGGATATCTTCCGGGCGGATGTCGATATCGATATCTTCCGCTTCCGGCAGAACCGCGACGGTGGCGGCAGACGTGTGGATGCGGCCGCTCGCTTCCGTTTCCGGCACACGCTGTACCCGGTGCACCCCGGATTCGAATTTCAGCTTGGAGAACACCCCTCGCCCGGTGATCGTGGCGATGATTTCCTTGTAACCGCCCGCTTCGCCCTCGCTGGCGGAAAGCACTTCCACCTTCCAGCCCTTGGTTGAGGCAAAGCGCTCATACATGCGAAACAGATCGCCGGCGAACAACGCCGCCTCGGAACCGCCGGTGCCGGCGCGGATTTCAAGGATCGCGCTTTTTTCATCCGCCGCGTCTTTCGGCAGCAACAGGACCTGCATGTCCTTTTCGAGTTCGCCGATGCGGGTCTCGATCTCCGGCAGCTCCATTTCCGCCAGATCGCGCATATCCTTGTCGGTCGTCCTGTCGGAAAGCAGCGCTTCCAGATCGGCTGCCTCGGAAACCGCCTTTTCGTAGTCGCGGATTTTCTTCACCACCGGCTCAAGCTCGGAATATTCCGACGCAAGCTTCACATAGACATCTGCCGCCGGGCCGGCCGACATGCGCGCTTCGATCTCACCGAAACGTCTTTCCAATTCGCGCATTTTTTCGACGGGAAGCTTCGCCACCAGTCACTCCAATAATGAAACAGGTCTTTTTAAATGGGAATGGAATGCGTCGCGGCGAAGCGTAACAACACCTCGCGCGCGCTTTCCAGCGAATTGTGATCGTCCAGCGCCGCGTTCAGCTCTTCGGCAAGGCTTGCGGCATCGAGCCCCAGCAGCATGGCCTTAACCGGACCGATCGCCGTCGGCGACATGGAGACCGAACGGAAACCAAGCCCGATCAGCGCCATGGCCGAAAGCGGCTTGCTTGCCATCTCACCGCACAATGTCACCGAGGTATGGTGTCTTTCACCGGCACGCACGATATCACGCAAAATACGCAGGAACGGCTTGCCGAGATTGTCGAAACGATCCGAAACACGCGCATTGCCGCGATCGACCGCCATCGAGAACTGGAACAGGTCGTTCGAACCGACGGAGACGAAATCCACCTCCTGCATCAGCTCATCAAGCTGCCACATCAGGGACGGCACTTCCAGCATCGCGCCGAATTGCAGCTTTTTCGGCAACGCATGGCTGAACTTGGAAAGATGCTGCACTTCCTTCTGCAACAGGTCACGCGCGGCGCGGATTTCGGACACTTCCGTCACCATCGGCAACATCATGCGCAGTTCAGCACCGGAGGCGGCGCGCAACAGCGCGCGCATCTGCGTGCGCATCAGGCCCGGCCGGTCGAGTGACAGGCGGATCGCCCGCCAGCCCAGCGCCGGATTTTCCTCTTCCTGGCCGCGCATATAGGAAACGACCTTGTCGCCGCCGATATCCAGCGTGCGGAAGGTGACGCTCTTGCCCTTCGCCTGGCGCAGAACGGAGCGGTAGAATGCCTCCTGCTCCTCGCCCTTCGGCATGTTGGAGGCAATCATGAATTGCAGCTCGGTGCGGAACAGGCCAATGCCGTCGGCGCCGGATTCCTCGAGCTGCGGCAGGTCGACCAGAAGACCCGCATTCATCTTGAGATTGACCTTCTGGCCATCCTTGGTGACCGGCTCGACATTGCGCAGCGCGCGGAACTGCTCCTGCCGCCGGGCACGCAGGCGCACCTTTTCTTCATAGGCCCGCTGCAGGTCCGACATGGGGCGCAGATGCACCTGGCCGTCATCGCCATCGATGATGATGGGATCGTTGTTTTCGGCCAGCGCGACGATGCCCGTCGCCTGCCCGATGATCGGAATGCCCATGGCACGCGCGACGATGACGACATGGCTTGTCACCGCGCCGTCTTCCAGCACCAGCCCGCGCAGTTTTTCGCGCGGATAATCCAGCAATTCGGCCGCGCCCATGGCGCGCGCAAGCACGATGGCGTCGAGCGGGAAATCCTGCTCGGGACCACGACCGCCGAAACCGATCAGCTGCCGCAGCAGCCGGTTGGCGAGATCGTCGAAATCATGCATGCGTTCACGCAGATAAGGGTCGGTCAGGCGCATCATGCGCGCCTTGGTGTCGCTCTGCACCTTTTCGACCGCCGCTTCCGCCGTCAGGCCGTTGCGGATCGCCTCTTCCATGCGCCGCACCCAGCCCTGATCATGGGCGAACATGCGATAGGTTTCCAGAACCTCGCGGTGTTCGCCTTCGGTCGGCACGTCGCGGCGCTGCAACATGTCATCGATGGAGAGCCTGAGCGAGCCGATGGCATCGGCAAGCCGGCGGATTTCCGTATCGGCATCTTCATTGAGCAGATTGGTGACGACGATGCGGGGATCGTGCAGCACGACATGGCCAAGACCGATGCCTTCGCCATAGGCGTCGCCGTCGATGGAGACGGCGCGCGTCAGGTCCAGCTCCACGCCGGGGCGTGTGATCTTCTTCAACTCGCCGCTCGCCACTATTTCAGCGATAAGCATCGCGGTTGTCTCGAGCGCTTCAACTTCATCCTCCCGGTACGTTCGGCTGGCCTTGTTCTGGACCACAAGAACGCCAAGAGTGCGACCGGAGCGCAAAATCGGCACGCCGAGGAAGGAATGATAAATTTCCTCACCCGTTTCAGGAAGATAGCGGAAAGCGGGATGCGCCTGCGCATCGGAAAGATTGAGCGGCTGGGCGGAGGCGGCGATGGTGCCGACAAGACCCTGCCCCATTTTCAGCTGGGCAAGATGCACGGCATCCTTGTTGAGACCTTCGGTGGCGTAAAGTTCCAGCACGCTGTCGGAGCGCAGCACATAGACCGAGCAAACCTCCGCCACCATGTTGCTGGCAATCTGACGGACGATCTGGTCCAGACGCTCCTGCGGCTCAAGGTGCTCCGCCATCATTTCGCGCAGCCGCTTGAGCAGGACGCGCGGACCTGCGGAAAGGTCTCTCATCGCGTTTGCTCCCCGACGCTTCCGATCCGAATGTCATAATATTCGGGAATCGAAACGTCATTTAAAAATTTATAGCGCGAGAAGCGCGTCCCGCAAGGGACACGCTTTCATGAAACGCCACATCGGAAGAACGCAACCCCGAAGAATCGGAGCATCGGAAACCGATGTCTCGAATTCAAGCCTTATCGAGACCGTAGGCGGAATGCAAAGTGCGAACGGCAAGTTCGGCATAGGCGCCGTCGATCAGGATCGAAATCTTGATCTCCGACGTGGTGATCGCCTTGATGTTGATGTTCTTCTCGGCAAGCGCCTTAAACGCGCTGGCGGCAACGCCGGCGTGGCTGCGCATGCCGATACCGATGACCGAAACCTTGGCAAGACCCGTCTCGTTCTGCGCGACGTCGAAGCCGATCTGGGCCTTGTTGTCGTCGAGAACCTTGAGCGCCTTGGCAACGTCACCCGAAGGAACGGTGAAGGTCATGTCGGTGCGCGAGCCGTCTTCGGAGATGTTCTGCACGATCATGTCGACATTGATATGCGCTTCCGCGAGCGGTCCGAAGATCGCGGCGGAAACGCCCGGACGGTCGGCCACGCGGCGCAGCGAGATCTGTGCTTCATCCTTGGCATAGGCGATGCCGGTTACGACTTCCTGTTCCACGATTTCATCCTCGTCACAAATCAAAGTACCGGGCGGGTTGATGAGGTCGCCCATGCCCGGCGCATCGGGATCCTCGAAACTGGAGCGAACGAAGGTGCGCACCTTGTGTACCATGGCAAGCTCGACCGAGCGAACCTGCAGAACCTTCGCGCCGAGAGAGGCCATTTCGAGCATTTCCTCGAAGGCGATCTTCTTCATGCGGCGAGCCTTGGGCTCGATGCGCGGATCGGTGGTGTAGACGCCGTCGACATCGGTATAGATGTCGCAACGGTCCGCCTTGACGGCTGCGGCAATGGCGACGGCCGAGGTGTCCGAGCCGCCGCGACCGAGTGTCGCGATGCGATTATCCGGGCCGATGCCCTGGAAACCGGCAACGACGGCCACCTGTCCTTCGCCCATGCGGTGAACGATATCCGAACCGTCAATCTCGAGGATACGGGCGGCGCCATGCGCATTGTCGGTGCGGATCGGAATCTGCCAGCCCTGCCAGGAGCGCGCATTGATGCCCATGGACTGTAGGGTGATCGCCAGCAGGCCCGAAGTGACCTGCTCGCCGGATGCGACAACCGCGTCATATTCGCGCGCATCATAAAAAGAGGCGGCGTTGGTGCCTGCCACTTTCGCAGCATTCTGCACCCAGTCCACCAGCTCGTTGGTTTTGCCGGACATGGCGGAAACGACCACGGCCACTTCATGGCCGGCATCCACTTCGCGTTTCACATGCCGCGCGACATTGTGAATGCGTTCGAGGTTCGCGACGGACGTGCCGCCGAATTTCATGACAATGCGAGCCATAGCCTTGACCAGTACCATCCCATTTTCCCGCCGGCTCGTTCAAGGAGCGGACGGACAAGAACAAACCCAGTCGGCCCTTCCTGACAAAGAGCCTCAAGTTGCGGGTCTCTTAGCGAAAAGGCGGGGGGCACGCAATGCCGTTTATGAACCATGCGGTACGCCTTTTTCGGCAGCGCCGGCCGCGAACAATGGCGGATGAAAACGACGGCGGCATAAAGTACCCGTAAAAGAGCGTACCGCAGTGCACTGTACAAACCGGCCCATTCGCAGTATGAGCGCGGCAATGCAACCGGCCAGATGGCCGAAATGGCCCGTATCGGCTGCCCCGGAGACTTTAGGACCTATTGGTTTCGGGCGGATGCGGGCAGCTTCATATCCGAAAGACGGTAGATGACAGACACCCAGGGTATCGCCCCGGCGATCGCGCAGGCGTTGGAAAAACGCGGCTATAAAGACTTGACCCCCGTGCAGAAGGCCATGCTTGCGCCGGAACTGGCCGAAAAGGACGCGCTGGTTTCCGCGCAGACCGGTTCCGGCAAGACGGTTGCCTTCGGCATAGCACTGGCGCCGACGCTTCTGCCGGAAAATGGCCGCTTCGGTCAGGCTTCCGCGCCGCTGGCGCTGGCCATCGCGCCGACCCGCGAACTGGCCATGCAGGTGAAGCGCGAACTGGAATGGCTTTACGAATTTGCCGGCGTCTCCATCGCCTCCTGCGTCGGCGGCATGGATATCCGCAACGAGCGCCGGGCGCTGGAGCGTGGCGCCCACATCGTCGTCGGCACCCCCGGCCGTCTGTGCGACCACATCAAGCGCGGCGCGCTTGATCTCTCCTCGATCCGCGCCGTGGTGCTGGACGAGGCGGACGAGATGCTCGATCTCGGCTTCCGCGAGGATCTGGAATTCATTCTGGAGGAATCCCCGGAAACCCGCCGCACCCTGATGTTCTCGGCCACCGTGCCGCGCAGCATCGCCAAGCTGGCCGAAAGCTACCAGAAAAATGCCGTGCGCATCGCCACCGCTTCCGAACAGAAGCAGCATGTGGATATCGAATATCGCGCCATGCTGGTAACGCCCGCCGACCGCGAGAACGCCATCATCAATGCGCTGCGTTTTTACGAAGCCCGCAACGCCATCGTTTTCTGCTCCACCCGTGCAGCGGTGAACCATCTGACGGCGCGCCTGAACAATCGCGGCTTTGCCGTTGTTGCTCTCTCCGGCGAACTCACCCAGAACGAGCGCACCCACGCATTGCAGGCCATGCGCGACGGCCGCGCCCGCGTCTGCGTGGCGACCGATGTTGCCGCCCGCGGCATCGACCTGCCGGGTCTCGAACTCGTCATCCATGCCGACCTGCCGACCAATTCCGAAACGCTTCTGCACCGCTCCGGCCGTACCGGCCGCGCCGGTCAGAAGGGCGTCAGCGCCGTCATCGTACCGGTCAACCAGCGCCGCAAGGCCGAGCGCCTGCTGGACGGCGCCAAGGTCAGCCCGGCATGGGTCCATCCGCCTGCGGCCGAAGAGATCGTCGAGCGCGACGGCGCCCGTCTGCTCGCCGATCCGTCGCTCACCGAGGCCGTGGCCGAGGACGAGCGCGATTTCGTCACCAGGCTGCTCGAACAGCATGGTGCGGAAAAGGTCGCCGCCGCCTTCGTACGCCTCTACCACGCCGGACGCTCCGCACCGGAAGACATCACCGAAGTCTCGCTGGACAACAGCCGCAAGCCGCGCCGTGACAGTTTCGAGACGGTCGAGAACAATGCGCCGCGCCGCGAACGCTCCGATTTCGCCGACAGCGCCTGGTTTTCGCTGTCCGTCGGCCGCAAGCAGAGCGCCGAACCGCGCTGGCTGATCCCCATGCTCTGCCGTTTCGGCAAGATCACCCGCCAGGATATCGGCGCGATCCGCATGCAGCAGACGGAAACCTTCGTGGAACTGGCGGCCGATGCCGTCGACCGTTTCACCTCGGCCATCGGCAAGGACATGACGCTCGAAAAGGGCATTCGCCTGAAGGCGCTGGAAGGCAAGCCGGAAATGACCGGCGGCTTCCGCGAAGACACGCGCCCGGCCAAGGCGCAGCGGAAATTCAGCAAGTCGGACAATGCGAGCGGCCCCCGCGATGACCGCAAGGGCGACGACAAGCCCTGGAAGAAGAAAAAGCCCTTTGGCGACAAGCCGAAATACGAGGGCAAGAAGGACAAGCCTTTCGAGAAGCGTGGGCCGAAGCCCACGAAGGGCTAAGGGTTACTCGGGTCCCGTTCAGGCGAGGCTCTGGATCGCCGGCAAGATTTCTGCCGTCATGCCGGCCTTGAGCCGGCATCCAGCCACGGTGCGTCTGCACCGTGAAAAGATTCTCTCGCGATCAAGGACTTGATCGCGCTGGACCCCGGATTAAATCCGGGGTGACAGTGAGGGTGCTACAACTTCGCCAAACTGTTCGGTCGAAAAACTGGTCAGCAACAAAAAGCCCCGCTTTCGCGGGGCTTTTATTTTGTCTCAACTTCTCAAAACGTCTGCGCTCAGAACTCCAGCGCGCGGTCGCCGTTTTCGTCCTTGATGCGGTTCGGAAGGCCGATCTTGTTCAGGATGTTCAGGAACGGCTTCGGCGGCAGCTCTTCCACATTGGCCATCTGCCTCACATCCCATTCGCCGGTGGCGATCAGCATGGCAGCGGCGACCGGCGGAACGCCGGCGGTGTAGGAAATGCCCTGCGAGCCGACTTCTTCGTAAGCTTCCTTATGGTCGGCCACGTTGTAGATGAAGACTTCGCGCTCCTTGCCGTCCTTGATACCCTTGACGATATCGCCGATGCAGGTCTTGCCGACATAATCGGGCGCCAGCGAAGACGGATCGGGCAGCACGGCCTTGACCACCTTCAGCGGCACGACTTCGAGACCTTCGGCCGTCTTGACCGGCTTTTCGGACAAAAGGCCGAGGTTCTTCAGCACGGTGAAGACGTTGATGTAGTGATCGCCGAAGCCCATCCAGAAACGCACATCCGCACCGTCCATGTTCTTGGACAGCGAATGCACTTCATCGTGACCCGTCATATAGGCCTTCTGCTTGCCGACGACCGGCAGGTCGAATTCCTGGCCGACTTCGAACATCTGGTTCGTCTGCCACGCACCCTTCTGCCAGGAGTAAACGACGCCGGTGAATTCGCGGAAGTTGATTTCCGGATCGAAATTGGTCGAGAACCAGCGGCCGTGGCTGCCGGCATTGATATCGACGATATCGACCGAGGTGACCTTGTCGAAATAGTCATCCTTGGCGAGACGCGCATAGGCGTTGACCACGCCCGGGTCGAAACCGACGCCGAGAATGGCGGTAATGCCCTTTTCCTTGCACTCTTCAGCGCGCTTCCACTCGTAGTTTCCATACCACGGCGGCGTCTCGCAAATCTTGGTCGGATCCTCGTGGATCGCCGTATCCATATAGGCAACACCCGTGTCCATGCAGGCACGAAGAACGGACATGTTGACGAAAGCCGAACCGACATTGATGACGATTTCCACGCCGGTTTTTTTGATCAAGGCTTTCGTCGCCTCGATATCCATCGCGTCAAGCGCATGGGCCTCAAGTTTCACATCTGTCTTGAGGCTCTTCTTTTCGCGTACGGACTCGACAATCTTGCGGCACTTTTCCAAAGTCCGTGACGCAATATGAATGTCTCCCAATACATCGCTGTTCTGGGCGCATTTATGCGCCACGACCTGTGCTACGCCACCGGCGCCGATGATCAGAACGTTCTTCTTCATTTCAGGTGATGCCTCCTTTTCCCCGCAGGGATGAGCTTCGTTTCATGTTAAAAACAGGGTTTAAGACAGGCTTTGCTCGAAATCGGCAAAGTCGAATTCACGAACGGCGCGCACGGTGCCGTCGAGTTCCTTGATGGCGATCGCCGGCATCTTCACGCCGTTGAACCAGTTCTTCTTGACCATGGTGTAGCCGGCGGCATCCTGGAAAGAGATACGGTCACCGACCTTCAGCTCCTTGTCGAAGCGGAAATCGCCGAAAATATCGCCGGCGAGGCAGGACTTGCCGCAGACCATGTAGGGGTGCTCGCCCTCGTTCGGCGACACCTTGGCGCTTTCGCGGTAGATCAGGAGATCGAGCATATGCGCTTCGATGGAGCTGTCGACGATGGCCAGATTCTTGCCGTTGAACAGCGTATCGAGAACCGTCACTTCCAGCGTCGTGCTCTTCGTAATCGAGGCTTCACCCGGCTCCAGATAGACCTGCACGCCGTATTTTTCCGAAAACGCCGCCAAGCGGTCGCAGAACTGGTCGAGCGGATAATTGTCGCCGGTGAAGTGGATGCCGCCGCCGAGGCTCACCCATTCGGCGCGCGACAGCAGCGATCCGAATTTTTCCTCGATCTGCGTCAACATCCGGTCGAACAGCGAAAAATCGCTGTTTTCGCAATTGTTATGGATCATGAAGCCGGAAATGCGGTCCATGACCTTGTCGACCTTGGCGACATCCCACTCGCCCAGCCGGCTGAACGGGCGCGCAGGATCGGCAAGATCGAAGCTTGAAGAGCTGACCTGCGGATTGAGGCGAAGGCCACGGGTGATGCTGGAAGCCCTGTCGGCGAAACGCTCAAGCTGCCCGATCGAGTTGAAGATGATCTTGTCGGCATTCGCAATCACCTCGTCGATTTCGTAATCGGCGTAGGCGACGGAATAGGCATGGGTCTCGCCACCGAATTTCTCGCGGCCGAGACGCACCTCGTAAAGCGAGGAGGAGGTGGTGCCGTCCATATATTGCGACATGAAATCGAACACGGACCATGTGGCAAAGCACTTCAGCGCCAAAAGCGCCTTGGCGCCGGATTTTTCCCGCACATAGGCAATCTTCTCCATGTTGCGGAGAAGTTTTGTCTTGTCGATGAGATAATAGGGCGTCTGGAGCATGTCGTTTCACATATTGATTGAAGTCAAGGTACGTCTCGATGATGGGCCTTATAGGATGCTTGTGACAGGAAAACAAATGTCCGGCGCCGAATTCCTGCAAAATCGCCCCCGAGCCGAAATGCCTGTGAAGAAAACACCTTCCCTTGCGGAACCAAGCCGGCATGGGCGCGTTTGAATGACGGACAGGCGGGTGTTCGGCCGCCGTAACGAAGGTTCGTGAACGGCGGCAGTCTGTAACATGCCGCCATTTCCATCAACGATGTTCAGGAAGGACTTCACCTATGGCAAGCGTGCGTAGCAGCGTGAATGACAAGATCCAGCAATCCCTCGAAAACGGTGATGCAGCCGATGTCGCGGCGCAGCTCGCCCAGCTTCGCGAAGATCTGGCAAATCTTGCCAAGAGCGTAAAAGCGCTTGGCGTCGGCGCGTCGCATGAATTGAAAGCCCAGGCCGCCCGCGTCGCCGACGACGCCCTGACCGCTTCCGGCGAGATGGCCGAGAGCGTCCGCAGCGAAATCTCCACGCTCAACGACAATCTGACCGATCAGGTTCAGAAAAATCCGCTCCAGTCCCTCGGCATCGCCGTCGGTGTCGGCTTCGTGCTTGCCCTTCTGACACGTCGATAAGGCGTCCGCTCATGCTTGAGGCATTGCTGGTCTATCTGGGAGAGACCCAGCGAGAGGGGCGCGTGGTCACGCGGCGTCTGCGCGCCACCATCATTCTCTGGGTGTTGACCGCGATATTTTTCTTGATCGCCTTTGTCGCCGCGGTGGTGGCGGGCTCCATCTATCTCGCCCATCATGTTGGGGCAGGCCCGGCGGCACTTGTTGTTGCCGGCTCGGCCTTCCTGCTCGGCGTCATCATGCTGGTGGCGCTGGCGATCGTCAAACGTCCAAGGGCCTATGCCGCAAGACCGGTGGCGCCGCTGACGGCGGCTCCGCTCACTGCGGCACCCTTGGCCCTGCAATCGCTGCTGACGCTGGCCATTCAGGCGCGGCCCTATGCAACGCTTGCTGTCGCTGCTGCCGCCGGTTTTCTCGCCACCCGCGCCGGTACGAAAAAGCCCAAGTAATTTCTTGGCGACATCACAGGGCAAACCGCGCATCCAGAGCATGGATGCGCGGTTTTTTTTATGTTACCCGCGAAGGATAGATTGGTTGACGGCATCCCGTGCCACGCCGCCCTTATTTGAACAAAGTGACATACAGTCTCGGCGCGTCCGTAATTTTCTGAAAGGCGATTGATGAAGAAGAAAGTCCTTGTCGTCGGCGGTGCCGGCTATATCGGTTCGCACACCTGCCTTCTCCTGTCTGAGCGAGGATATGAACCGGTCGTTTTCGACAATCTCTCCAACGGGCACGAGGAATTCGTCCGCTGGGGACCCTTCGAACAGGGCGATATCCGCGACCGGGCGCGGCTCGACGAGGTTTTCGCCAAACACCGGCCGGAAGCCGTCCTGCATTTCGCCGCGCTGATCGAGGTCGGCGAATCGGTGAAGCAGCCCGTCGCCTTTTACGACAACAACGTCATCGGCTCGCTCAACCTGCTTTCCGCCGCCATCGATGCCGGCGTGACCGCCTTCGTGTTTTCCTCCACCTGCGCCACCTACGGATTGCCCGAACAGGTGCCGATCGACGAGACGCACCGTCAGGCGCCGATCAACCCCTATGGCCGCACCAAATGGGTGGTGGAGCAGGCGCTGAAGGATTACAGCACCTATAAGGGGCTGCGCTCGGTGATGCTGCGTTACTTCAATGCCGCCGGCGCGGACTTCGAAGGCCGCATCGGAGAATGGCACAAGCCGGAAACCCATGCGATCCCGCTCGCCATCGAGGCGGCACTCGGCCGGCGTCAGGGCTTCAAGGTGTTCGGCACGGATTACGACACGCGCGACGGCACCTGCGTGCGCGACTATATCCACATTCTCGACCTTGCCGACGCGCATGTGCGGGCCGTGGACTATCTGCTGGCCGGCGGGCAGACCGTGGAACTCAATCTCGGCACCGGCACCGGCACCACGGTGAAGGAACTGCTGGCGGCAATTTCCGAAGTTTCCGGCCGCCCCTTCCCCGTCGAATATGCCGGACGGCGCGACGGCGATTCCACCACCCTCGTCGCCAATAACGACAAGGCGAAGGAGGTTCTCGGCTGGGAACCGCGTTATTCGCTGTCGGATATCATCAAATCCGCCTGGGCGTGGCATTCCTCGCGCAACGCCGGCGACTGAACGGCATCGGCTGTGCAGACAAAAAGACACCGGCCTCTGGCCGGTGTCTCCCGCGGGACAGCTGTTTGAAGCCGGTCCCGCTCCTGCCTCCCAGGTATGGGATCAAGGCTTGGTGGCGGATGTCGTCGTGCTGTCCGGTGAGGCCGGGGTTGCCGCGTTCTTTTCGCTGGTTTTCTGTTCCAGCGTCTTGAATTCCGGGGCAGCCTTCAGCGTTTCCGCCGTTTCCGTGGTCGTCAGACGAATGGTCCCGTCCTGCGCATTACGCGTCATCGTCACCTTGTCCATCGGAACCGCCACATCCTTTGCGCCAATGCCGAGGAAGCCGCCGACACCGATCACGGCTGCGACAAGGCCGCCATTTTCCTCCAGGATGAGGTTGGTGACGTTACCGATGCTCTCATCGGCTGCGGTGTAGACCGACTTGCCGATATAGTCATTGGCGCTGATCTGGGTTTCGCCCTGCTCCGTCAGATAGGCGCCGCCGGTTGTGGCGGCCGCGCTGTCATTGGCCGAAGGAGCAGCCGGCGCCAGCGGAGCCGCCGGTTCGGTCTGCGCGCCCGGATTTGCCGGTGCCGGCTGGGTGGTGCCCTGAGCGATGGCCAGCGGCGCGAAAGCCGTCGTGCCCATCAGGGCGGCGGTGACGAGTATCGTGAGTTTCTTTGCCATTTCGTACCTTCCTTTCATCGTTCTCAACTGGCCGGGCGATGGTGAATGTCGTTCTTGTTGCCTGGCCGGTTCGTTTTGCAAACGGGCTCATCGTTGAAATAGTTCCGATTTTTTCGGTCGCGCCGATGCAATTGTCGCGCGTTGCGACAACCGAAGGTGAAAATCAGGCATTGCTAAAGGAGGAGGGCACGGTATTATCGATGCCGTAACAATGCGATAACTGCCGGAGTTTTTATATGCCTCGACCCGGCGACAGACTGAAGGACATGATTTCGCTTTTGCGCCGGCGCAGCGCTAATTTTTTTCCGACTGCTTCCATCGGCACTTATCTGGTGGTGATGGCAACCGTCATCACCCTGCCGCTCATTCTTTTCGTCGGCTATCTGATGCTTCGCCTCGAAGCCGAAAAACGCGACGACCTGCAGCGGGAGACCATCGAGGATGTCCGGGTCGTCAGCCGCAACATCGACCGCCGCCTGCAGGAAATCGCCACCTCGCTCAATCTGCTGTCGCAATTCCCCGAACTCGAGAGCGGCAATCTCGCGGCATTTCAGGGGCGCGTCGCCGAAAGCCTGAAAAGGGAGGGCCTCTACGCCCTTCTCGCCACCAAGGACGGGCAGCAGCGCCTCAACACCCGGGTGTCCTATGGCCAGACCCTCGGCAAGGTGCCGGCCGAGGCCAATCTGGCCAAGGCGATCGATTCCCGCCGCATCACCGTCTCGGATCTGTTTTTCGGCTCCACCAGCAAGGAGTGGGTATTCAACGTCACCATGCCGCTCGATCCGGACCTCGCATCCGCCGGGGACGCGCTGATCCTGACGCAGAACGCCAGCGATCTGAGCCGGCTCATTCCGACGGAAAACCTGCCGCGCAACTGGGCGGTCGCCATCATCGACGGCACCAACCGCGTCGTCGTTTCCAGCGCGCAGGACGAGGCGGAAGTGGGCAAGCCGTTTGTCGATCCGGCCATACTTTCGGAAATGCAGGCCTTCAGCGGTAATTTTTTCGATGGCAAGGGCAATCTCTACGCCTATGCGCAATTGCCGGGCTGGCAATGGAAGACAGTGATGTGGGGACCGCTCGCCGCAAGCCAGGCGGCGCTGATCGACACCTGGCGACAGATGATGATCGGCAGCCTTGTGCTGGTGCTGATCGCCATTGGCGGCGCCTATCTGGTCGGCCGGCAATTGCGCAGTTCCATCCGCGACCTCACCCACATGGCCGAGCGCATCGGTGAAGGCGAGATCGTGGCGCCCGTCGATACCAAGATAAAGGAGGCCAACCAGGTCGCCATCGCGCTTTCCAACGCCTCCTTCGACAGAAGCCAGTCGGAAGAACGGCTGCAGCTGCTGCTGCATGAGCTGGTACATCGCTCCAAGAACATTCTGACGCTGGTTCAGGCGATGATCCGGCAATTGGGGCGGGAGAACAAAAGCATCCCCGAATTCCAGAAGGAAGTGGATCACCGCCTGCGCGGTCTGGGAATGTCGATCCGGGCCTTGGCGGAAGTTCAGTGGCAGGGTCTGCCGATCCGCAAGCTGATCGAGACCCACCTCGATGTTTTTGGCCCCGTATCGCAGCGTTTCGTCCTGACTGGGGAGGATTTCATGCTTTCGCCCGAGGCCGCCCAGAATTTTGGCCTCGTGATCCATGAACTGACGACGAACTCCATCAAATACGGAGCCTTATCGGTTCCACCTGGAAAAATCAGCATCAGCTGGCAGCCGCTCGAAAAAGACGGACGGCAGATGCTCCATCTCGCCTGGGTCGAGACGGGCGGCCCGCCCGCCAGCGAACCGAGCCGCAAGGGCTTCGGCACCACGGTTATCAAAAGACATGCGGAAGGCGCCTTTGGCGGCCAGGTCACGACCGAGTATCGTAAAACCGGCTTCGAATGGTCGCTGGAGGCGCCGATGCGCTATTTCGTCCCCAAGCGACCGGACCAGACCGGGCCGCACTGAGACGGACGAAACCGACAAAAAGACCGCTATTTTGCCGAATGTTAAAAAATTGCATTTTTCGGGAACCGAATCCGCTTGAGCGCATTTTTACTGCAGGCCAAGCAATTCCCCCGTCCCCGCCTGAAGCTTGGCTGATATAAACAGGTTTCGCCCCTGAAAACCTGTCATAAAATAGCACGGCTCTTTCATGGGCCGTGCTTTTTGTTGTGCCGAGGCATAAGGGCAATGGCGCACCGCAAGCGGTAATGGTCTCAGGATTCCGCGGCGTCGCCGGACGGGAATTTCAGCCGGTAGACGATCCGCTCCGGCGTCAGCTGATATTCGGCGCTTCCTGCAAGCGCGGAAGGCACCACTTTTTCCAGCACGACGCTGCCGAAACTGCCGCGCCGGGCCTCTGCCGGTTCTTTCGACGGCGTCACCGGCTCGTTCCATTCGACGATATAAAAATCACCCTCCTGACGACATTGCAGCGATATCGGCGGGTGATAGGCGAGATTGCCGCTGTGGCTGACCGTATTGACCACCAGTTCGTGGAAGGCCAGCCCGATATAAAGCGCCCCGTTGGGGTTGAGCAGCAGATTTTCGCCTTCCATGTGGATGAGGTTTGGATATTCCGGCACATAGAGATCGAATTGCTGGCGCAGAAGTTCGAATATGCGTGCGCCCCGCCAGTCCGAATCCGTGATGAGATCCTGGCTCTGGGCAAGCGCATGCAGCCGGCCCCGGAACTTGCGCAAAAAATCATCCTTGGTGAGACTGAAACGGGCCGTCTGGCCCGCAAGGCTCTGGATAATTGCCAGAAGGTTCTTGGAGCGATGGCTGACCTCGCGCAGCAACGAACGCAAAAGCTGCTCGCGCCGCCTTTCCGCCGTTACCTCGCGGATGGTGGTTTTCATCACCATCTGGTTCGATTGATTGAAGGTCGAATGGACCTGGAACTGGAAGACGCGGTCCTTGCCGGCGTTGACTTCCAGCATGCCGCGGCTGCCCGCGGTCACCATGTCCCTTTTCAGTTCGGCCAGCCGCACCGACAGGTCGTTGCCGAAGAGATTTTCATCGGTGGGATGGGTGTCGGCCGGCAGTTTCCAGACATCCGGCAGATTGGCCACGAATATATAGTCGCGGTTCCAGTCCTGGAGCATGACCGTCTCACCCGAATCGAGCAAGGCAAGGACAAGCGAATCGTGAAGCTCGCTTTCATCCCTCTCCGCGTTATGCCATGCCAGCCGATGCAAATTCGTCTCCTTGCAGAAAGCCGCAGGTCAATCCCCACGACCGTAACCGCCAACGCCCGGGCACCAGACTGGTTCCCGGCCGGCCTGCGGTTTCGGCATATTTCACGCCGCGACGCGTGAGCTTTCGTTGAAAAACAGGGCCTGGCTGATAAGCGCCTTCACCATGTCCGGATTGAAGGGTTTCGTCACAAGGAATGTCGGCTCGGGCCGTTCGCCCGTCAAAAGACGCTCGGGAAACGCCGTGATGAAGATGACCGGGAGGGAGGTCATCTGCAGGATATCCTTCATTGCATCGAGACCGGAACTGCCATCCGCAAGCTGAATGTCGGCAAGGATCATCTTGGGCTGGGTGCGATGGAAGAGGTCGAGAGCCTCGGTATGCGTGCGGGCGATGCCGGTGACGCGGTGGCCGAGATCGGTGACCATCTGCTCGATATCCATGGCGATCAGAGGCTCGTCCTCGATGATCATGATATCGGTTGCCACCTGCCGGGCGATTTCGGAAGCCGCTTCGTCAATCAGGCCGCCGACCTGATCTTCCGACACCTTCAGAACCTCTGCGGCTTCGGAAGGCGTGAATTCTTCGACCGTCGTCAGCAGAAAGGCCTGACGGGCGAGCGGCGGCACGGCGGAGAGGTTCGCGGAAGCACGCTTTTCCCATCCCGAGAGGTTTTCATCGGCCTTAATATTGATCGTGACGGAACTAAAGATCGATACGAACAATTGATAGAGCGACACCCGATCGTTGCTTGTCTGCGGAAAAATGCTGATATCGGCGATCAGAGCTTCGAGCGTTGCCGCAACATAGGCATCGCCCGTGGATTGTGAGCCGCAAACGGCACGCGCGAACCTGCGCAGATATGGCAGGTGCGGTGCGATGCGTGTAGAAACTGACATGGAATTCTCCCCTTTCATGCGGTCTGCAACGCAAACCCGAGATAGCAACGTGCGCATCGCAAAAAAAGTTCCGGACCGCCGGAACTATTTTTTTCATCGCGCATTCTTGGCCACGACGCAAAAGGAATACCCGACGTTATGAGCATATTTCAATCGGACCAAGATCAGCCGGACAATTCGGCCGCCCCCCAGGTTCCGCACTCCGGGCGGGCGGTGATTTCCCGTAAGCTCAGGGAGCTTTATGATGCCGTTCAGGACGAAGGCATCCCTGACAAATTCCTCGACCTTCTCGAAAAACTCGATGAAGCCGAAAGCAGAGCCAAGATCAAGGCTTCGGAGGAATGATGGCGAAAGAGCCGGAGCAGACAGAATACAATTTCAAGCGGGAAATGCTGGCGGCGCTGCCGAACCTGCGCGCCTTTGCGATTTCGCTCATCCGCTCGAGGGACCGCGCCGACGACCTCGTGCAGGATACGATCATGAAGGCATGGGCCAAACAGGACAGCTATCAGCCGGGCACCAATATGCGGGCATGGCTGGTGACGATCCTGCGCAACGAATTCTACAGCCAGATCCGCAAGTCCGGCCGTGAGGTGCAGGATACGGATGGGGTCTATACCTCACGTCTCTCCGTGCCGCCGGAGCAGCACGGCTCGGTCGATCTTCAGGATTTCCGCGCCGCACTCGCCAAACTGCCGGATGACCAGCGCGAAGCGATCCTGCTGATCGGCGCGTCAGGCTTCGCTTACGAAGAAGCCGCCGAGATTTGCGGTTGCCCCGTTGGCACGATCAAGAGCCGCGTCAGCCGCGCAAGGCTGCGTCTGCAGGAATTGCTGGGCATCGAAAACGAAAACGAATTCGGTCCCGACGCGCAGATGAGCGCGGTCACCGCAGCCGCCACGGCACGCTGAAAGAACTGAACTCAGGAACAAGACGGGCAGGCAGGCGTCTGCCCGTTTTTTAATGTCCACTTCTCAGATGCCGGTCTCCTTGACCGACTGCATGACCACGAAGGTGGAGGTATTGGCCACCGATGGCAGGCTCGAGATTTTTTCGCCAAGCACCCGGCGGTATTTGCGGATATCGCTGGTGCGCACCTTCAAGAGATAATCGAAGGCGCCGGCGATCATGTGGCACTCCTCCACCTCCTTGATCTTGCGCACCGCCGTGTTGAATTCCTCCAGCGCTTTTTCCCGCGTATCGGAAAGCTTGACCTCGGCGAAGGCGATGTGATCGACCCCGAGCTTGTGCGGATTGAGCACGGCCCGGAAGCCGAGAATATAACCCTCGTCCACCAGCCGCTTCAGCCGCGTCTGGCACGGCGTCTTGGAAAGACCGACCCTCTTTGACAGCTGCAGCACGGACATGCGCCCGTCCTCGCTGAGCGCCTCGAGAATCTTCAGATCGAAGTGATCCAGATCGTCTGTTTTTTGACTGTTTGCCATGTATTTTTACGCCATATATCAATAATAAAAGTTCATATTTCCTATTTTATGCTGAAAATAAGCCCATAGCAATTTCATCTGTGATGTTATTGTCGGCGACAGGATGACAAGCGGCGGGCGCAGGACACGCTGCCGCCGACGGTCTGTCTTCAACAGCTTTTTCAGGGTTTTCAGAATGGCCGATGGTGCAAGCAACGCCGGTGTAGTGGCGAACGGTATTTTCCAGAATTTCGCGCCGCCGGTGCGCGAGCAGAGCCTGCTGCGCAAGGCGATCACCGCCGCCTATCGCCGCCCGGAGGAAGAGTGCCTTGCGCCGCTGATCGAGGCGGCGACGGTGACATCCGAACAGGCAGCGGCCATTCGCGGCACGGCACGCACGCTGATCGAGGCCCTGCGCGCCAAGACCAGGGGCACCGGCGTTGAGGGGCTGGTGCAGGAATATTCGCTGTCCAGCCATGAGGGCGTGGCTTTGATGTGCCTTGCCGAAGCGCTGCTGCGCATTCCCGACACCGCCACCCGTGATGCGCTGATCCGCGACAAGATCGCGCGCGGCGACTGGAAGTCCCATATAGGCGGCGGGCGTTCGCTGTTCGTCAACGCCGCCACCTGGGGCCTCGTCATCACCGGCAAGCTGACCTCCACGGTCAATGACAGCGGCCTGTCGGCGGCGCTGACCAAGCTCATCGCCCGGGCCGGCGAACCCGTCATCCGCCGTGGCGTCGACATGGCCATGCGCATGATGGGCGAGCAGTTCGTGACCGGCGAGACGATCGGCGAAGCGATCAAACGCTCCAAGCCGCTGGAGGAGCAGGGCTTCCAATATTCCTACGACATGCTGGGCGAAGCCGCGACGACCGCAAAGGATGCGGAGCGTTATTATAAGGATTATGAAAACGCCATCCACGCCATCGGCAAAGCCTCGGCGGGACGCGGCATCTATGGCGGGCCGGGCATTTCGATCAAGCTTTCGGCGCTGCATCCGCGTTACGCTCGCGCGCAGGCCGAGCGGGTGATGGCGGAGCTTCTGCCGCGTGTCAAATCGCTGATGCTGCTCAGCAAGACCTATGATATCGGCCTCAACATCGATGCCGAAGAAGCCGACCGGCTGGAACTGTCGCTCGTCCTGCTGGAGGAACTGGCACTCGACGGGGATCTCGCCGGCTGGAACGGCCTCGGTTTCGTGGTGCAGGCCTATGGCCGCCGCTGCCCCTTCGTTCTGGATTACATCATCGATCTCGCCCGCCGTTCGGGCCGCCGCATCATGGTGCGTCTCGTCAAGGGCGCCTATTGGGACGCGGAAATCAAACGCGCGCAGGTGGACGGGCTGGAGGACTTCCCGGTCTTCACCCGCAAGGTGCACACGGATGTCTCCTACATCGCCTGCGCCCGCAAGCTGCTTGCCGCGCGCGATCTGGTCTTCCCGCAATTTGCGACCCACAATGCACAGTCCATGGCGACGATCTACCATCTCGCAGGCCCGGATTTCAAACTCGGCGACTACGAGTTCCAGTGCCTGCACGGCATGGGCGAACCGCTTTATGGCGAGGTCGTCGGTAAGAAGAAGCTCGACCGGCCATGCCGCTTTTATGCCCCGGTCGGCACCCATGAGACGCTGCTGGCCTATCTCGTCCGCCGCCTTTTGGAAAACGGCGCGAACTCCTCTTTCGTCAACCGCATTGCCGATCCAGCCGTACCGGTCGATTCGCTGCTCGAAGACCCGGTCGCCGTGGTCAAAGCCTATGCCGTTCCCGGTGCACGTCACGATCGCATCGTGGCACCCGCAGGTCTCTTCGGCCCAGAGCGGAGAAATTCCGCCGGCCTCGACCTCTCCAGTGAAACCACACTCTCCGCACTCGACAAGGTCCTGAAGGCAGGTGCCGCAACGGAATGGAAGGCTGCCGCGCCACAGGCGGGCGGCCAGACGCGCCCGGTCCTCAACCCCGGCGATCACACCGATATCGTCGGTCATGTGACCGAGCCGACGCAGGCCGATGTCGAAGCGGCCATGCAGCGGGCAGCGGCTTCAAGCTGGCCCTCCATCCCGGTGGGAGAACGCGCCGCCTGCCTGGAGCGGGCCGCCGACGCCATGCAGGCCGAAATGCCCGATCTGCTCGGCCTCATCATGCGCGAGGCGGGCAAATCCATGCCGAACGCCATTGCCGAAATACGCGAGGCCATCGATTTCCTGCGTTATTACGCAGCGGAAGCACGCAAGAATTTCAAGGCCGGCGAAACGCCGCTCGGCCCGGTCGTCTGCATCAGCCCGTGGAACTTCCCGCTTGCGATCTTCATCGGACAGGTGGCGGCGGCGCTGGTTGCCGGCAATCCGGTTCTGGCAAAGCCCGCCGAAGAAACGCCGCTCATTGCTGCGCAGGGCGTGCGCCTGCTGCATGAGGCAGGCGTTCCGCAAGACGCCGTGCAGCTCCTGCCGGGCGACGGCAAGACGGGCGCGGCCCTCGTCGGCTCCCCACTGACGGCGGGCGTGATGTTCACCGGTTCAACCGAGGTGGCGCGGCTCATTCAGGGCCAGCTTGCCGGCCGGGTTCTGGCCAGTGGCCAGCCGGTGCCGCTGATTGCCGAGACCGGCGGCCAGAACGCCATGATCGTCGATTCCTCCGCACTTGCCGAACAGGTCGTCGCCGATGTCATCGCATCCGCCTTCGACAGCGCCGGCCAGCGCTGCTCGGCGCTGCGCATTCTCTGCCTGCAGGACGATGTGGCGGACCGCACGCTGACCATGCTGAAGGGTGCGCTGCATGAATTGCGCATCGGCCGCACGGATCGGCTCTCCGTCGATGTCGGCCCCGTCATCACCGCAGAAGCAAAAGACATCATCGAAAAACACATTGACGGCATGCGTTCGCTCGGCCACCGCATCGAACAGATCACGCTTGCGGGCGAGACCGGCAAGGGCACCTTCGTGCCGCCAACCATTATCGAGATGAAATCGCTCGCCGATCTGAAGCGCGAAGTCTTCGGGCCGGTGCTGCATGTCATCCGCTTCAAGCGCGACAATCTCGACCGGCTGATCGACGAGATCAACGCCACCGGCTACGGCCTGACCTTCGGACTGCATACACGTCTCGACGATACGATCCAGCATGTCCTATCCCGCGTTGCGGCTGGTAATCTTTATGTGAACCGCAACATCATCGGCGCGGTGGTCGGCGTGCAGCCGTTCGGCGGGCGCGGCCTTTCCGGAACCGGCCCCAAGGCCGGCGGCCCGCTCTATCTCGGGCGCATGACTGAGAAAGCGCCGAAGATCGACCGCATCGCCAGCCAGCAGGATCAGGCGGCGGTCGATCTCGCCCGCTGGCTGGATGAAAATGGTCAGACCGTCGCTGCCGAAGCCGCACGGCAGGCCGCGGCACTTTCCGGCCTCGGTTTCGAGACCGAGCTGGCAGGCCCCGTCGGCGAGCGCAACGTCTATGCGCTGCATCCGCGCGGCAAGATCCTGCTGGTGCCAGCCACCGAACAGGGGCTTTACCGCCAGCTTGCGGCGGCGCTTTCCACCGGAAACGCGGTCGTCATCGACAATGCATCGGGGCTGGAAAAGGCGATCTACGGCCTGCCGGCAACCGTCACCTCGCGCATCCTCTGGGCCGATGACTGGGAAAAATCGACCCCCTTTGCCGGTGCGCTGGTCGAGGGCGACGCCGATCGCGTGATTGCGGTCAACAGGAAGATCGCCGCCCTGCCCGGCCCGCTGGTTCTGGTTCAGGCCGCCACGACGGACGCGCTTTCCGGCGAAAGCCAGCCTTACAATCTCGACTGGCTGGTGGAAGAGGTCTCCGTCAGCGTCAACACCACGGCCGCCGGCGGCAATGCCAGCCTGATGAGCATCGGCTAAGACATGGTCCCGGCGGGGTCTCGGCCCTGCCGGTCCATTTTTATCCGTTCACCTCACCGCGACCGAAGAGCTGGTTCAGAACCTGCTCTTCCAGCCTTGCAAATTCCGCCGTGCCATGACGGCGCGGACGCGGCAGCTTCACATCGAGATCGAGCGCGATGCGGCCCTCATCGATGACGACGATGCGGTCGGCAAGCGCCACGGCCTCCGACACGTCATGGGTGACGAGGACCGCGGTGAATTTCTGCTTGCGCCAGATGCGCTCCAGCAACAGCTGCATTTCGATGCGGGTGAGCGCATCGAGCGCACCGAGCGGTTCATCCAGCGCCAGGATCTGCGGATGGGCCACCAGCGCGCGCGCCAGGGCCACGCGCTGCTTCTGCCCGCCCGACAGCACATAGGGCCACTCGCCCGCCCGATCCTTCAGCCCCACCTCGTCGAGAATGGCAAGCGCCTGTTCCTGCGCCGCCTCGCCCTTGGCAATGCCGGTCAGGCCCACGGACACGTTGTTGGCGATGCGCTCCCAGGGCAGAAGGCGCGGCTCCTGGAACATCATGCGGGTGCGGCTCGATGGGTCTTTCGAGACGGTTCCGGTCGTCGGCGTATCGAGACCGGCCAGAATGCGCAAAAGCGTACTCTTGCCGCAACCGCTCTTGCCGATGATGGCCAGAAACTCGCCTTCCCGCACGTCGAGATCGATGCCGCGCAGGACCGGCTTGTCGCCAAAGCTCTTTACCACATTGCGAAAGCTGAAGGCGACCTTGCCTTCAGCGGGCTTGTCGCGTTGTTCGGTCTTCGCCTCCGTGCCGAAGGGAAGGGATTGCGGGGCATCGGGGCGTCTCAGCGTCGTCACATTGCCGGTCGACATGGGTTACCTCAGACTTTCTTGAAGGCTGGATGCCATTGCAGGAAGACGCTTTCGAGGAAACGGGCGAAACTGTCCGCCAGCTTGCCGAGAAGCGCATAGATGAGGATCGACAGCACCACGACGTCGATCAGCAGGAATTCGCGCGCCTGCATGGCCATATAGCCAAGGCCGGAGGAGGAGGAGATGGTTTCCGCCACGATGAGGGTCAGCCACATGATGCCGAGCGCATAACGCAGGCCGGTGAAAATGGCGGGCAGCGCACCGGGCAGGATCACCCGCCGGAACAGGGTGAAAGGCGACATGCCATAGGTGCGGCCCATCTCCACCAGCTGCGGATCGACGCCCTGAATACCGAGCAGCGTGTTGATGTAGATCGGGAAGAACACGCCGAGCGCGACGAGGAACAGCTTGGCCTCCTCATCGATGCCGAACCACAGGATGACGAGCGGGATGAGCGCCAGATGCGGAATGTTGCGGATCATCTGCAGCGTCGTGTCGGTGAAGCTGCGGGAAAATTTCGACAGACCGTTGGCCAGTCCGAAAATGAAGCCGATGGCGCCGCCAATGGCGAAACCGGCAAGCGCCCGGGCGGAGCTGACGCCGATATTGGCGATGAGTTCACCCGAAAGCAGAAGCCGCCAGAAAGCTTCCGCGACAGCGGAGGGGGCCGGAAGCACATTGGCCGAAATCAGGCCGACACGCGCCGCGGCCTCCCACCCCACCAGGATGAGTGCCGGGAGCAGCCAGCCCGTGGCGCCGCCAATGTCGAAACGCTTTCTGGTGCTCACCATATTTCCTCCGGCTCAGTTGGTCGCACCCGACCAGACGGCATCCTTGATGCTGATCTGTTTGGGAATGAGGCCAAGACGGTAAAATCGGTCGGCGGTTTCCTGCTGGCTGGCGATAATCTTGTCGTCGATCTTGGTGATGCCGAATTCCGAGCGGTTCGCGGCAAGCGTCTGCGCCTCCAGCGGGACACCCGTCACCTCATGCAGGGCGGCGGCCACCTTGTCGCGATTGGCGGCCGACCATTTCGCCGCCTCGCCCAGCGCATCGAGGGTGATATTGATGGTGTCCGCATGCGATTTGGCATAGTCGCGATTGGCGAGGAAATAGGTGCTGACATCAAGAACATCGCTGGTCCGGGCAAGGGTCACCGGCTTGTAGCGGGTTTCGGCAATCGCGTAGAACGGATCCCAGACGGCCCAGGCATCGATCTTGTCGCTGGCGAAAGCGGCCGCGGCATCGGCTGGGCTGAGATAGGTCACCTCGATATCGCCGAGTTTCAGGCCGTTCTTCTCCAGCGCCGCGACCAGCAGGTTGTGCGCACTGGTGCCCTTGCCGACGCCGACCTTCTTGCCCTTGAGATCGGCAACCGACTTGATGCCGCTTTCAGGCTTGGTGAAGATCGCCTCGCCCTTGCCGTTCGACGGAAGGGCTGCGACATAGACAATGGCCGATCCCGCCGCCTGGCCGAAAATCGGCGGCGCATCACCTGTCCAGCCGACATTGATGGAGCCGACATTCAGGGCTTCCACCAGCGGCGGACCTGCCGTGAACTCGACCCAGGACACCTTGACGCCCTTGGCCTCAAGCGCCTTTTCGATAACGCCCTGCTGCCTTGCGATCACCGGCAGGCCGGTCTTCTGATAACCGATCTTCAGTTCTTCCGCCGCCCGGGCCTGTAACGGCAGCACGGAGAAGGTGGCGGCGACGAGAACGCCTGCGGAAAAGATACGGCGGGTGACGGCTGGCATTTCATCTCCTTATCACCAGCCCCTGTGGCCGGTCTGCGATATGGAGCAATGCTAGGGTTTTCAAGTAAAACGATAGAGAGACGATAATTCAATATGAGCGATATTGCGGGAATAAAATTCCGCGAAAAAGCATGTTTTCCGCAAATCGTCGCGGACGCCCGCGCCCGACCCGTCGAATGGAAATGCCGGCGCGGAGGGAGCCGCGCCGGCATGATGGATCAATTTGTCTATCGATGCCGCGATTGCAGAAGCGATTATTCGATATCGAAGGAAACGCCCTGCGCCAGAGGCAGCGCCTTGGAATAATTGATCGTGTTGGTGGCGCGGCGCATATAGGCCTTCCACGCATCCGAACCGGATTCGCGGCCACCGCCGGTTTCCTTCTCACCGCCGAACGCGCCGCCGATTTCCGCACCCGAGGTGCCGATATTGACGTTGGCAATGCCGCAATCCGAGCCCTCCGACGACAGGAACCGTTCCGATTCCTGGATATCACGGGTGAAAATCGACGATGAAAGACCGGCGGCGACGGCGTTATGGGCGTCGATCGCCTGATCGAGATCGCTGTATTTCATGACATAAAGGATCGGCGCGAAAGTCTCTTCGAGCACGGGACCAACCTGCGTCGGCATCTCCACCAGCGCGGGCTTGACGTAATAGGCATCCGGTGCGCCGGTATCGACACGGCCGCCGCCATTCACCACGCCATCATGGGCTTTCGCCGCTTCGAGCGCCTTCTGCATGCCGTCGAAAGCCGCCTTGTCGACCAGCGGGCCGACGAGTGCCGATGTTTCCAGCGGGTTGCCGACGGAAACGGAGGCATAGGCCTTTTTCAGCCGCGGCACGAGCTGGTCGTAAACGCTGTCATGCACGAAGAGACGGCGAAGCGTGGTGCAGCGCTGGCCGGCGGTGCCCATGGCGCCGAAGGCGATGGCGCGCAGCGCCATGTCGAGATCGGCGGACGGGCAGACGATGCCGGCATTGTTGCCGCCGAGTTCCAGAATGGCGCGGGCGAAGCGCTTCGCCAGACGCGGACCGACATCGCGGCCCATGCGGGTGGAACCGGTGGCGGAGACGAGCGGCACCTTGGCATTGTCCACCAGCGCTTCACCGACGGCGCGATCGCCGATCAGCAGCTGCGACAGGCCTTCCGGCGCATCGCCGAAACGGGCGGCGACCCGTTCGAAGATGCCCTGAACCGCCAGCGCCGTCAGCGGCGTCTTTTCCGAAGGCTTCCAGACAACCGAATTGCCGCAGACGATGGCGAGCGCCGCATTCCACGACCAGACGGCAACCGGGAAATTGAAGGCCGAGATGACGCCGACGACACCGAGCGGATGCCAGGTTTCCATCATGCGGTGGCCGGGACGTTCGGTGGCGATGGTGAGACCGTAAAGCTGGCGGGAAAGACCGACGGCGAAATCGCAGATATCGATCATTTCCTGCACTTCGCCGAGACCTTCCGACGGGATCTTGCCCGCTTCCAGCGACACGAGACGGCCGAGATCGGCCTTGAAGGCGCGCAGTTCTTCGCCCAGAAGCCGGATCAGTTCGCCACGACGGGGCGCCGGCACATTACGCCACGTCTTGAAGGCGGCATCGGCCCGGTCGACCACGGCTGCGACGCCTTCGACCGACACGGTCTTGAGATTCGCGACCTGCTCACCCGTCACCGGGCTGAAAGACGCCATGTCGCCGCCGGTATAAAGATCGCGGGCAACACCCATCCTGTCGAGCAGGGCCGCGGCTTCCTTTTTCACGTCAAGCTTCGTGGTCGCATCCATATCCAATCGTCCTTTTTGACTGAAAGGGGAGGAAAGGCCGTTTTGATACGGCGCTTTCAACTCCCGTCGCTGTTCTTTCCCCGAATTTGTCAACAGTGCCGCCAGGCCGGCAAAACACCATTCCATTCTTTCCCGTAATCATATATGGGCATAACAACCCTTTTCCAATGAGGAAAGCGGGTAAGTTGATGCGAGAATGGAATGGATCCGCGCAGAAGACTGGTTCCCGACATCGTTACCCTGCAAGCGTTCGAATGCGCGGCAAGGCATGGCAATTTTACCCGTGCGGCGGAAGAACTCAACCTCACGCAGAGTGCGGTGAGCCGGCAGATCGGCGAGCTGGAAGCACAGACGGGGATGCAGCTGTTCGAGCGCATCCGCAGGCGGGTCGTGCTGTCGGAGGCGGGGCGGAAATTCCTGCCCGACGTGCGGCGCCTGTTGCAGCAATCCGAGCAGCTGATGGTGCGGGCGGTCTCGGCCGGAACATCGCACGCATCCCTGTCCGTCGCCACATTGCCGACCTTCGGCAGCCGCTGGCTGATGCCGCGCCTCTACCGCTTCATCGACGCCAATCCCGACATGACGATCACCGTCGGCTCACGATCACAGCCCTTCGATTTCGATGAGGAAGGTTTCGATCTCGCCATTCATTATGGCCAGCCGGTCTGGGCGCACGGCACCTGCACGTTTTTATGCAACGAGGTGATCGTGCCGGTCGCAAGCCCCGCCCTGCTCAGCCGCGCCGGCGTGACCAGGGTGCAGGATTTGGCAAGGCAGCCGCTGCTGCATGTCACGACGCGACCGAAGCTGTGGACGGAATGGCTGGAGATGAACGGGGTAACGGCTGACAATGCCTATCAGGGCAGCCGTTTCGACCAGTTTTCGATGATCATCGAGGCCGCCGCCAGCGGCATCGGCTTTGCCCTTCTGCCGAAATATCTGATCGAGGCGGAACTTGCCTCCGGCCGTCTCGGCATCGTCTTCGACATCCCGCTGCAAACCGACAAGAGCTACTACGTTGCCCTGCCGGAAGGGCGGCAGGACAATGCGCTTGCCCGCGCCTTTCAGGCCTGGCTGCTCGATCAGGTCGGCAAGCCGGCCTGATTTCCAGCCGGCATCGAACATCAGAGCCGATTGCGGAAGAACGGGTTCCAGCGCACGGTGCCGAGCCTTACCTTTTCGCGGATCATCGTGAGCAGCCCCGATGCGGCGATGACCGCCAGCCCGAGCACCGCAATGGCGTCAGGATATTCGTGAAAGAAGGCGATACCGATCGCCACCGCCCAGAGGATCTGCGAATAATGCGACGGCGCGATCTGGCTGGCCGGCGCAATGCGGGTCGCGACCAGAAGGGTGATCTGCCCCGTTGCCGTGCAAAGTCCGATGAAGGCGAAGGCCAGCAGCTGGTGCAGGTTGGGCATGACAAAATCGGGGATGGAGGCAATGCCGTTGAAGGTGAGCCCGTAAATCAGCAGCACGCCCATGATCGAGGTGCGCTTTTCCTTGCCCGCCAGCGAGCGCAAAAGCACGATGGTCATGGCCGCCAGGAAGGCGACGCCAATGGCGGCGATATGGCCGAGTTCCAGCGTCTTGAAACCCGGCCGCACGACGAGGATGACACCGACAATGCCGGCCAGAACCGCCGCCCAGCGCCATGGGCCGATATTCTCCTTCAGGACCACGGCGGAAAGGACGGTTACGAAGAGCGGCGACAGAAAGATCAGCGCATAGGCTTCCGCCAGCGGAATGGTGGTGAAGGCGTAGATACCGAAAATGCCGGCGAAGAGGCCGGAGATCGCGCGCCCATGCACGGCGAAAGGCCGGCTCATGCGCCAGAATTCGCGCCACCTTTCCTCGCGTGGCTTGCTGAAGAAGATGAAGATGCCGGAAAAGAGGATGCTGAAGAAGCCGATCTCGAAAACGCTGATCTGTGATCCCAGCGACTTGATCGTGGCATCGCCCCAGGAAAAGCTCGCATAAGCGAACAGACCGAGCAGAAAACCCTTTTGCATTTGAACTTCCCCGAACATCGACTGCAACGCAAAGCATCCCCCGGCCGCGGGAAGCGACCCGGACGCCCCTCAAGGGGACAGACAGTCTGGCAGATTTGATCCTCACCCTATGGCTAGACCCGGCTACCTATGAGTGCAAGCGACAAAAGGAGCAAAAACGTGCGATCTCGCCGCATCGATGCAATCGGCGACAAGGTGCGGCAAATTTGTCCCGCCGCCGCCATCACATCAACGTCATGGAAAGAGGTTAGCCGGTGTTGATCGTGGCGCTTGGCGACGGGCATGAAGGCGGCTAAATATTATCGTGGGATTTTCGCCCACCGATTTCCCCGGCTGGTTCTGCCGCGTTAACATGGCCTCGCTAACCGAAAGGAAAAAGAATGCGGATAGTGATGATCGGTTCGGGTTATGTCGGCCTCGTGTCCGGCGCGTGTTTTGCGGATTTCGGCCATGACGTGGTTTGCGTCGACAAGATGCCGGAGAAGATCGAAGCCCTGAAAAACGGCCATATCCCGATCTTCGAGCCGGGTCTCGATGTCATCGTCGCCAACAATGCCAGGGCCGGCCGGCTGAGTTTCACCACCGATCTGTCCGCAGCCGTTGCCAATGCCGATGTCGTCTTCATCGCGGTCGGCACGCCCTCGCGGCGCGGCGATGGCCATGCCGATCTCGGTTATGTCTATGCGGCGGCAAAAGAGATCGCCCATGCGCTCGACGGTTTCACCGTCATCGTCACCAAATCCACCGTTCCCGTCGGCACCGGCGACGAGGTGGAGCGCATTATCCGCGAGGAAAATCCCTCGGCCGATTTCGCCGTGGTCTCCAATCCGGAATTCCTGCGCGAAGGGGCTGCCATCGAGGATTTCAAGCGGCCGGACCGCATCGTCGTCGGCCTTTCGGACGAGCGCGCCCGCCCCGTGATGACGGAGGTTTACCGCCCGCTCTACCTTAACCAGTCGCCGCTGCTCTTCACCACCAGGCGTGCTTCAGAACTGATCAAATATGCCGCCAATGCCTTTCTGGCGATGAAGATCACCTTCATCAACGAGATGGCCGACCTCTGCGAGAAGGTCGGCGCCAATGTCCAGGACGTGTCGCGCGGCATCGGTCTCGACGGCCGCATCGGCTCGAAATTCCTGCATGCCGGCCCCGGTTATGGCGGCTCCTGTTTTCCCAAGGACACGCTGGCGCTTGCCAAGACCGCACAGGACTATGACGCGCCGGTGCGGCTGATCGAGACCACAATCGCCATCAACGACAACCGCAAGCGCGCCATGGGCCGCAAGGTCATCAATGCGGTGGGCGGCGATGTGCGCGGCAAGAAGATCGCCGTGCTTGGCCTCACCTTCAAGCCGAATACCGACGACATGCGCGACAGCCCGGCTATCGCCATCATCCAGACCCTGCAGGACGGCGGTGCCAGGGTGGTGGGTTACGATCCGGAAGGCATGGCCAATGCCCGCCACATGATGGAGGATATCGACTATGCGACAGGCCCCTACGAAGCGGCGGAGGATGCCGACGCGGTGGTGATCGTAACGGAATGGAACCAGTTTCGCGCGCTCGACCTGCCGCGCCTGAAGGCAATCATGAAAAGCCCGGTGCTGGTGGACCTGCGCAATATTTACCGCACGGACGAGGTGGCCGCCCATGGCTTCATCTATGCCGCGGTCGGCCGTCCGCACGAAGGCAGCGCCGGTAACGGCGCTTAAGGGTTTCGCTTCGCAATTTCATCAAGGTTTTTTTGCGCTTCGGTTAAACCGCAACGCACCAACGGATTTGGGGCATCGTCATCATGCGTTATCTGGTTACCGGCACGGCAGGCTTCATCGGCTTTTACGTTGCGAAGCGGCTGCTGGATGCCGGCCACTTCGTGACCGGTTTCGACGGCATGACGCAATATTACGATGTCAGCCTCAAGGAAAAACGCCACGCCATCCTTTCCCGCTCCAACGGCTTCCGGGCAGAAATCGGCATGCTGGAGGATACCGATGCGCTGAAGCGGGCCGCAGACGCCGCCGAGCCGGACATCATCATCCACCTCGCCGCCCAGGCGGGCGTCCGCTACAGCCTTGAAAATCCGCGCGCCTACATCGATTCCAATCTCATCGGATCGTTCAACATGCTGGAGCTTGCAAGAAGCCTTCAGGTCAAGCACCTGATGCTGGCCTCGACCTCCTCCATCTATGGCGCCAATGAAAAAATCCCCTTTGCGGAAAGCGACAAGGCCGACGAGCCGATGACGCTCTACGCCGCCACCAAAAAATCGATGGAGCTGATGGCGCACAGCTATGCCCATCTGCACAAGCTGCCCACCACCGCCTTTCGCTTTTTCACCGTCTACGGACCATGGGGGCGGCCGGACATGGCGCCGATCAAATTCGTCGACGCCGTTTCCAACGGCCGGCCGATCGATATTTACGGGCAAGGCAATATGAGCCGCGATTTCACCTATATCGATGATCTCGTGGAAGGCATCGTCCGGCTGAGCGAAATCATCCCTTCGGAGGAGAACCGCGTCACGCAGGAAGGCGTCACCGACACGCTCTCGCACCACGCGCCGTTCCGTGTCGTCAATATCGGCGGCGGCCAGCCGGTGGAACTGATGCATTTCGTCGAGACGGTCGAAAAGGCGGTCGGCAAGCCTGCAATCCGCAACATGCTGCCGATGCAGCAGGGCGACGTGCCCCGCACCTTCGCCTCGCCCGATCTTCTGAAAGCCCTGACCGGCTACGTGCCGCAGACCCCGGTCGAAGAGGGCATCGAGGCCCTCGTCGCCTGGTATCGCGAGACGCACCCGGCCGAACTGCGGGAATAACCTTACAACGTCGCCAGCAGGCGATTGGCGATCGTGCCGCCGGAAGCGCTTTGCATGGCGATCTTGGTTTCCACGGCCTCGATGATCGTGTCGCTGAAATCCATCTCGTTGAGATCGCGGATATTGGAAAGGCCGCCCGGCGAAAACACGTTCACTTCCAGTATCTTGTCACCGACGATATCGAGCCCGACGAGGAACATGCCGTCCTCCACCAGCTTCGGGCGCACCATTTCGGCAAGTGCGACGATCTCATCCGTCACCTTCACCGCCTCCGCCGTGCCACGGGCATGGATGTTGGAGCGCAGATCGCCCTTGGCCGGCACGCGGCGAAGCGCGGCATATTTGCCGTCCCGCACCAGCGGCCGGCCATTCATCATGAAAAAGCGGATGTCCCCGTCCTTGGCCGCCGGCAGATAGGCCTGCGCGATCAGATAACCCTCTAGGCTGACCGCCTCGAAAATCTGGTTGAGATTGGTCTCCTTGCTGGAGCCGATCTTGAAGACGTTCTTGCCGCCGGAACCCTGCAGCGGCTTGACGATCACCCCCTTGGGGTGAGCATCGGCAAAGGCGCGAATTTCATCGACATTGCGCGAGATGATCGTGGTCGGGCGGACGATTTCGGGAAAGCTCTGGAAATAGAGCTTGTTCTGCGCCAGCGCCAGCCCTTCGGGGTCGTTCAGCACGACGACGCCGCGCTGTTCGGCAAGCCGCCCGAACAGGATGCCGGCATGCACCGCCCATGGCCGCGTCGTCTGGTCGAGCGAGGGGTCGTTGCGCAGCATCAGCGCATCGATTTCCTCCACATCCATGGTCCGCCGCTCCAGCGCCTTGTCCTGAAGCGCGGCATGGAAGGCTTCGGCTTTCTTGTATTTCGCCTTCGGCAACACGGCGGCATGAATGGTCAGGCTGTCATCGGAACGCAGGGTAAAATCTCCCGGCGTCAGATAGACCACCTCATGGCCACGATTGAGCGCTGCCATGGCCAGCAGCCCGGTGGCATAGTTCGGCCCCTCGGTTTCGATGGAATTGACGAAAAATGCGATACGCATGAAGCCCCTCCTATAATGTCGCCAGTTCGGCAATGGATAATCCCGCCCGAATTTTTTCCAGCCGTTCATTGGCCTTGGCAGGCAGCAGGAATGCGGGCCTGACACCCGGCGGACGAAGCAGGCCGCGCAGGGCCAACTCCTGCATGACCGGGAAATGAGCGGCGGCGATCTTGCCCATCCAGAACGGATCGAGCGCCCCGCCCCTGCGCAGATGGTCCAGCACCTCGGAAAGCCCGCGCAGGTAGATCGCATCCTTTGACAGACCGCCGCCGCGATAGATGCGCAGCACCATGTTGAAGGCGGCGGCCTCGTCGAAACCGTGCTTGCGGGTCATGATGCGGAAGGTCTCCACGAAAGTGGCGCCATCCAGCATGGCGGCGCAGCCGACCACACGGCCGGCGATCAACCGCAGGCGCTCGCGCGTCATGCCGCCGGCCAGATGCTCCGCCAGCACCGCCAGCCCCTCCTGCACGCCCTCGTAACCGGAAAGGCCGGTGCGGAAGAGGCGGAGCCCCTGGAACGATCCGTTGAAATAAGTGAGAAGATGCACACCGATCTCATGCGACAGCAGCGCCTCGACGCGACGCTGTTCCATGACGGTGTGGCGGGAGATCAAAAGCTTCTCACCCGTCACCATCAGGCCGGGCGGCAGGTCGTCGCGGATTTCGACGCGGGCCTTGAATTCGGGTTCCTCCGCCAGATAGGCCTCGACCATCTCGCGCGATTTCTTGGCGACCGCGTAACAATCCACCATGGCGATTTCGCCGCTTTCTTGCCCACACGGACAATCCGCAAGCACGCCAAGCGCCAGCGTCAGAAGAGCGGGTTCGACGGCGCCATAAAGGGCACGTGAAAAATCGGTGAAGGTGCGATGATGCAGGCTCGCGAGCATCGTCAGCTGCAGATCGATCTCCCGCTGTTTCTCCCGGTAGAGATTATAGAGCACGGGATCTTCCAGATGATCGAAGACGACGGAATAGAGCTTGCGTTTCTGCTCCTCGACATCGACGCCGAGCGGCCGGTAAAGCAGGCGCGGCGCGAACTGGAAGCCGCCGTCGCGAAACTCCTCGAAAGCCCGGCGGGCATTGATGGGCGTGACGGACAGGAGAAAATCGAAGGACGAGACGATGTCGTCGATCGACCGGTCGGCGCGTCTGACGGCATCGACAAAGGCCTTGCGGCCAAGCGCCCTGTGGCTGGTGACCTTCAGCGCATCCATGCCGGAGGAGAAGGACGAGAAGGCCTGCAGGCCGGCATCGAAAAGATCGGCGATCATCGTCTCGCGCAGGCCGGGATAATCGGCACCGGATTCCGGCTGGCGATAGATCGGCGCAAAACGCACGCTGATGCAGGGGAAATCCAGACCGGCATTCTGAAACCGCACGACCGGATCGGCATCCGGTTCCGGCCGGGTGATACGCGGAGTGCGAAAGCGCACGTCGGCGTCGCAGACCGCCTTGATGAAGACCCGCCGTGCCTTCTGCGTTTCCTGCTCCGACGTCGCCGAAACGGAAACCTCATAATGCGGCAGGAAGGGAGAATCGTCGGCCAGCAGGATATCGTGTTCCAGCTCGCCGATATCGAGGACGATGAAGGCGCCGAAACGCTGCCGCATGGCCGCGCCAACCGCCTCGATCAGCGGTGCGGCCTCCTGAATGGTGGAAGCGATGAGATAGGAAGCATGGGCGGCGGCGATATCGCGTGCGGCGAGATCTTTCGTTCCGCCGGTCAGATGCAGGCAGAGGAAGGGCAGCGGCCGGTCGATATGCAGCCGGCCGTCCTTGCCGACATCGCGGCGGATCGCCTTGCCGGCCGCAAGGCAGGACGCAACATCGTCGACAAGATCGGCACCGTGGGACGGTGCGCTGCGAGCGGAGGACAGGCTCATCGCCGCGACCTCAGGCATTCTTCGAGAACCGGCTGAAGGGCAGTGATCGTATCGCCGATATCCGCGATCGCCCGCGTATCCGGCTTGCCCGTCCATTCGTCCATGAAGAACTTCTTGAACTCGATCGCGATGGCGCAGCCGTTTTCGGCAAAGCGCTGGTGAATGAAGCGCGTCTGCTCCCCCTTGCCCTGGAACGCGACATTCTCACGAACATCAAGACGGCGTCCGCCGATGGTCGCGGATGCAAAATGCTGCCCGACCAGGCTGACGACATCGTTCCAGCGGCTCCGATCCATGGAAAACGTGCCGATATTGATATCGGGCGCTTCCGCCTGGGCCGTCGGCGGCGCGGCGGCACCCTGGCGGCGATGATTGTAGCTATGTACATCCAGCACCACGAAAGCGCCGTGCCGCCGCTCTACGGCCGACAGCACGGCTTCAAGCATGGCGTAATAATCCGCATGGAAGTCAAGCGATTGCCGGACCGCGTCTTGCGGCGGCGCCTGCTTCCAGACCTCGAGCCCCCAGGATTGTTCCGGCTTCAGATAGACCGCCTGATCGGCGGCGCGGTTGAGATCGATTTCGAAACGCGAGTGATGAACGACGAGGCGGTTCGTCAGTCCCGCGATCATCTGTCCGGTAAAGGGGTCTTCTTCCCGCAACCGCTGGTCGGCGGACAGAGCGATGAGACCGGCCACATCAGGACGGATGAAATGACCGTCGTGAATGGCCGTTCCGACAACGGGTGAATTGCCGAAGTCGACCGACCAGAAACCCTTGTTTCCATCGTCGCTGCCGCTCTGCCTGGCTGTCATGCCGCCTCCCCTGCGCCAGGGGAAAGCTCCCCTGCATCGCGGATAAAACAGCGCGACCAGCCTGTTTGTTCCGGTAAAAATTGCGCGCTATTCATTTGCGTCCGGCGATGACAGCCCTTGAAAAACTGCGGAACCATACCCGAAAGCTGACGTTGTTCTGGCATGAGAGACGCCGTGTCAAACGGACGCAATGGCGCTGAAGAACACCGGGATCTTTCCGTTTTCTGCCGGCGGCCGAGGCAATGGCCTACGAAACGGCAGCCGAGCGTCTTGACCATCCGGCGCGCCTCCGTCCGAAACTTCCACGCACAAGGAACCGCGACATGGAAAAGACCGAAACGCGCAAACTTGCTGAAGAATATCTGCGGCTCGGCGGCACGCGGCAGGTGATGATCGACGACAACAAGACCTTCGTGCGCCAATGGGAACAGGAACCGGCGACAGCCGAAACCTTCTGGCAAACGCATATCGAGAATCTCGACGCTGAACGCCGCAAGGATGTGGAGTTCTTCCTGCCCTCCGTGAATTCGGACAAGGGCGACTGAACCAGAAACAACCACACACCAGGATCCACAGGAAGGAAACAGACATGACCGCAATCAACGCTGCAAAAATCGTCATTCTCGCAACCGACGGCTATGAGCGCTCCGAACTCAGGGTGCCTTATGACCAGCTGAAGGCCAGGGGCGCGGACGTCAGGATCGCCTCCATCAAGGAGGGCGAGATCAAGAGCTGGGACGAAAAGGACTGGGGCGACAGCATTGGCGTCGATCTCTCCGCCAAAAACGTCAAAGCGGATGATTTCGACGCACTGGTTCTTCCCGGCGGCCAGATCAATCCGGATGTCCTGCGCCATGATGAGGATGCGATGCGCGTGGTGGGTGATTTCGTCAAATCCGGCAAGGTCGTGGCCGCCATCTGCCATGCCCCCTGGCTTCTGGTCGAGGCAGACGCCCTGCGCGGCCGCGACGCCACTTCCTACTGGTCGATCAAGACCGACCTCAAGAATGCCGGCGCAAACTGGAAGGACGAAAAGGTGGTGACGGACAAGGGCATCATCACGTCCCGCAGCCCCGAGGACCTCGACGCCTTTGTCGCCAAGATCGTCGAGGAAATCGAGGAAGGCCGCCACGAACGCCGCGCCGCGTGAGGACCGCGCCATCATCATCGTGCCGCCGGTCTCCGGCGGCACCTCATCGGGAGATTTCAATGAAGAGCAGATTGCTGGCAAGCGGGGCGGAACGCACCTTCATCCTCGTCATCGAACCGGAAGAAGAAGCCTTCGAGGCGATCCGCCGCTTTGCCGAGGCGGAGAACATCAACGCCGCGTCGGTAACGGCGATCGGTGCCTTCGCAACGGCAACCCTTGCCTTTTTCGATCTTTCGACGCGCGACTACGTCGACATACCGGTTGCCGAACAAAGCGAGGTTCTGAGCCTGCTCGGCGATATCACCCTGGACGAGAACGATCGGCCCAATCCGCATCTGCACGCGGTTCTGGGCTTTGCCGACGGGTCTACCAAAGGCGGGCATTTTCTGAAGGGCACGGTGCGACCGACACTGGAAGTCATCATCCGCGAGACACCGGCGGAATTGCGTCGCAGTTATCGCCGCGAATTCGGCATCGCCCTCATCGATCCCGCGAAATAAACCGGCGGAACCGGAAAAACGCCATTGCGTTATCTCATCACACAGGGGGCGGCATGGCGGCGGTTGGCGATCGGAGAGATGCGGACGAGGACGAGGTCAGACGATTTCTGACCGGTCTGGCGCGCGGCACGGCGGGAGCTCTGCTCTTTGCCCTGCCGATGCTGATGACCATGGAAATGTGGTTTCTCGGCCTTTACATCAACCAATCGCGGTTGCTGCTGCTTTGCATCCTCAACCTGCCGCTCCTTGTTCTTCTCGCCCGCCGCATCGGTTTCGAGACCGTTCACACCTTTAGCCAGGCGCTGCGCGATGCGCTGACGGCCTACGGATTGGGCATAGCCGTCAGCGCGGCAATACTGCTGCTGTTCGGCATTTTGAACGATCAGGTCACCGCTTCCAATGTCGTCACCAAGATCGCGCTGCAATCCGTGCCCGCCAGCATCGGCGCGCTGCTCGGCCGCAGCCAGCTCGGCCAGCATTCGGACGCGCAGGACGAAGAGGACGGCGAATATTCCGGCGAAACCGGTTATCTGCACGAGCTGTTCATGATGATGGTCGGCGCGCTTTTTCTCAGCCTCAATGTCGCTCCCACGGAAGAAATGATCCTGATTGCCTACAAGGTGACGCCCTATCACGTTCTGGCGCTTTGCCTTCTGTCGATCGCCGTCATGCACGGCTTTGTCTATGCGCTCCATTTCAAGGGCTCGCATGAGCTGCGCGAAGGGCAGCAATGGTGGCACTCCCTCATCCGCTTCACTCTGCCCGGTTATGTCATCGCCATCGTCATCAGCATCTATACGCTCTGGACCTTCGAGCGCCTCGACCATACGTCGCTGTCGCAGATATTGAACGCCGCCGTCATTCTGGGTGTGCCGGCTTCAATAGGCGCGGCCTCGGCCCGGCTGATCCTGTGAGGACAAGATGACGACATCAAAAAACGGCAAACACACCGAAAGCGCCGAACCGCACTGGGTGGAATGGCTGACCGGCGCGTTCTGCACGCTGCTTGTGGCGGCCATGATCGGCTGGATCGGCTACGACATCCATCGCTACCAGCCCGAAAAGGCCCGCTTCGAAATCGATGTAACCGGCGTGGAGGGACAGCCCGGCCAGTACCGCGTGACATTCAACATCCGCAACCTGTCCATGACGACGGCGGCGCAGGTGAAGGTTCTGGGCGACCTGCAGCAGGATGGCGCGGCGTCGGAAAACGCCGATGTGACATTCGATTACGTCGCCTCGGAATCGAAGGACGCTGGCACACTTTTCTTCCGCAACGATCCCCGCAGGGGCACGCTTTCCATCAACGTCGCCGGCTATACCGAGCCGTGAGACCTTTCAGGACAATTTCATGCCGACACAGGAACTGACGAAAGAACGCGATCTCAGGGATTCGAAACCCGTCTGGGCCGATACCCCCCGCATCGGCATCCGCAGCAGGACGACACCCCAAGCCGGGCGCTACGACACGATTGTCGTCGGCGCCGGCATCAGCGGCGCCCTGGTGTCGCACGCGCTGCATCGCCCGGGGCAATCCATGCTGATCATCGACAAAAGCGAACCGGTGATGGGCAGCAGCGTGGCAAGCACAGCGATGATCCAGCATGAAATCGACACGCCGCTGACGGAACTGAGAAAGATGATCGGCAGTGACGCCGCCGACCGTGCCTGGCAACGCTCGGCCCGCGCCGTCCTGCGTCTGGAGGAAATCGTCACCTCGCTCGGCATTTCCTGCGGCATGGAGCGCAAGCAGGCGCTGTACCTTGCCGGAGACGAGATGGGTTCACGCGCGCTGAAGGCGGAAGCGGCCGCCCGTGAGGAGGCTGGCATCGAGGCGACGTTCCTCGGCGCTGCGGAACTGAAAGAGCGATATGGCATGGAAAGGACCGCCGCCATCCTCAGCGATATCTCCGCCTCCGCCAATCCTGCCCAGCTGACGGCGGGCCTGTTGCGCCATACGGCCGGCGCGGGCGCCGAAATTGTCTCGCAGCTTGAAATCACCGACCTCAGAAATCTGGGAGACGAGGTCGTCGTCGCCACCGCCGAGGGCAAGATTCTTTCCGCCCGCAACGTCGTCTTCTGCACCGGCTATCAGTTCCTGAAAATGCTTGAGAGCCCGCAACACCAGATCATTTCCACCTGGGCCTTGGCGAGCGGGAAAGGGCTCGACCTTCCGGACTGGTTGCGAAACCACATCGTCTGGGAGGCTTCCGACCCCTATCTTTATCTGCGCACCGACCGCGACGGACGCGTGATCGCCGGCGGCGAGGACGAAGAAAACCCAACCTCCTACCAGTCGGAGCGTAAACTCACCGCCAAGGCGAAGATCATCCGCCGCAAGATCGAAAAATTGCTGGGCATCGATATCGGCGAACCGGACTATCGCTGGGCGGCGGCCTTCGGCACCACCACGACCGGCCTGCCGCTGATCGGCACCGTTCCCGAGATGAGGAATGTCTATGCCGTCATGGGCTTCGGTGGCAACGGCATCACTTTCAGCCAGATCGCCGCCGAGATCGTCGCCGCTGCCGTAAGCGGCGGCAAGGACCCCGACGCCAATCTTTTCCGTTTCGGCTGATTTCGCTTCAGTTCTCCTTGATGCCCGCCGCCACCTGTACGCGGCGAAGCGTCCACAGAACGACAATGCCGACACCGGAGGCGAGCAGAGCAAGCGGCCACATGCCGAGACCGGCGGACAGACCGATCGCCGCCGAAAGCCACATGCTCGCCCCCGTCGTCAGGCCCTTGACATCGCCCTTGGTATAGACGACCACGCCGGCCGCAAGAAAGGCGATGCCCGCCGTCACGGCTTCCACCAGCCGGATGGGATCGAGCCGCGCCGCCTCATGACCTTCCGCCATGGTTTCCATCATATGGATGGTGATGATGCAGAAGGTGACCGCGGCGAGGCCGATCAGCATGTTGGTGCGCAGCCCGGCGGTATTCTTATGAAATTCCCGCTCCAGCCCGATCAGGCCGCACAGGATGACGGCGCCGAACACGCGCACCAGCAGCACCTCGAACGGAACGGAAATATTCATCGAAAATTCTTCTGCAAGGCTTTGGGGCACTGTCGCGTCTCCTCCCGAAATTTCATCACACTACGTTCGGCAAGGCCGGTTGGTTCCGCCCGGCAATATATAAACGTTGCGCGCAACGGAGCCGGAACCATAGGGGCGACGAAAGGTTTGCCTCCCGTGCGCATGGACGCACGTGACGCATTTTCACATCATGGGAGAAGCAACGATGGCCGAGAAGAAACTCGACGACCTGTTTTACGACACGCTGAAGGATATCTACTACGCCGAAAGGCAGGTCCTGAAAGCCCTGCCGAAAATGGCGCGTGCGGCAACCGACCCGAAGCTGAAACAGGCTTTCGAAAAGCACAAGGAAGAAACGCAGGGACACATCGAACGCCTGCAGGAGGTGTTCGAGATCGTCGGCAAGCGGGCGCAGGGCAAGACCTGCGAGGCGATCCAGGGCATCATTGCCGAGGGCGAGGAGATCATCGAGGATTTCAAGGGAACTGCGGCTCTCGATGCCGGCCTGATTTCGTCGGCCCAGGCCGTCGAGCATTACGAGATCGCCCGTTACGGCACGCTGAAGGCCTGGGCGGAAAAGCTCGGGCACACCAAGGCGGTGTCGCTGCTGGAAGCCACGCTCAAGGAAGAGTCGAAGACCGACGACGCCCTGACCGCGCTTGCCAAGACATCGGTGAATGCCGCCGCCCAGAAAAAGGCGGCGTGACACCGGCGAAGACCATCAAAAGAAAAACCGGAATGGTCGCCCATTCCGGTTTTTTATTGCCTGAAATCCGGTGAAAATTACGGCAGCGTATAGGCGATCACGTAATCACCCGGCTTGGTGCCGACCGAACCGTGGCCGCCCGCAACCATCACGACATATTGTTTGCCGTTATCCAGCGAATAGGTCATGGGGGTGGCCTGTCCGCCGGCCGGCAGACGTGCTTCCCAGAGCTGTCTGCCGGTGGTCAGATCATAGGCGCGCAGGTAGTTGTCGACGGCGGCGCCGAGGAAGGCGACACCGCCCTTGGTGATCATCGGCCCGCCAATGCCCGGCACGCCGACCTTGAAGGGCAGCGGCAGCGGCGTCATGTCATGGACCGTGCCGTTCTTGTGCTTGTAGGCGATATCGCCGGTGCGCAGATCAGCACCTGCGACATAACCCCATGGCGGCGCCTGGCAGGGAATCTGCAACGGGCCGAGGAACGGTCCCATGAACACGCCATAGGGCGCGCCGTCATTGCGGTTCAAGCCCTGCTCGCTGCCCTTTTCATCCTGACCCTTCGGCGGGATCTGGTCGCGCGGCACCAGCTTGGAGGTGAAGGCGAGATAGGTCGGCATGCCGAACATCACCTGCCGCTCGGGATCCACCGCCACGCTGCCCCAGTTGAACGTGCCGAAATTGCCCGGATAGATGATCGAACCGTTGAGCGAGGGCGGCGTGTAACGGCCCTTGTAGTTCAGCTGATGGAAGCGGATGCGGCAGGCAAGCTGGTCGAACATGGAGACGCCCCACATGTCCTTTTCCTTGAGCGGCTCCGGCTTGAAAGACAGCGCCGTCGTCGGCTGCGTCGGGGAACTGAAGTCCTCGGGAATGGCGCCGCCCGGGGCCGGTTCCTCGGTGATCGGCAGAAGCGGCTCGCCGGTGCGACGGTCGAGAACATAGATATCGCCCTGCTTGGTGGGTCCGACAAGCGCGGGAACGGTCTGGCCGTCCTTGGTGATGTCAAGCAGCACCGGCTGGGCGGGAACGTCCATGTCCCAAAGATCATGATGGACCGTCTGGCGCACCCAGCGGTCCTTGCCCGTATTGATATCGAGCGCGACAATGGAGGACGAATATTTCTCCACGCTCTCGCTGCGGCCCATGCCGAGCTGGTCCGGCACCTGATTGCCGAGCGGGACGTAAACGAGGCCCAACCCTTCATCGTAGCTGAAGACGGACCAGCTGTTCGGCGAATTGGTCGTATAGGTCTCGCCCGCCGCGATCGGCTCGGTCTTTTCCGGATTGCCGGAATCCCAGTTCCAGATGAGAGCCCCGGTGTTGACGTCGAAGGCGCGGATGACCCCGGACTGTTCCTGCGTGGAATAATTGTCATTCACCGCGCCGCCGATGATGATCTTGCCCGCCGCGATGGCGGGCGGCGAGGTCGAATAATAATAACCGGCCGGATTGTATTTCATGCCCTGTTCCAGATGCAGAACACCCTGATCGGCAAAGGACGTGCAGACCTGGCCGGTCGCAGCGTCGAGTGCGATCAGCCGCGCATCCGAGGTCGGCAGGTAGACGCGCTCGGCGCATGCCGTGCCTTGCGCGGCGCCTGGTTCGACATAATAGGAAACGCCGCGGCATGTCTGGTGCTGGCGGTCCGGATTGAGGCCGACATTGGGATCGTATTTCCACTTTTCCTTGCCGGTTGCCGCATCGATGGCAATCGCCCAATTATGCGGCGTGCAGATATAAAGCGTGCTGCCAACCTTGAGCGGAGTGACCTGATAGGTGGTTTCGCCGACATCGCCCGGCAGCTTCACATCGCCCGTCTGGTAACGCCAGGCTTCCTTCAGCTGCGAGACATTGTCCACATTCACCTGGGTCAGCGGCGAATAACGCTGGCCATAGGGCGTGCGGCCATATTGATGCCAGTCGCCATCCGGCACGTCGCCGCCATAGGCGGGCGTCGCCGACGCCGTCTCCTCGGGCAGGGAACCCGCCTGATCATGCGGGTCCTGCGCCATGGAATATCCCGCCACCACGATGGAAGCGAGAACGGACAATGCGAGCGGCCAGGCATTGGGGCCGTAATTCAGCCCGGTCGGGCTGGAAAAGCCGAGGGGCTTTCTGACCCACGGCACCAGAAGCCACAGGCCGATGAGAATGATGAGGCCGCCACGCGGGCCAAGCTGCCACCAGTCGAAGCCCACTTCCCAGATCGCCCAGAGAAGCGTCGCCACGATGAAGACGGCATAGACGTGGAGTGCCGCGCGATTGCGCTGGAACAGCAGAACGGCCGTCAACAGGAAGGCCAGTCCTGAAAGGACATAATAGAAACTGCCGCCCAGCATCACCAGCTGGGAGCCGAAACCGAACAGCGCAAGGCCGATCAGCGTGAGAACAACTGCAGTGACGGTGACTGCCATGAATGAAACCCCCGATTCCTGTCACTTTGCGTGAAATGAAATCGGGGCCAATCTGGTTCCATACAAACCATTCATTTGTCGTGAAAAATTTCACGCCATGGTCGTCAAGGGTTCTGCGGCGCCCCCGTGGAGTCCTGACGCGAGGGATTTGCGTCCGTGGAGGCAGGCGGTGAAGAGCCGCCATTCGCAGGATTGTTGTCGAAGCTTCCGGGTGCAGAAGGCTGCGGCGGTGCCGTCTCGGTCTGCGTCGCTCCAGGACGGTTTTCGTCCGGCTCGAAGACAGAATATTCGACAACCCCCCAGACCACCAGCGCAAGGACAAAGCTGACAATCAGGATGACGAGAACCGGCCGTCCTCTCTCTCCCTGCCGCGCCCGTGTCGCCGTCTCCGGTTTCGGTGCCTCGCCACCATGGAGAGTGCTGGCATTTTCTCTGGCCATGTCGTTTACTCCCTGTAACCCTGTCGATTTAATCCACAGGGTCACGGTTTGGTTCCAGACAGCCGCTGACGGCCAGCACGCCAAATTTATTTCGCGGTCCAGCCGCCATCGATGGAGATGGTGGTGCCGGTGATGGAGCGGGCCAGATCGCCGGCAAGATAAAGCGCCATTTCAGCTACTTCCTCCGGTTGCACGAATCGTCTGGTCGGCTGCGGCGCCAGCATCACCTTCTTCACCACCTCCTCCTCGCTCATGCCGTGCACCCGCACCTGATCGGCGACCTGCGCGGCGACAAGCGGCGTCCAGACGTAACCGGGGCAGATGGCGTTGCAGGTGATGCCGAGTTCGGCCACTTCCAGCGCCACGCTTTTCGTCAGCCCCACCACGGCATGTTTGGTCGCCACATAAGGCCCCTTGAAAGGCGAGGCGCGCAGGCCATGGGCAGACGCGATGTTGACGATGCGGCCCCAGCCCCTTTCCTTCATGCCCGGCAGGGCCGCGTGGATGGTATGAAAGGCGCTATCGAGCGAGATGGCGACGATGCGGGAGAAATCGGCGAAATCGAACGCGTCGATCGGCGCGACCTTCTGGATACCGGCATTGTTGACGAGCACGTCGATATGGCCGAATTCGGCGATGACGGTATCGGGCAGATGCGCGCTCTCGTCATAATTTGCGAGATTGGCCGAAAAATAGACCGGCCTGTGCCGCGCCACCTGCGCAACCATCTCCAGGGCCTGCGTCGCTTCTTCCGTCGTCTCTATGCCATGCACCGCGACCAGATAACCCGCCTCGGCAAAACGTCTGGCAATCGCAAGCCCAATGCCGCTGGTGGAGCCCGTGACGAGCACGGTTTTCGGTTGATCCTCCATCGGCCTAGTCCTTCAGCTGCGGCAGGTTGCGGAAAAGTTCGAGCGCTTCGGGATTGGCGAGCGCATCGGCATTCTTCACCGGCCGGCCGTGAATGGCGTCGCGCACCGCGATTTCGGAAATCTTGCCGGAACGGGTGCGGGGAATTGCGCTGACGGTGATGATCCTGGCCGGCACATGCCGCGGCGTCGCGCCCGAACGGATGCGGCTGCGGATGGTCTTTTCCAGCGCCTCCGTCAGCGCCGTGCCTTCCTTCATGCGCAGGAAGAGGATGACCCGCTGGTCGCCCTCCATATCCTGCCCGACGGCAATCGCCTCCTCGACCTCCGGCACGGTTTCAACCTGCCGGTAGATCTCCGCCGTGCCGATGCGCACCCCGCCGGGATTGAGCGTCGTGTCCGAACGGCCATGGATGACATAGCCGCCGGAGGGGCGCAGTTCGGCGAAATCGCCATGCGCCCAGATGCCGGGGAAGCGGTCGAAATAAGCGGCCTGATAGCGCGAGCCATCCTCATCGCCCCAGAATTTGACCGGCATGGACAGATGCGCATTGCGGCAGACGAGTTCACCGGCGACACCGCGAACGGAGCGCCCCTCGTCATCCAGCGTATCGATATCCATGCCCAGCATCGCGCCCTGCAATTCGCCGCGATGCACGGGCTGCAACGGATTGCCGCCAAGGAAACAGGCGCAGATATCCGTGCCGCCGGAAATGGAGGCAAGATGCACATCCGCCTTCCAGTCGCGATAGATGTAATCGAAGGATTGCGGGATGAGCGGCGAACCGGTGGAAAGGATTGTCCTCAGCGACGACAGATCGTGGCTTTCGCGCGGCTTCAGCCCGGCTTTGAGGCAGGCGTCGATGAACTTCGCCGAGGTTCCAAAGGTCGCGATCCGTTCGGCATCGATGAGATCGATCAGCCGCGCGGGCGTCGGATAACCGGGATTGCCGTCATAGGTGACGAGCGTCGCGCCGAGCGCCAGGCCGGAGACCTGCCAGTTCCACATCATCCAGCCGCAGGTGGTGAAATAGAAAAAGCGCTCCCCCTCCTCAATATCGCATTGCAGCTTTTGCTCCTTCATATGCTGAAGAAGCAGGCCGCCGCCGGAATGGGTGATGCATTTCGGCTTGCCTGTCGTGCCCGAGGAATAAAGGATCGCCAGCGGCGCCTTGACGGGAAGACGGTTGAAAGCAATCTCGCCCGCCGGATAGGGCGCGACGAAATCCGCAAGCGTCACGCAGCCGAGATCGGCGAGGCTTTCGGGAACGGTATCACCGATCAGCATGATCTTTTCGGGAGCCGCACTTTCCGCGACGGCGCGGATGGTCGGAGCGACATCGATGCGTTTGCCGGCATAACCATATTCCGGCACCGCGAGGAGGATTTTCGGGTCGATCTGCGACAGGCGATCGGAGGCGCCGGCAGGGCCGAAATCCGGCGAGCAAGACGACCAGATGGCACCGATGGCGCTGACAGCCAGATAGCTGACGATCGCTTCGATATCATGGATGACGATGGCCCCGACGCGGTCGCCCTCCTTCACGCCAGCATGACCGAGCGCCTGCACCATGCGGGACACTTCGTCGTAAAGCTGTCTGCGGGTCATCTCGCGCCTCGTGCCATCGTCGCGATGGGCGATGATGGCCAGCCGCTCGTCGGCATCGCGCAGCAGGTTTTCAGCATAACTGAGCCGGGCGCCCGGATAAAACTCGGCATCCCGGATCGTCGCGCCCGGTTTGAACGCCGTGTCGCCGCGTGTGCCAATGATCCCGAGTTCATCCCACAGCGCATCGTAAAACTCATCCGGCGCGTTGATGGACCAGCGCAGCAGCCCGGCATAATCATCGGCGGCCTGCCCGTGCAGCTTTGCCGTTTTCGTCGCGAAGGAGAAAAGCGCCGAGCGCTCCCGCCTCTTCTCAGGCGGCACCCATAAGATGTCGGATGGCGCGGCGTCCGTCATGCTTTGCCCCCGCGCAGCATTTCCACGATGGCGGAGAAATCGCGCCCGCCGCTCCCCTCGTCGACGAAATTCTCATAAAGCGACGCTGCCGCGGCACCGAGGGGAGTGGAGGCTCCGGCTCCATTCGCCGCCTCCTGCGAAAGCTTCAGATCCTTGAGCATCAAGGCCGCCGCAAAGCCGGGCTGATAATCCTTGTTGGCGGGCGATGTCGGCACCGGTCCCGGCACCGGGCAATAGGTGGTGAGCGACCAGCATTGCCCGGAAGAGGTGGAGGCGACATCGAACAGCGCCTGATACGAGAGCCCGAGTTTTTCGCCCAGCACGAAAGCTTCGGAAACGGCGATCATGGAAATGCCGAGGATCATGTTGTTGCAGATCTTCGCCGCCTGGCCGTTGCCGCTCTTGCCGCAATGCACGATCTTCTTGCCCATCGCCTCCAGCACCGGCCTTGCCGACGAAAACGCCTGCGCCTCGCCGCCGCACATGAAGGTCAGGGTGCCGGCCGCCGCGCCGCCCGTGCCGCCGGAGACCGGCGCATCCACCGAGGGGCAACCGGCGGAAGCGGCCAGCTCATGCGCTTTCAGCGCGCTTTCCATATCCACCGTCGAGCAATCGATGAGAAGCGTTCCGGCAGATACCTTTCGAACCAGATCGCCATAGACCGCAACGACATGTTCGCCCTTGGGCAGCATGGTGATGATCACATCCGCCGCGTCCGTTGCTTCGGCAGAATCCAATGCCACGGGAATGCCGGCCTCTTTCGCCGCCGTACGGCAGGCGTCGGCGAGATCATATCCCCTGACGGTATAACCCGCCTTGACGAGATTGGCGGCCATCGGCAGGCCCATATGTCCCAGCCCGAGAAAAGCGACGGTCTTCATCGGTGCGCTCCTTTCAGCGATTATCCGCAAGGATCATGTCCGCGGCCTTTTCGGCGATCATGATCGTCGGGGAATTGGTGTTTCCGGAAGTGATGCGCGGCATCACCGAGGCGTCGGCGACGCGCAGCCCGGCGAGCCTGCGGAATTTCAACCTGTTATCGACAACGCTCTCCACATCCGACCCCATGCGCAACGTGCCGACGGGATGGAAGATGGTGGTGCCGATATCGCCCGCCGCCTTGGCGAGATCATTGTCGTTTTCGAAGGATGGGCCGGGCCGGTATTCCTCTGGTTTGAAGCGGGAAAAAGCCGGCTGGGCAACGATGTGGCGCGTCAGCCGCATGGCGTCGATGGCCACCTGACGGTCGCCTTCGGTGGACAGGTAGTTCGGGCGGATTTCCGGCTGCATGGCGAAATCCGGTCCTTTCACATGCACGGAACCGCGGCTTTCCGGCCGCAGATTGCAGACACTTGCGGTAATGGCCGGAAAAGTGTGAACCGGATCACCGAACTTGTCGAGCGAAACCGGCTGGACATGATATTCCAGATCGGCGGTTTCCTTCTCGGGCGAAGAACGGGTGAAGACACCGAGCTGGCTCGGCGCCATCGACATCGGCCCGGAGCGGGTCAGCGCATATTCGAGGCCGATCCGCGCCTTGCCGAACAGGGTGGACGCCCTTTCATTCAGCGTCAGAACACCGGAGACCTTGTAGACCATGCGCAATTGCAGATGGTCCTGCAGATTTTCGCCCACACCCTGCACTTCGGTCACCGTGTCGATGCCGGCCGCCTGTAGCACGTCGCCACGGCCGACGCCGGAAAGTTCCAGAACATGCGGCGAGCCGATCGCGCCGGCCGACAGAACCGTCTCGCGCCGCGCCCGCATCTTTTTCAGGACGCCGTCATGGTGGAACTCGACACCCGTGACGCGGCCTTCTTCGATGATGAGCCGCTTGACATGGGCCTTGGTCAGAACCGTCAGGTTCTTGCGGCCGAGCGCCGGCTTCAGGAAGGCTTTGGCCGTGTTCCAGCGCCAGCCCGCCCGCTGGTTGACGTCGAAATAACCGGCGCCTTCATTGTCGCCCCGGTTGAAATCGTCGGTGGCGGGAATGCCGGCCTCCCCCGCTGCCGCCTGGAAGGCGTCCAGCACATCCCAGCGCACACGGGCCTTTTCCACGCGCCATTCGCCGCCGGCGGAATGCAGGTCGCTTTTTCCCCGATAAAAGTCTTCCGACTTCAGGAAATACGGCAGGATGTCGTTCCACCCCCAGCCCTCGCAGCCGAGCTGACGCCACATATCGTAATCGCGCGCCTGGCCGCGCATGTAGATCATGCCGTTGATGGACGAGCAGCCGCCCAGCACCTTGCCGCGCGGATAGATCAGCGCGCGGCCGTTAAGCCCCGGCTCCTCCGCCGTCTTGAAACACCAGTCGGTGCGCGGATTGTTGATGCAATAAAGGTAACCGACCGGAATATGGATCCAGTGGTAATTATCGTTGCCGCCCGCTTCCAAAAGCAGCACGCGGTTGTTCGGATCCTTCGAAAGGCGGTTGGCGAGGACACATCCGGCACTCCCCGCTCCGATGACGATATAGTCATATTCGCCCATGCTCTTCTCCATGCGCCACCCTTGCCGCATCGTCCCGGACGCGGGGGAGGCCTTGTCTGTGTTTTCAAAAATCCCTAGCCGCGGTGCTGGAAGCCGAGTTTTCTCCCGAGCCGCGACGCGTAAAATTCGCCGATCAGACCACGCCGGAACACCAGGACACAGGCCATGAAGACAAGGCCGGTGATGATGGTGACCGGGAAATCCGACGTCGCGAGATAGTTCTGCAAGGTGACGACGAGACCCGCGCCAAAGATCGGACCGATCATGGTGCCGATGCCGCCGAGTAGCGTCATCAGGATAACCTCGCCGGACATCTGCCAGGTCACATCCGTCAGCGTCGCGAACTGGAAGACCAGCGCCTTCAGACCGCCCGCAAGACCGGCCAGCGCCGCCGACATGACGAAGGCGCCGAGCTTGTAGCGCTGCACGCTGTAGCCCAGCGAAATGGCGCGCTGCTCGTTTTCGCGGATGGATTTCAGGATCATGCCGAAGGGCGAGTTGACGAAACGCCAGATGACCAGAAGCGCCAGCACGAAGGCGGCCAGAACCGTGTAATAGATGTTGAGCGGCGCATTGAGGTCGAGGATGCCGAAGAGATGGCCGCGCGGCACGCCCTGCAGGCCGTCTTCACCATGGGTAAACGGCGCCTGAAGGCAGAAGAAATAAAACATCTGCGACAGCGCCAGCGTGATCATGGCGAAATAGATGCCCTGGCGGCGAATGGCGACAAAACCGATGACAAGCCCGAGAAGGGCAGCACCCGCCATGCCGATCACAAGACCGATCTCCGGCGTCACGCCCCATTCTTTCACCGAATAGGCGGTGAAATAGGCGGCGCCGCCGAAAAACGCCGCATGGCCGAAGGACAGCAGGCCCGTGTAACCGATCAGCAGGTTGAAGGCGCAGGCAAACAGCGCAAAACACAGGAGCTTCATCAGAAAGATCGGATAGATAAACATCGGCGCGGCGATGAGCACGGCAAGCCCCGCCAGAATGAGGACGGTCTTGATGGTTCCGGCGGTCGTCGAAACCTCCGTCTGCGGCATCGCTCCGGCGGTGGGGCTATGGGTGGCTTTGGACATATCAGGCGTCCTTTCCGAAAAGTCCGGCGGGGCGGATGAGCAGCACAAAGGCCATGATGACGAAGATGACGATGTTGGAGGCCTCCGGGTAGAACACCTTGGTCAGGCCTTCGGCGATGCCGAGCATGTAACCGGTGACGATGGCCCCCATGATCGACCCCATGCCGCCGACGACGACCACGGCAAAGACGACGATGATGAGATTGGTGCCCATCAAGGGCGAGACCTGATAGATCGGTGCCGCCAGCACGCCGGTGAACCCCGCAAGGCCGGCCCCCAGGGCATAGGTCAGCGTCAGCAGTACCGGCACGTTGATGCCGAAGGCCTGCACCAGCGTCGGGTTCTCCGTCGCAGCCCGCAGATAGGAGCCGAGCCGTGTCTTTTCGATCAACGCCCAGGTGGCGATACAGGCGACCAGCGAAATGACCACGACGAAGGCGCGGTAGTTCGGCAGAAACATGAAACCGAGATTGGTGCCGCCGGCAAGTTCGCGCGGCACCGAATAAGGCTGGCCGGCAGCGCCGTAAAGCCAGCGGAACGTGCCTTCCACCACCAGCGCCAGGCCGAAGGTGAATAGCAGCCCGTAAAGCGGATCGAGATCATAAAGCCGCGACAGCAGGAAGCGTTCGACGATCGCGCCGAACAAAGCGACGACGAGCGGCGTCACCACCAGCGCCATCCAGAAATTGATGCCGAAATATTGCAGGCCGAGGAAAGCGACGAAAGCGCCGAGCATATATTGCGCGCCATGGGCAAAATTGATGACGCGCAGCAGGCCGAAAATGACGGCGAGGCCGAGCGACAGCAGGGCATAAAACGAACCGTTGATGAGGCCGATCAGCAATTGCCCGAGGAGCGCCTGGATTGGAACGCCGAAGATCATCGTCATTTTTAAACCCCCAGCACCCTGTTGAGTTCACCCATGCGGGCGGAAAGCTCGCTGACCGGAAAATCCCCGACCATCTGGCCGTGATCCATCAGGTAGAAACGATCGGCGATGCGGCTCGCAAACCGGAAATTCTGCTCGACCAGAACCACGGTCATGCCGCGGCTCTTCAGCTTCTGCAGCACCTCGCCGATGCGCTGCACGATAACCGGGGCAAGTCCCTCCGTCGGCTCGTCAAGCAAGAGCACCTTCACGCCGGTGCGCAGGATGCGCGCCATGGCGAGCATCTGCTGCTCGCCGCCGGAAAGCTTGGTGCCGGGGCTGGTGCGGCGTTCGTAAAGATTGGGAAACAGCTCGTAGATTTCATCGAGCGTCATGCCGCCCGATGCGACCACCGGCGGCAGCTTCAGGTTTTCCTCGACGCTCAGGGTTGCGAAGATGCCGCGCTCTTCCGGCACGAAACCGATGCCGTATTTCGCCGTGCGATGCAGCGGCACCGGCATCAGGTCCTTGCCGCCGAGCTTGATCACGCCCTTGCGGTTGCGAATGATGCCCATGATGGTGCGTAGCGTCGTGGTCTTGCCCACGCCGTTGCGGCCGAGAATGGTGATGGTTTCGCCTTCGCCGACCGTCAGATCGACGCCATGCAGCGCCTGGCTTTCGCCGTACCAGGATTTCAGGTTGGAGACTTCGAGCATTGCCGCCATGTCAAGCCTCCTCCGTGCCCATATAGGCCGTGCGCACGCGCGGATCGGCGGAAACGGCGGCATAATCGCCCTCCGCCAGAATTTCACCGCGCTGCAGCACCGTGACATGATGGCAGATATCGGCCACGACCTTCAGATTATGTTCGACCATCAGCACCGCGCGTGTTTTTGCCACCTCGCGGATAAGTTCGGCGACACGAGAAACGTCTTCGCCGCCCATGCCGGCCATCGGTTCGTCCAGCAGCAGCACCTTCGGATCGAGCGCCAGCGTGGTGGCGATTTCGAGAACCCGCTTGCGGCCGTAAGACAGATCGGCCGCAAGCGCATGTTTTTCCCTTGTCAGGCCGACCATGGCGATCAACTCCTCGGCGCGGACGTTCAGCCTGTCGAGCGAGGAGAGCGGCAGCCAGAACTGCGTTGCAAGGCTGTTCGGCCGCTGCAACGCCACCCGCACGTTTTCCAGAACCGTCAGATGCGGAAATACCGCCGATATCTGGAAAGACCTGACGAGGCCGAGACGCGCCACCTTGTCCGGCGGCGTCCTTGTTATGTCCGTTCCCATGAAGGTGATCGCTCCGCCCGTCGGCTGGAGAAACTTGGTCAACAGATTAAAGACCGTGGTCTTGCCGGCGCCGTTCGGACCGATCAGCGCATGCACGCGGGCATGATGCACGTCGAGATCGACGTTTTTCACGGCCGCGAATGCGCCAAAGGTTTTTGTCAGACCACGCGCCGAAAGAACGACGCGTGGTTTGGCCTGCCCGGCATGGGGTTCGGCCTGCCCGGCGGGGGCGGAAGCGATCGTCATGAAACTTTCCCCTCTGTCAGTCTTTTATTGGGTCACCAGCGGGCAACCGCTTTTTGCGGGGTCCATGAAGGCTTCCTTGCCGGGGATGGTGGCGAGCACCTTGTAATAATCCCACGGCTGCTTGCTCTCGTCCGGCTTCTTCACTTCCATCAGATACATGTCGTGGATCATGCGGCCATTGGCGGCCACATGGCCGTCCTTGGCGAAGACGTCATTGACGGGCATCTCCTTCATCGCCTTGGCGACGGCATCGGCATCGTCCGTGCCGGCCTTTTCGATGGCCTTCAGATAATGCAGCACGGCGGAATAGGTGCCGGCATGCACCATGTTCGGCATGGCGCCGGTGCGTTCCTTGAAACGTTCACCGAATTTGCGCGATTCATCGTCGCGATCCCAGTAGAAACCTTCCGTCAGCGTCAGGCCCTGCGCCGCTTCGAGACCGAGGCCGTGGACTTCGGCAAGCGTGAAAAGAAGCGCGGCAAGCCGCTGGCCGCCGGCGACGATGCCGAATTCGGCTGCCTGCTTGATGGCGTTGGAGGTGTCGAGACCGGCATTGGCAAGGCCGATGACCTTCGCGCCAGAGGACTGCGCCTGCAGCAGGAAGGAAGAATAATCCGTCGTCGCCAGCGGGTGGCGCACGGAACCCAGCACGGTGCCGCCATTGGCCTTCACGAAATTGGCGGTGTTTTCTTCGAGCGAATAACCGAAGGCATAGTCGGCGGTGAGGAAGAACCAGCTGTCGCCGCCCTGCTTGACGAGTGCGCCGCCGGTGCCGACCGCCAGCGAATAGGTGTCATAGGCCCAGTGGAAACCATAGGGGCTGCACTGCTTGCCGGTCAGTTCGGTGGTGGCAGCACCCGTGTTGATGGTGATCTTTTTCTTGTCCTTCGACAGCGCCTGCACGGCAAGACCCACCGACGACGAAGTCAGTTCCATGATCGAATCGACCTGTTCGGTGTCGTACCATTGCCGGGCGATGTTGGCGGCCACATCCGCCTTGTTCTGGTGGTCGGCGGTCACCACTTCCACCGGCGCGTCCAGCACCTTGCCGCCGAAATCCTCGACCGCCATCTTCGCGGCTTCATAAGAGTATTTGCCGCCGAAATTGGCGTAGACGCCCGATTGGTCGTTCAGGATACCGATCTTGACCTTGCCGTCCGAAATCTCGGCGGCATAAGCGGCGGTGCCGGCGGCAAGCGCCATGGCCGTGGATAAAACGATACTCTTGCGCATGACTTCTCCTCCCAGAGATGGATTGCGAGCCTCAGATTGTCTGTGCAAGGGTGAATGAAACCACATTGCGGCCTTCCGCATCCTTGCAGCGGAACGGTCACGCCGCCCTCCTCAAAGCGGCGCATCCTGAGCCTAGACTTCTCGAATTCGGCCGTTGACACAAGAGCCGGGCATCATCAAATTGCGAACAGGAACTGTTCATTTTTGAACAGAACTCGTGATCGGAGACGCAGATGGCCACGCCTTTTACCTGGGACGACCTGCAATATTTCCTGGCCGTGGCCCGCACCGGGCAGCTTTCTTCCGCAGCCAGAAGCCTGCGCACCAGCCACGCAACCGTCTCCCGCCATATCGACCGGCTGGAATTTTCCCTGAAAACCAAGCTGTTCGAGCGCAATCCGCGCGGTTACGAGCTGACGACGGTTGGACGGCGGCTGGTCGACACCGTCGAGCGCATAGAGGCGGAAGCCGAAAGGTTGCAATCGGATATTTCCGAAAGCGGCAGCCTGCTGCGCGGCGTGGTGCGGCTGAGCGCGCCGGAAGGTTTTTCCAATTTTTTCTTCGTCGAAAGGCTGAAGGACTTCGCCATAACCCATCCCCACATCATGGTGGAGATGGTGACGATCCAGCAGATCATGGCGCTGTCCCGCAAGGAGGCGGATGTGGCGGTGACGCTCGATCCGCCGAAGGCCGGTCCCTACATCAACGAACAGATCATCGATTACACGCTGCATATCTATGCCTCACGCTCCTATCTCGCCGGGCGGCCGAAGATCACACGGCGCGAGGACCTGCTCGACCATTTCTTCATCGGTTACGTGCAGGACCTGATCTTTTCGCCGGGCCTCGATTATATGCGCGACGTGCTGCCCGGCCTCAGGCCCAATTTCCAGTCATCGAGCATTTTTGCGCAGCTCACCGCCACGCTGAGCGGCCGTGGCCTGTGCATCTTGCCGAACTTCATCGCGGCGCGCTTTCCGGACCTGCAGATGGTGCTTGGCGGCGAGGTGGAATTGCGGCGCGGTTACTGGCTGACCAGCCACCACGATCTCGCCAACGTGCCGCGTGTGCGCTCGCTGATGGATTTCATCCTGACGACGGCACGCGCCCACGAAAATCTCTTCATCCTCGACCGCCGCACGATCGCCTGAAACGGCCATCGTTCACATTTCGGCGACACCGTGTCTACGGGCCGGCCGGTTGGAGGACATGCGCCCCTGCCTATATGACTGACAACAACGAAGCCGGTTTGTGAAAGCCGGCATCCTCCGACATCTGGAAGGTCATCATGAAAAAGATCGGATTTCTATCCTTCGGCCACTGGACGCCCTCACCCCAGTCGCAGACACGCTCGGCGGCAGACACGCTGCTGCAATCGATCGACCTCGCCGTCGCCGCTGAAGAACTCGGCGCCGATGGCGCTTATTTCCGCGTGCACCATTTCGCCCGCCAGCTTGCCTCGCCCTTTCCGCTTCTGGCCGCCGTCGGCGCCCGCACGAAAAACATCGAGATCGGCACCGGCGTCATCGACATGCGTTATGAAAACCCGTTCTATATGGCTGAAGACGCCGGTTCGGCCGACCTCATCGCCGGCGGACGCCTGCAGCTCGGCATCAGCCGCGGCTCGCCGGAACAGGTGATCGATGGCTGGCGTTATTTCGGTTACCGCCCGGCCGAGGGTCAGAGCGAAGAAGACATGGCGCGCCAGCATACCGAGGTCTTCCTCGAACTTCTGAAGGGCGACGGTTTCGCTGAGCCGAACCCGAGGCCGATGTTCCCGAACCCGCCCGGCCTTTTGCGGCTGGAGCCGCATTCCGAAGGGCTGCGTGAGCGCATCTGGTGGGGTTCGAGCTCCAATGCAACAGCGGTGTGGGCGGCAAAGCTCGGTATGAACCTGCAAAGCTCCACCCTGAAGACGGATGAGACCGGCGAGCCTTTCCATGTCCAGCAGGCGCAGCAGATTCGCACCTTCCGGGAAGCCTGGAAGGAGGCTGGTCATGCCCGTGAGCCGCGTGTATCGGTCAGCCGCAGCATCTTCGCCCTCGTCAGCGACCGTGACCGGGCCTATTTCGGTTACGGCAATGAAGGCGACGACAAGATCGGTTATATCGACGACAAGACGCGCGCGATCTTCGGGCGCAGCTATGCCGCCGAGCCTGAAGCGCTGATCGAACAGCTGAAGGCCGATGAAGCGATCGCCGAGGCCGACACGCTGCTCCTGACCGTGCCGAACCAGCTGGGCGTCGACTACAACGCCCATGTGATCGAGACGATCCTGAAGCAGGTGGCGCCGGCTCTCGGCTGGCGCTAAATTTGGAAAATTGCATCATCCACACTCCGTCACCCCGGACTTGATCCGGGGTCCAGAGCGATCAAGTCTTTGATCGCGAAGGACTCTTTTCACGGCGCAGACGCGCCGTGGCTGGATGCCGGATCATCCTCGGACTTGTTCCGGGGACCGGCATGACGGAGGACGGGCTTTCCCTCCCTTAAAATCCGGGCTGTATACCGCTGCTCATTTTACCGCCTTGCCATAACGGGCGAAGCTTTCCGCCAGCGGCGTGGTGCTGGTACCGGGGTGTTCCGGGCGTTTGTAAACGCCGTCCTGCACATGGATCGGCTCTTCGAAATGATCCTTGATCCACGGAATATATTCGAGAATGGTCGAAGCCGGATGCCAGTAGCTCAGATGCACATGCACCTGGCTCATCTCACCCGCATGCGGCACCACCGGCAGGCGATGGGCGAGTGCGAGATCAGCCACCTGAATATATTCGGTGATGCCGCCAAGCCGCGTCACGTCCGGCTGGACATAAGCGACCGCGCCGGCATCGATGAAGGAGCGGAACGCATCCACCGTATAAAGCTGCTCGCCCAGTGCAATGGGAATGGATGTGCTGCGCGCCAGCCGGGCGTGGCTGGTGACGTCATCGTACCACAGCGGTTCCTCGAACCAGTAGATGTCCAGATCTTTCGCCGCCGCACAGAAGCGCTGGCATATCGGCAGGTCCCACTTGCCATTGCCGTCAATGGCGATGCGGATGGCGGAGCCGACGCGCTTGCGAACAGCGGCAAGCCGGGCAATGTCGATATTCGGATCATCATGACCGACCTTGAGCTTCAGGCGGGTAAAACCATCCTCCTCCACGGCCTTTGCACTGCCCGCGAGCAAATCCTCCAGCTTGAAGGAAAGCCAGCCGATGTCGGTATTATAGGCTTCCACCACCGCCGTGCGCGCACCGCCAAGATAGTGCCAGAGCGGAACGCCCGCCTTTTTCGCCTTCAAATCCCAGAGCGCCACATCGATCGCGGCCAGCGCCAGATGCGTGATGCCGGCCCGGCCGACCCATTGCAGCGAGGGGTAACGGGCGAGTTTCGTCCAGAGCCTTGAATGCTCCGACGCATCCTCGCCCAGCAGCAGGGGCGCATAACAATCGCTGATGCAGGATGTGATCAACCGGTCGGACGGCAGATGCGCGTGGGTGCCGGTGAAACCATAACCCTCAATGCCGTCACTCGTCGTGATTTTTGCCCCGACGACGCCCCAATGGGTGATGCTGTGGGTGGAGTCGGAAATCGACTCCGAGGTCAGTGGCAGATGCAGGATGAAAGGTTCGACAGCGGTAATTTTCATGATCGGTCATTCCTCGATGCTTGAACGGCTTGCGGGGAGGAAAGGCGGAAATCCCTTTTCTGGCCGGCGCTTCGCCGATTGGCGGATGGAGCCGCGTCATTCTCCCGCACCCAACGACTGCGGGACTTGAACCGTCAGGGGATTGCCGAACTGCCCTCCTCCGGCAACCGGCTTCCGATGGTAGATAGAGCTAACGGAAAAACGGGCTTTGTAAAATAAAAAATTTTTTATTTTTAATATTTGGTCATTGCCCGCTTCTGCAAGCTAGGCAATGATGCGGCTATGAACACACTCGTCAAAGTCACGCTCGCCGAACAGGCGCACCGGGAACTGCGCGCGCGCATCGTCAGCGGCAGATTGCGCGGCGGCGAACGCCTGCTGCCGAACGAGCTTGCCGCCGATCTCGGCATCAGCCCCACCCCGGTCAAGGAAGCCTGCCTGAAACTCGAGGCCGATGGGCTGGTGATCAACTCCTCCAGGCGCGGCATGGTGGTGCGCGATTTCACCGTGGAGGATGTGGAAGAACTCTACGCAGCCAGAATGCTGCTCGAAAAAGGCGCGGTGGAAGTGGCCTTCGATGCCGGGCACCTGGATGGGGCGCTGCATGCGCAACTGCTGGAAAGCCTTGCCAAACATCGCGAATTCGCCAAAGGCCCGACGCTCGACGAATTGTCGAAAGCGCTTTTTCATGATCGCAGCTTTCACACGACACTGGTTTCGGCGGCCCGCATTCCGGTCATTTCCGGCTCGCATGAGCGGATTCTCGACCAGACCCACACGGTTTTCGTCTCGATCCTCGGCGATTACGCCCGTTCGGTGGAAGAGCACCAGAATATTGCCGACGCCATCGCCGCCGGCAGCAAGGCCCAGATCGTCGATGCTCTGTGGCGGCATCTCGAGCGCAGCCGGCAGAACACGCTGCGTCAGGTGCGGCTGCTCAAAGAGGCAGGCGCCTGATCCATTCTAACAACAAGGGGAGGAACTGACATGCGCAAGAACCCGAGCGCCGTAATTCCGGCGGCGCGAACCACGACTGGCGCGTTCGGGACGGGGATTTCGCATCGATGACAGACCGGCTTTCCACTGCCGCCCTTCCCCGCCTGCCGCAACCCGTTGCAAGGCCCGCCTATGACCGCCATACCGTAACGCCCGGCATCGTGCATCTCGGCGTCGGGGCCTTTCACCGGGCGCATCAGGCGGTTTTCATCGACGATTGCCTTAACCGCGGTGAAACGCAATGGGGCATCGTCGCCGCATCGCTGCGCAGCCCGGAGACGCGCGACGCCATCGAACCGCAGGACAATCTCTACACATTCTGCCTGCGCGACGGAAAGGGCGAGCGCCTGCGCATCATCGGCTCCATATTGGAAACCATCGTCGCACCCGAAAATCCCGAACGGCTGGTGGACAGGATGTCCGATCCGCGCATCCTCATCGTCACCCTCACCGTGACGGAGAAGGGTTACCTTACCAATCTCACCTCCCGCAGCCTGCTGCGCGATCATCCCGACATCGTCCACGATCTAGAAAATCCGGACCGGCCGCGCTCCATCTTCGGCTTCATTGTCGCCGCCACACGGCGCAGGCGCAAGGAAGGCGCCCTGCCGCTGACGCTCCTTTCCTGCGACAACCTGCCCGCCAACGGACAGGTGCTGCGAAAGCTGCTGCTGGAATTCGCCGCACTTGCCGATCAGGAACTGGCCGCGTTCATCGCAACCAATATTGCCTGCCCCTGCTCCATGGTGGACAGGATCGTTCCCGCCACCACCGACGCGGACCGGGATGCGATATCGGCAGCGCTTGGGGTGCGCGATGCCTGGCCCGTGGTGGCGGAGCCCTATTTCCGTTTCGTCATCGAGGACAATTTTCCGCATGGAAGACCCGCGCTTGAACGGTCGGGCGTGGAGTTCGTCGGCAACGTCGAGCCCTATGAACATATGAAGCTCAGAATGCTGAACGGCTCCCACAGCGCCATCGCCGCCATAGGCCAGATCGCCGGCCTTGCGACGGTTGCCGATGCATGGGGCGAAAAAACCGTGCGCGATTTCATCGATGCCTATTGGCGCGACGTCGGCCGGACGCTCGACGCCGCCGTCAACGGCGCGGAATTCGCAGCCGGCCTGCGCGAGCGTTTCGCCAATCCCTCGCTGCAGCACAAGACCATGCAGATCGCCTCCGACGCCTCGCAGAAAGTGCCGCTGCGCATTCTTGGTCCATTGCGCGAATTGCTGGCGGAGGGGGCGGAAAGCGGAGCGGTCATTTTCGCCGTCGCCCTGTGGATCAGATCCTGCGCGAACACGGATGAGAAGGGGCAGCCGATCACCATCCTCGATCCCGCTTTCCACGAGTGGGATGCACCGGACCAGCTGGCGATGGCGCCGGATGCCGTGGTTGACCGCTTTCTCACCTTCGGGCGCACATTCGGCGATGATCTGCCAGACGACGAAAGCTTCGTTGCCCGTCTGAAGGACGCCTATCGCGAAATCCGGGAACAAGGTGCGCTTGCCGCCATCGACCTGTTTTTGAAGTCCTGAAAAACAAACAGGCCGGAAAACCGGCCTGTTTTCAACGTCAATGCTCCGCCCTCAGGCAGTAGCGGCCAGCCGCGCCGCCTTGCGCCGCTCCACGCGGGCGCGGATGGCATCGACATCCGTGATCGGTGTCGCGGCAAAGAGCTGGCGCGTATAGGGATGCTTGGGATCGGCGAAGAGTTCCTCGCGCGTGCCCTGCTCGACCGCCACACCCTTGGAAATGACCATCACATCGTCGGCGATGTAACGGACAACCGAGAGATCGTGGCTGACAAAGACATAGGTGAGCTCGAATTCTTCCTGAAGGTCGGCGAGAAGGTTCAGCACCTGCGCCTGCACCGAAAGATCGAGCGCGGAAACCGGTTCGTCCAGCACCAGCAGCGCCGGGTTCAGCATCAACGCGCGGGCAATGGCGATACGCTGGCGCTGGCCGCCGGAGAACATGTGCGGATAGCGGTTGAAATGTTCAGGACCAAGGCCGACCTTCACCAGCATGGCTTCGGCCCGTTCGCGGCGTTCGGAGGCCGATATTTTCGTGTTGATGACCAGCGGTTCCATCAGCACGTCGCCCACCTTCTGGCGCGGATTGAGGCTGCCATAGGGGTTCTGGAACACCATCTGCACCTTGGAGCGCATCTGCGTGTCCGGACGCCGCCTGGCGATATCGACCGGCTGGCCCTCGATCTTCAACTCGCCGCCGGATGCTGGATCGATCAGCGCGATGATGCGGGCCAGCGTCGACTTGCCCGAGCCGGATTCGCCAACGATGGCAAGCGTCTTGCCGCGCTCGACGGCAAAATCGATGCCCTTCAGGGCCTGAACGGTCTTGGCGCCGCCGAACAGGCCGCCCGGAACGTGATAGTGGCGGGTGATGCCCTTGCCTTCGACAACAATGCTCATTGAACGCCCTCCTTGCCGAAGAAATCGGAAACCGTGGGCAGACGGTCGCCGGTGGCGTTTTCCGGCAGGGCCGAAAGCAATGCCTTGGTATAGGGGTGCTGCGGGGCTTCGAAGAGGCTCAGGACATCCGCCTCCTCCATCTTGCGGCCCTTATATTGCACCACGACGCGGTCTGCGGTTTCCGCCACCACGCCCATGTCATGGGTGATGAGGATCAACGCCATGCCGTATTCCTCCTGCAGGTTCATCAGGAGATCGAGGATCTGCTTCTGGATCGTGACATCGAGTGCGGTGGTCGGCTCGTCGGCGATCAACAGGCGCGGCTTGGAGGCGATCGCAATCGCGATCATCACACGCTGACACTGGCCGCCCGACATCTGATGCGGATAGGCCTTGAGCTTGGCTTCCGGCTCCGGAATGCCGACCGCGCGGAACAGTTCCAGCGCCCGCGCCCGGGCGGCGGCGGCGCTCATGCCGAGATTGAGGCGCAGCACCTCCTCGATCTGGAACCCGACCGTGAAGGACGGGTTGAGCGAGGCGACCGGCTCCTGGAAGATCATGGTGATCTCGCGGCCGATCACCCTGCGGCGCTCCTGCGGCGACATGGTCAAAAGGTTCTTGCCGTCGAAGGTCATCTCGTCGGCGGTGATCGTCGCCGTATCGGGCAGAAGCCCCATGACGGCAAGCATCGATACCGACTTGCCGGAACCGGACTCACCGACGATGGCCAGCACCTCATGCTTGTCGACGGAGACATCGATGCCGTTGACGGCAATGAAGGCGCCGGTGGCGGTGGCGAATTTGACCGTAAGGTTCTTGATTTTCAGCAGGCTCATCGCTCAGCTCCGCTTCAGTTTGGGATCGAGCGCATCGCGCAGGCCGTCGCCCATGAGGTTGATGGCAAGCACCGAAATCAGGATCGTCAGGCCGGGAAGGGTCACCACCCACCAGGCGCGCAGGATGAATTCCCGCGCTTCGGCCAGCATCGTGCCCCATTCGGAGGCAGGCGGCTGCGCGCCCATGCCAAGGAAGCCGAGGGCGGCGGCATCGAGAACCGCAGACGAAAAGGACAAGGTCGCCTGGACGATCAGCGGCGCAAGGCAGTTCGGCAGGATGGTCTTGAACATCAGCCGGAGATTGCCGGCCCCCGCCACACGGGCGGCGGTGACATATTCACGCCTGAGTTCGCTCATCACGGCAGCGCGTGTGAGACGCGCAAAATGCGGCTGATAGACGATAGCGATGGCGATCATGGCATTGGTGAGGCCCGGCCCAAGCACGGCGACCAGCACCAGCGCCAGAAGCAAAGACGGAAACGCCAGAATGACGTCCATCACGCGCATGATGACGGTATCCACCCAGCCGCCGAAAAAGCCGGCGACGAGACCGATGACGATGCCGCCGACAAGCGCGATGGAAACGACGACGACGCCGATGAACAGCGAATATTGCGCGCCGTAGATCAGGCGGGACAGCATGTCACGGCCCACCGCATCGGTGCCGAAGAAGAAGCCGGCGCGGCCGCCCTCCTGCCAGACCGGCGGGACGAGCAGCGCATCGCGATATTGCTGTGTCGGATCATGCGGCGCGATCAGCGGCGCGAAAACGGCCACCAGCACAAGCAGGATGAAGACGGCAAGGCCGATGACGGCGCCTCTGTTCTGGCGGAAATAGAACCAGAAATCGGCGAGCATCCGGCGGCGGATGGCGGCGTCGGAAAGGCGGACGCCGGGGGTGGTGGTCACATCGCTCATTTGTGACGGATCCTCGGATTGATGAGGCCATAGGTCAGATCGACGAGCAGGTTGACGATCATCACCAGACCCGCGATCAGGAGCAGGCCGCTCTGCACGACCGGGTAGTCGCGGCGCGAGATGGAATCGATCATCCACTTGCCGATGCCCGGCCAGGAAAAGATGGTTTCGGTCAGGATGGCGCCCGCCATCAGCACGCCGATTTGCAGGCCGATGGTGGTGATGACCGGGATCATGGCGTTGCGCAGCGCATGCACGCCGACGACGCGGGACGGCGACATGCCTTTTGCCCGTGCCGTGCGCACGTAATCTTCACCCAGAACCTCCAGCATGGCAGAGCGCGTCTGGCGCGCAATGACGGCGAGCGGAATGGTGGCCAGCACCACCGAGGGCAGGATGAGATGCGACAGGGCCGAGGCGAAAGCACCCTTCTGTCCCGAAATCAGGCTGTCGATCAGCATGAAGCCGGTGACGGAGGGGAAGAAATACATCAGCGAGATGCGTCCCGACACCGGCGTCCATTGCAGGATGCCGGAAAACATGATGATCAGCAGCAGGCCCCACCAGAAGATCGGCATGGAGAAGCCGACAAGGGCGGTCGTCATGGAAATCTGGTCGAACCAGGAGCCACGACGGATGGCGGCGATGACGCCGACCGGCACGCCGACCAATGTTGCGATGACGATGGCGACAAGACCAAGCTCGACCGTCGCGGGAAACAGCGACAGGAACTCGGTGAGGACGGGTTTCTTGGTGACCAGCGAATTGCCAAGATCGCCCTGAAGCAGCCGTCCGAGGAAATGAAGATATTGCTGCCAGATGGGCTGGCTGAAGCCGAGCTGTTCGGCAAGCTGCGCATGCCGCTCGGGCGAAATACCACGCTCGCCCGCCATCAGGAGCACGGGATCGCCCGGCAGGACGCGCACGAAGGCGAAGGCGACGAAGGTAATCCCGAGAAATGTCGGAACGAGGTAGAGAAGTTTGCCGAGAATGAACCGGATCATGGTTTTTTCCTGAAAAGACGCGCGGAAGAACAGGGTCCTTCCGCGCGTCCGTTGTTTGGGATTATTCCGCGATGTCGACGTTTTCGAAGGTGAAGTCACCAAGCGGGCTCATGGTGAAGCCGGAAACCTTGGCGGACATCGGAACGAACTGCGTGGAATGCGCAAGCGTCGCCCACGGAGCCTGTTCCTTGAAGATCACCTGCGCCTGTTCGTAGAGCTTGGTGCGCTCGGCAACATCCGTCGCCTGCTTCGCCTTGGAAATCAGGTCGGAGAACTCCTTGTTGCACCATTGCGCACGGTTCGTGCCGCCTTCGCCGGCAGAGGCGCAGGAAAGCAGAACGCCCAGGAAGTTGTCCGGGTCGCCATTGTCGCCGGTCCAGCCGAGGATGACGGCGCCGTCGCGCTTCACTTCGGTCGACTTCTTGAGATATTCACCCCATTCATAGGAGACGATCTCGGCCTTGACGCCGACCTTGGCGAAATCCGCCTGGATCAGCTCGGCCGTGCGGCGTGCATTCGGCATATAGGGACGCTGAACCGGCATCGCCCAGATCTTCATCGTCAGATCCTTGACGCCAGCGGCTTCGAGAGCCTTCTTGGCCGCTTCCGGATCGTAAGGATCGTCCTTGATGCTGTCGTTATAGGACCACATGGTCGGCGGGATCGGGTTTTTGGCAACCTGGCCGGCGCCCTGGAACACGGCGTCGATGATCGCCTGCTTGTTCATCGCCATGTTCAGCGCCTTGCGCACTTCCGGCTTGTCGAAAGGTGCAACGGTGGTGTTGTAGGCGAAGTAGGCGACGTTCAGACCCGACTGCTCGTCGAGCTTGAGGTTGGAATCGGCGCGGATGGCGGCAAGATCAGCCGGTGCCGGGTAAGGCATCAGATGGCATTCGCCGGCCTTCAGCTTCTGCAGGCGCACGGCGGCGTCCGGCGTGATTGCGAAGATCAGGTCGTCGATCTTCGGTGCTTCACCCCAGTAGTCGGCGTTCTTCTGGTAGCGGATGACCGCGTCCTTCTGATAGGCGACGAACTTGAACGGACCGGTGCCGATCGGCAGGTTGTTGAAGTCTTCCTTGGTGCCGGCCTTATCCAGCGTATCGGCATATTCCTTCGATACGATCGATGCGAAAGGCATGGCGATGTTGGCGAGGAACGGCGCTTCCGGACGCGTCAGCACGAACTTGACGGTATAATCGTCGACCTTGACGATTTCCTTGATCAGCGACGGCATTTCCATGGAGTTGTAATATTCGTAGGTGATGCCTGCGATATACTGGTTCCACGGGTTCTTCGCGTCGCCCTGGCGGTTGTAGCTGAAGATCACGTCGTCGGCATTGAAGTCACGGCTCGGCGTGAACTTCTCGTTGGAATGCCACTTCACGCCCTTGCGCAGATGGAAGGTGTATTCGAGGCCATCGCTCGAAACATCCCATTTTTCCGCAAGACCCGGCTCGACCTCGGTCGTGCCCTTCTTGAACTCGGTCAGACGGTTATAGACCGGATGCGCGGAAGCGTCGAAGGTGCCGCCGGCGGTATAGGGCGACGGATCGAAGCCTTCCGGCGATGCCTCGGAGCAATAAACGAAGGTCTTCGCCATGGCGGGCACGGCGGAAGTGATCGCAAGCGCAGAGGCGATAAGCAAACTGCGGGTCAGCGTTTTCATCTGGTGGTCCTTTCCCTCTTTTTCTGAGTTCCTGCGGCCCCGTCCGGGGGCCTACCTCTTCTGGTCAGCGGCGACACGCAACCGGCGTCGCCGTTCGGTCCTTTGCCTCCCGACCAATTACCCGGCGACCGGCTGGAACAGCCGGTCGAGGTTCGTTTCCGGCGGGCAGAACCAGCGCGGTCCTGCCTCCGTCATATAGACTATATCCTCAAGACGAACGCCGCATTCCCCATAAATGCACAGCATCGGCTCGATGGAAAAGCACATGCCGGGCGCAAGCGCCGTGGCATTTCCTGCAACGATATAGGGTTCTTCGTGAATATCCAGCCCAAGCCCGTGGCCGGTGCGGTGCGGCAGGCCTGGAAGCTGATAATCCGGGCCGAAACCGGCCGCCGTCAGGCTGTCGCGGGCGGCCTTGTCCACATCGGAACAAGCCGCGCCGACACGGGCCGCGGCAAAGGCCGCAGCCTGGGCGTCGCGCTCGGCGTTCCAGAGAAAACGCTGCCGTTCCGTCGGCGTGCCGAAGACATAGGTGCGGGTGATATCGGAACGATAGCCGTGAAGAATGCCGCCGAGATCGACCAGCACCATATCGCCGTCGTTCAGCGTCTGCGCATGGGGCACGCCATGCGGATAGGCCGTCGCCTCACCGAACTGCACCGCCACGAAAAGTGGCTTCAGGCCAAGGGCAATATGGGCGGCGTTGACGAAATCGGCGACTTCCGTGGTGGAAATGCCCGGACGCAACCCTTCGAACACGGCCTTCTGCACGCCGTAGCTCGCATCCATTGCCGTCTGGATAAGGGCGATCTCGGCCGCGGATTTGACCTGCCGCTGGGCGACAATCATCGGCTGGGCGGAGATGATGCGGCCTTCCAGGCGCTGCATGAGTGCCGATGCGAAGACAAAGGGCGTGGCGGGATCGATGGCGACAAGATGGCCGGGACAGGCCAGCGCCTCGATGCGCCGTGCCATCAGATCGAAGGGGCTTTCATCCTCTTCCCATACGGCGACTTCACCCGGGATACGGATCAGGGTCTGGAGTTTCGGCTCTTCAAAGGTCGGGCTGACATAAACCGGCGCACCCTCGGCCGGCACCAGGGCGCCATGAATGCGCTCCGACAGGCCAAGCGACAGGCCGGTATAATAGGTCAGCGACGATGATGCATCGAGCCAGACCGCCTTGATGTTTTGCTGGATCATCCGCGCCTGAAGGCCGCGCAGCCGCAACCGGAATTCGTTTTCAGCGATCGATGAAACCGCGATCGGCTGAAACCGCTTCAGCGCCTCTTGAAACTCTGCCATTCTCTCCCCGCCGCTTTCGGGCACACAGGCACAATGTGCCGGCAACCTCCCAAGCGTTCTTTTGCCCATGCTTAAACACAGGCCGGGGGCTAAGCAATGGGCCAGCGCCGCCCGCCGCCACAAAACTGTGCATATTTATCTAGACATAACGAAATCGTGATCGACACGCTTCCGATTTCCGCACTCATTGCCTTGACGGGAAAATTTGAAATCCCCCGGAAATCCACGGGGGAAGGATCGGAGACACAGCCGGCGCGGATCCGCGCCTTTTGAAAAAGGCCGACGAAAAACAGCGGAAAAGAAGCCCTGAAAAGGAAAAAGCCTGCCGCGGGAGGAGGTGCGGCAGGCTTCAAACTTGATCGGCGACTGGGAGGAGGAGTGTCACCGATCCACATCGAGCGACGCTGGGAGGAGGAGTGCGTCGCTTCGATGATTTGAATATAGTGACATCAGCGATTTTTAACAGAGCAAGTCTCGCAATGCAGCATTGCATTTCTGCATAGCTCGAAAATTCCTGCTTGGTTTTTCAGCACTCCCCTGAAACCGTTGAAAATCAGCTTTCCCGATGGACCTGAAAACCGGCAAAGGACTGGTTGACCGGCATGAGTTCGAGACTGTTGATGTTGATATGCCTGGGCTGCGAGGCGACCCAATAGATGGTGTTGGCAATGTCATCGGCGGTGATCGGATTGACCCCCTTGTAAAGATTGTCCGACGCATCCTGGTTGCCGCCGGTGCGCACCAGCGTGAATTCCGTCTCGCACATGCCGGGTTCGATCGAGGTCACCCGCACACCCTTGCCATGCAGGTCGGAGCGAAGGCCGAGCGAAAATTGCCGCAGGAAGGCTTTCGTCCCGCCATAGACATTGCCGCCGGTATAGGGCCAGTGCGCGGCAACCGACGAAAGGTTGACGACGATGCCCCTGCGCTCGATCAGCGTCGGCAGAATGAGGTGGGTGATGTTCAGCAGGCCGGTGATGTTGGTGTTCACCATGGTCTGCCAGTCTTTGAGCGGCACCTGCGGCGCGGGCGCGGTGCCAAGCGCCAGGCCGGCATTGTTGACGAGAATGTCGATATCCCGGAAAGCTTCCGGCAAAGCGGAAAGCGCCGTTTCCGTCGCATGTTCGTCCGTGATATCGAAGGCGGCGCCGTGGAAGGCCGAACCCAGTTCAGCCGCAAGCGCCGCAAGCCGCTCCGCCCGCCGGCCGGTGCCGATGACCTTCCAGCCCTCCTTGACGAAACGCCGCGCCGTGGCCTGTCCGAAACCGGACGTCGCGCCGGTGATGAGGATGGTTCCGCTCATGATGATGCCTCCGCTAAATTCGTTCTTTCAGTTGCGATCGGTGTCAGTAATTTTTCAGCCGCAGCCGCGAGACAGCGTCTATAGGCGTCGAGATCCGTATAAAGGGCCTCTTCAGGCGCGTTGCCGACAATGACGACGCCGCCGCGCCGCAGGATGCCGCCATGCAGCATGAGATTGTCGACCATGTCGAAATTCTCGATCGACAAGCCGTCCGGCCCGCGATAACGGCCCGTCTCGTCGATGGCGGCAACGCCGCCGTAATGGCCCATGATGCGGGTGAAATGATTGGCGGCGACATTGGTATAGGCGAAAACCGGCTTGCCCAGCGCGCACATGAAGCCCAGCTCATAGCTTGTTCCGGTATCGGCGGCGATGCCGCGAAACGGGGTCAAATTGGCGATCACCGCATCCGCTTCCAGCATCATTCGCTCATCGACTTCATTGATGTTGCAGCCATGGCCGATCCGGGTGTCCGCCGGCGGAATTTGCAGATCGCCCGGCGAAAGCGGCGTAAAACCGGCCTGCCGCGCCAGCGAGGCCTTGAGGTCGAGCATTTCCCGCGCATTCGGGAGGAAAACTTCCGGGCCGGCGAGATAGATTTTCTTTGTCATCGGGAATTCATGCAATCTGGAAGAACGGGATTTCCCGAACCTAACCCGGGGGCTTTTGCAAAGGCAAGCCAAGCCGCAGGGAAACGGCCCATAAAAGCGGTATCGTCCGGCCGCTCTTTCCGTTATAGCCGGAACACGAACTGGAATTCCCGGAGCAAGACATGGCCGCACCCATCCGTTATCACGAAGGCGATATCTCCGCCGCGGACGCCGCACGTTACACCGGCGCGATCGCCATCGACACGGAAACGCTGGGTCTGGTACCGCGCCGCGACCGTCTCTGCGTCGTCCAGCTTTCTCCGGGCGACGGCACGGCGGATGTCATCCGCATCGCCGCCGGACAGAAAGAGGCCCCGAACCTCGTTCGCATGCTTGCCGATCCCGCCCGCCAGAAAATCTTCCATTACGGCCGTTTCGACATTGCCGTCCTGTTCCACACCTTCGGCGTGACGACCACGCCGGTCTTCTGCACCAAGATCGCCTCGCGCCTCACCCGCACCTATACGGACCGGCACGGGCTGAAGGACAATCTGAAGGAAATGCTGGAAGTCGATATTTCCAAGGCGCAGCAATCCTCCGACTGGGCCGCGGAGACGCTGTCGCCCGCGCAGCTCGACTATGCCGCCTCCGACGTGCTCTACCTGCACGCCCTGCGCGAGAAGCTGACCCAGCGCCTTGTGCGCGACGGTCGTCTCGATCACGCCGACGCCTGTTTTGCGTTTCTGCCGACCCGTGCGAAGCTCGACCTTCTGGGCTGGGAAGAAACCGATATTTTCGCCCATAGCTGAGCGTTCCGACGCTTCGTTTAAACACTGGTTTACCGAAACTGCCTATTCTCGGCCGCAACTTTGGGCGGCCGGGGACTTTCCAGATGATTACTCCGCTACAGCAGACGGCGGCCATTGCAGTCGGCGACCTCATGCGGTCGATGGTGGAAACCATCGAGGAGCGCCGGCGCGAAGAGCAGGAAAAAGCGAACGGCACCCAAAAGGACGATACGGTCAAGACGCAGCCGCAGCCTGACCAAAGCCAGCGCGCCGCCAATGAAAAAATCAGCGCCTATCTGTTCGGTTTCATGAAACTCGATCCGGACGCCTTTGCCTCCCTTGTCTCCCGTTTCTCGTCTGCCCTCGGCATCACGCAGGACGCGAATGAATCGAGCTTCTCCTTCGCGCGACGGCTTCAGGATGCGCTGACCCTGACCACCCGTTTCGAAAAAACCGACGCGCAGGGAAAAGCCACGACGATTTCCCTGAGATCCTTCGGCGTTTCGGAAGCGCAGGTTGTGGACGTGCTGAACAACGGCGTCACCAGCACGACCGATCCCATGGCCGCCCTCGCAGCCCGCATCGCCCAGCGCGCCGGGCTGACGGGCCAGGAGGAGGATTTTGGCGCGCAGATGTCGACGGCCATCATGGCAATGCGTGCAACCCTGCCGAAAGGCGAAACCGAGCTCGAAGAATCCACCGGTCTCAAGGAACTCCGCATTTCGGCGCAACAGATGATCGCCGCCATCGCCAACCCCTTCGGCGACGCCGCGCGTGCGGTCAAGGACGCCCTGAACGATCAGGCGCAGGGCATCCACTTCATGACACGCGAGACACTGAAGGTCATCCAGCGACTGGAAGATGTCGCCGATCCGAAGAGCAGGGATGAATTGCTGGCCGAACGCGGCAAAGACCGTATCGGCGAAATCAACGATGCCGAGGTGAAGGCCGAGCGGGAAGAGGATATCCAGAGCCGCGATGCCCAGGGCAAGCTCGAGGATGTGCAGGAGCTTCAGGACGCCGTGAAGGAGCACGGCGACGCTGCTGCCGAAAGAACGGACGATACGGAAGGCCAAGGCTGGGTGGATGTTTCATCGGAAACAGCCCTGATCTCCGTACTTGCAGCCACGCCGCCGCCGGAAGCGGCCCCGGCTGAAAACGATGACACCCCCTCCGAGACGGACGCGGCCGCCACGCCGACAGAGGCGAAGGACGACGCCGAAAAGCTGCTCGATGCGCTGGCGGTCGTCGACAACGCCCGCATCGCCATTCTGCCGATCTCGGTCGACGACAATGGCCTTTATGAGCTGCTGAAGAAAAAGGCGGCATGATTGCCGCCCGTCACGACATTTGAGCGAAACATGATGTGAGTTCAGACATGACCGATATTTCCGGCCTGCCCGGCAGTGCCGTCCAAGATAACGAACCCAATACGCCGCAAACATTGCTGTCCCTGGCGGTTCCGCCGCTCGCGCCGGATGACGCAGCTTTCGCGGCAGCCGACAGCAATGACATTCTGCCCGATCCCGTGGATATTCGCCCCGACAGAAGCTTTCCCAAGGCAAGCTGGCTCGATGCCATGCCGCCGGAAGCCTTCGAGACCGCACCCGGCGAAGCGGATCATATTTCATCGGTCAATTCCGACGAGAACGGCCTTTACCGCATGTTCCTCGGCGTTTCGCCCTGACCGGCGCCGCCTGGCCGGACTGTGTTGGTTAGCCAAATGTTAACATCTGCGAGCCAAGATTGAGGCCGATGATTCTGTGTGCGCAGAAATCAACCGCCATCCGGCCAACGGCGCACACGGCGCTCCCGCATGAGCGGGCGAGATGACACCTGTACATCACCGGCGCGGCGATCTTTCAACATGCGAGCCAGATGCGGATCAGGGGGCCGGCGAGGACGGGCTCCTTCGCAGCCAGCGGCGGTCACCGATAGGAACGGAGCGCAGCATGTTACCGCCTGTACCGAAAATTCCGGCAACCGATGCCGCCCTTGCAACCGCCATGCCGCCGACACAGCGCGGGCAGGTGAAAGAGGTCGTACCGCCGCAGCCGAATAATCCCGTCTCCGACAATAGCAGCCGCCTTTTTGCCCGCGCGGCAATCGCCTCCCTTGCCAGCGAGCTGCAGCTTTCGCGCAGCACGGCGGTGCTGGCGGAGGCGCTTGGCAAGCTGATGAACCTGCCCCGGCGCGATGGCGAGGCCATAGCGCCCTATGTGACGCGCCTGACCGAGGTTCTGCGCGCCTTGCCGGCACCCCAGCGTCTGGCGCTGGAACAGCAGGTCGGCAAAGCGCTACAGGGCCTGACCCTTTCGATGCTGGCGGAGATCCTGAAACAGCCGACCGGGCCGGATGCCGCCCGCCTGGCGCTGCTGATCGAACTTTCCCGTTACAAGGGAACCGATCTGGCCGCGAAGGCGGTGGTATCCTCCTATCAGCAGAATAACGCCGCCCCTTCCGCGTCCCCGCAGCCAACCCAATCGAAGCAGCAGACCATGCCGAGCCAGAATGCGGACGGGCGTCAGAATCCGGCAATGACGGCACAAGCGGCGAGTTCGACAACGGCCGGCCGGCTCCTGCCCCTGCTCACCGGTCCGTTCACCTTCAGCGGCGCAGCCGTAAGAGCCACGATGGCGGCGTTGACCGCACAGCCGGCTCCACGGCCCGATGCTTCCGCCCCGCCTGCCGACGGCACCGATTCGCCGACCAATGCGGCGAAACCGGATGGACGAGCCGAAAATGCGGCACGTCCGCCTCAGCCGCAAACCGGCGGTGCGACCAAAGAGCCACCGGCAGAGGTTCGCCTGGCACATCCGCCTCGCGCCGAAGCCACTGAAATGCGCCCTGGCCCTCAGCACCGGGACATGATGAGGGCGGAACAGAGGGAAATCCGCCCGGCCCAGACCCTGCCCCCCGGTGCCTTCGCGGACGAGGCCGAGGCGATGACCAATCTGTTGCTTGCCGCCGCAGCCGGTAAACTTCCAGCCAGAGCCGCCACCGCGCAGCAGCTCCCGCCCCTGCCGCAGGGCGCCGCCCCACAACCGCCCGACGATCAGCCGGCCGAACGGGCAGCCCTGGCGACGGCCGCTGCCCGCCCCTCAGGCGAGGAAACGGAAACGGTGGCCCACCGCCCCGACGCCCAGCTCGTGCCCCGGGCCGCACTGGACCCGGAAGTACGAATGGCGATGCTGGAGCAATCCGCCACGCAATCGCTGATCGCCGCGGCTCTGGCGAAAGACGGCACGCCGCTGCCGCTGGTCGCCTATCCGCCTGCGGAAGAGGACTATGAATCGGAAACGCCCCCGCACGGCGGCGGCCCGTTCTCCGAGGATGAAGCGGATGGCGAAGCCGAGGCTGACAATTCTGACGGCCGGGACGACACGGAAGAACGGATCGCCGCCAATGACGAGATCGACGTGCCGGACAGCCCGCCAGAGGCGGCTTTGGACGACAGCGCGGAAAATTATTATCTTAAGATGAGCGGCATGCTCTGACTGCGGCGTCGTCAGATGGAAAGGCGAGCCGCGCCGACGGCGTCCGCGGAACTTTTATCGAGAACGACATCGGGAGACGCATTGCGCTTGGCGCTCAAGCCGGCAAGACCCGTTGACCCAATAAAAAACCCGCCGGAAATTCCGGCGGGTTTCTCGTTTCAAAAGATCGGAGCGATTATTCGCCGCGGTTCTTCAGAGCCGCGCCGAGAATGTCGCCGAGCGAAGCGCCCGAGTCGGAGGAACCGAACTGTGCGACGGCTTCCTTCTCTTCAGCGATTTCCAGAGCCTTGATCGAAAGCATGACCTTGCGGTCCTTCTTCGAGAAGTTGACGACGCGGGCGTCGACAACCTGGCCAACCGAGAAGCGCTCGGGGCGCTGCTCGTCGCGGTCACGGGAAAGGTCAGCGCGACGGATGAACGAGGTGAGGTCTTCGTGGTTGACGAGCTTCACTTCGATGCCGCCATCGTTGACGCCGATGACTTCAGCGGAAACGACTGCGTTCTTGCGCAGGTCGCCGGAAGAAGCGGCTTCGCCGACGGAGTCCTTGCCGAGCTGCTTGATGCCGAGCGAGATGCGTTCCTTCTCGACGTCAACATCGAGAACGACAGCCTTGACGACGTCACCCTTGTTGTACTCTTCGATGACCTGTTCGCCCGGGCGGTTCCAGTCGAGATCCGACAGGTGAACCATGCCGTCGACATCGCCTTCGAGGCCGATGAACAGACCGAATTCGGTCTTGTTCTTGACTTCGCCCTCAACTTCAGTGCCGGCCGGATGGCTGTAGGCGAATGCCTGCCACGGGTTTTCCAGCGTCTGCTTGAGGCCGAGCGAGATACGGCGCTTGGACGGATCGACTTCGAGAACGACAACGTCGACTTCCTGGCTCGTGGACAGGATCTTGCCGGGATGTACGTTCTTCTTGGTCCAGGACATTTCGGAAATGTGGATCAGGCCTTCGATGCCCGGCTCCAGCTCGACGAATGCACCGTAGTCGGTGATGTTCGTGACGGTGCCGGAAATCTTCTTGCCAACCGGGTACTTGGCGGAGATGCCATCCCACGGATCGGACTCGAGCTGCTTCATGCCGAGCGAGATGCGGTGGGTTTCCTGGTTGATGCGGATGATCTGAACCTTGACCTGCTGGCCAATGTTGAGGATTTCCGAAGGATGGTTGACGCGGCGCCATGCCATGTCGGTGACGTGCAGCAGGCCGTCGATGCCGCCGAGGTCAACGAACGCACCGTAATCGGTGATGTTCTTGACGACGCCGTCAACAACCTGGCCTTCTTCGAGGTTCTGAACGATTTCAGAACGCTGCTCGGCGCGCGACTCTTCGAGAACCGTGCGGCGCGAAACAACGATGTTGCCGCGGCGCTTGTCCATCTTGAGGATTTCGAAGGGCTGCGGGTTGTGCATCAGCGGGGTAACGTCGCGGATCGGACGGATGTCGACCTGCGAACGCGGCAGGAACGCGACAGCGCCGTCCAGATCGACGGTGAAACCACCCTTGACCTGGTTGAAGATGACGCCTTCAACGCGCTCGCCAGCTTCGAACTTGGCTTCGAGCTTGACCCAGCTTTCTTCGCGGCGAGCCTTCTCGCGCGACAGAACGGCTTCGCCGAGGGCGTTTTCGATACGCTCGACGTAAACTTCGACTTCGTCGCCGACCTTCAGCGTGCCGTCCTTGGACTTCGCGCCGAATTCCTTGAGCGGAACGCGACCTTCGACCTTGAGGCCGACGTCAACGATGGCGACGTCCTTCTCGATTGCCGTCACGATGCCCTTGGCAACATAGCCTTCGGCGAGATCGTTAGCGGCAAAGGATTCTTCGAGAAGCGCTGCGAAATCGTCGCGCGTGGGGGTAGATACTGACATGAAATCTCCTGAATGCATCCGCGCAAGGGCGAATACAAAGCGCCGGTGGGCTAGTGTTGTTGATACCCGACCCCATGCCCGCCTTTTCAAAAGGCTTTCCGGCGCAAGGACATGTCTTCGGGCAATTCCGGACTAAACGCGGACGGCGGCAAGCCGTTCCGCGAGAAACCTATTTCCTCAGGGCGGCGTCGATGATCGCCCGCGCGGCCTGAAACGCCGCCTCTATACTCATTTCCGACGTATCTAGCAAGTGCGCGTCTTCCGCCGGCCTCAGCGGGCTGTCGGCGCGGCCCATGTCGCGCTCGTCGCGTTTCTTCACCTCGGCGAAGATGGCGTCGTAATCGGCCTGCCCGCCATTGGCCAGAATCTCGTCATAACGGCGCCGCGCCCGCACATCCGGCGACGCGGTGACATAGAGCTTCACCGGTGCATCCGGGCAGACCACCGTTCCGATATCGCGGCCGTCCAGCACCGTGCCCGGCTCGCCGGCCGCAAAACGCTGCTGCGCCTTCACCAGCGCACGCCTCACCGGCGTCATCACCGCAATTCTGGATGCGGCTTCGCCAATATCGTGCCGGGAAAGAATGGAGCGGTCGAGACCGCCGAGGTCGAGTTCCAGCGCCACTTTTTCAGCCACGGCCTCATCGTCCAGCGGCAGACCGGCGTCCAGAAGCGCCTTGGCCGTCGCCCTGTAGGTCAACCCGGTATCGAGATGATGAAAACCATAGGTTTCGGCGATCCTGCGCGACAGCGTCCCTTTGCCCGCCGCTGCCGGCCCGTCTATGGCGATCGTGAAGGTCATGAAGCTTTCCGCCTGTGCATTGGTCGTTCATATAATAAAGCATGCAATACCGTCCGATCTTCGTGAGCATTTCCGCATATGGACTGCTGGAACGGAAGGCGGCATCCGAAGTTTGTCTTTGACACGAAAGAGCGCAACGATTAAGGGGACCGGCTATAAATTTTACCGTCTATGCCGGTTTTACGGCGTACACACCGAAACTCATTCGACAATTTGAGGCTTAGACAGTGGCAAAAGCGGAACTTGGTACCAAGCGCACAGACCCCGATACCGGCAAGAAGTTCTACGACCTGAACCGTGATCCGGTCGTTTCTCCCTACACCGGCAAATCCTGGCCGCTCTCCTTCTTCGAGGAAAGCACGGCCCAGGCGAAGCTGGAGCAGGCCGAAGAAGAGGATGTGGCGGAAGTCGACACCGAAAACACGGAAGTCGAACTCGTCTCGCTGGAAGATGCCGACGGCGACAACAGCGGCGACGATATCCCTGATCTCGGCGATGATGACGACGTCGAAATCGACGATGACGACGACACCTTCCTCGAAACCGATGACGAAGATGACGACGACGACATGTCCGGCATCATCGGCGTATCGGGCGACGACGAAGAAGCTTGATTTTGTTTGATAATTCGGCCCGACGACAAAAAAATGACGCCGGGCCGTTTTTTATGCTTGCACTCGTCGGAAAGCCGCAGTAGTAAGCCGCCACCGAACGGAACAACAACCGCTTCGGTTCCCGGAACCGGAAGAAATGCCGGAACCCTTATGGGGCTATAGCTCAGCTGGGAGAGCGCTTGCATGGCATGCAAGAGGTCAGCGGTTCGATCCCGCTTAGCTCCACCAAACTTCCCAGACAACGACATATCTCAGATACGAACAGGCATTGACGGTCGCCCTATCGCCTGGGTCCCGGCGCAACCGCGTCCTGCAAGAGCGCCCGCACGTCCTGGCCCCTGATCAGGCACTCCACCGAAAGCACACTGTCACCGCCACCCTCCCCCGCCGCCCGGCATTCGAGATATTTGCCGCGCAACCGGTTTTCCAGCGCCTTGAAGGCATTGAGGCCGCAGGCGTAGCGGCGGCCATCGGCGCCGGTACAGACGCGGTTGCGGTCGATGTCCTCCACCCCGACGAGACGGAATTGCTGGCTCTTGAAGGTGAAGCGGTTGCTGGCGATCACCCGCAGGCGCTGGTCCGCATGCATTTTAAGCGGATAGGGGTCGGGCGGGGTCGGAATACGTTCGTAATTCTGGCGGCGGACATCGATCTTTACCGGGGATGTCGTCCACAACATCTCCGTATTCGCCGCAAGGCCGGCGGTTGCGTAGCCATCCTCGCCGTTGAGAAACGAGGCGATGCGTATGCCGGCAATGCCGAGCCCCGTGACCAGCACGATCTGAAACAGCAAAATTGCAATCTGCCGGACCATGTCACCGAAACACGAAAGAGCTGAAACAGGACCCTGCCACGCAACCGGAGCAGGAAAGAAGCACATTACATCAACAGCAGCTTGCGTGCGCTGACGTCACGCACCGTACCCATTGCCATGATCGGGACGCCGTCGCGATCATGGATGACCCTTCCCGTCGTCCTCAACCAGCGAAAACCGCCGGCCTTGAGCCCGATCCGGTATTCCTGGTCATAAAAATCACCGCTCGTCAGCGCATTATGCACCGCCCTCGCCACGCGGGCCTGGGAACAGCGCTCCACCTGAGCGATGAACGTTTCCACCGGCACGCCGCGGGAAGCCTCTTCAAAGGAAAAATCGCGCAGACGCGAGGCCACGGCATCCAGATAGACCAGATTTTGCCCGATGCTCCACGTATAATAACCAACAAGCGTCTTTTCTAGAGATATATCGTCCAACATCGGCTTTCTACACTATATGAGTGCTTATAACATTTTTATAACATAATAAAAGATGCATGACTAACCACAAGAATTCATCCTTTTGTCTGATGAAGCGCTACTTTAGATTTTACGCGGATATCGAAAGCACTTTCGCCACCCCCTTGTTGGCGAACCGGTTTTCCTGTGTCAAAGAGGATTGATATCGCAGCCGAAGACAGGAGCCGCCGTGACCATCGGGCTTGCCCATGCCGAACTCATCGCCGTCGTCACCGCCATTACCGCGGACGAGCCCAGGGTCATGACCGTTCGCGCCGGCGCGGCCCTTCCGTCGGGGCCGTTCGAATTCGGGCATAGAACGCTGCAAAGCGGGCTGCGGGAATGGATCCACGAACAGACCCACCACCCGGTCGGTTATCTCGAACAGCTCTATACTTTCGCCGATCGCGACCGCAACAACGACATTCCTGGCGGAAGAACCATCTCCATCGGTTATCTCGGACTGGTGCGCGAGCAGGAGGCCTCCGGCGGCAAGCGCCCTCTCTGGCATGGCTGGTACGATTATTTTCCCTGGGAGGACCATCGCCAGGGGCGGCCGACGGTTCTTGAAACCATCATCGACAACCTGCGCGCCTGGGCGGATTCCGATCCCGCCAGCCGGACCCAGCGTCACCTGCGGGCCGATTTCACCTTCGGCCTCGACGGCGGCGGCTGGAACGAGGAGCTGACCCTGCAACGCTATGAATTGCTGTATGAGGCCGGGCTGGTCGAGGAAGCACAGGGCGAGCCCCGGATCAATTTCGGCAGGCCGATGTTCGCCGATCACCGCCGCATCCTCGCCACAGGCGTCGCGCGTCTGCGGGCCAAGATCAAATACCGCCCCGTAGTGTTCGAACTGATGGCCGACGCTTTCACCCTGCTGCAATTGCAGCGCGCCATCGAGGCGCTGGCGGGGCTGACCCTGCACAAGCAGAATTTCCGCCGGCTGATCGAACAGCAGCAGCTGGTGGAAGAGACCGGCGACATGGCCACCGAAACCGGCGGCCGCCCGGCAAAGCTTTTCCGCTTCCGCCAGACCGTGCTCGATGAACGTGCCCTCTCCGGAACGAAACTGCCCCTCTCCCGCAATTGACATATGCTCACAATGAGAATATGTCTTTGCCCAGGATATACTCAAAAAGAGTATAATTGGGAGAGCGCCGTGAACGAACAGATATCTGCCGCAAGCCTTTATGATCGGGTCAGCCGCGTCATTCCCAAGGCGGAGTGGATGGGTTTTCAGGACGATGTGGAGGCGATCCTCGACCTGAAACGCAAACGCAACGCCGTCATCCTCGCCCATAATTATCAGACGCCGGAAATCTTCCATGGCGTCGCGGATATCGTCGGCGACAGTCTCGCCCTTGCCCGCAAGGCGATGGAAGTGGAAGCGGATGTGATCGTCCTGGCCGGCGTGCATTTCATGGCCGAGACGGCAAAGCTGCTCAATCCGGACAAGACCGTGCTCATTCCGGATATGGCCGCGGGTTGTTCGCTGGCCGATTCCATCACGCCGGAAGACATCGCGCTTTTACGCAAGGCCTATCCCGGCGTTCCGGTCGTGACTTACGTGAACACCTCCGCCGCAGTGAAGGCGGCGTCCGACATATGCTGCACCTCCGGCAATGCCCGCCAGGTGGTGGAATCGCTCGGCGTACCGCGCGTTTTGATGCTGCCGGACGAATATCTGGCAAAGAACGTGGCGCGGGAAACCGATGTCGAACTGATCGCCTGGCGCGGCCATTGCGAGGTGCACGAGCTTTTCACCGCCGATGACATTCGCGAGTTGAGAGAAAGCCATCCCGGCGTCACCGTGCTGGCACATCCCGAATGTCCGCCGGATGTCGTCGAAGCCGCGGATTTTTCCGGCTCCACCGCCGTCATGTCGGATTATGTCGGCCGCGTGCGGCCTACCCGCGTGGTGCTTCTGACCGAATGTTCGATGAGCGACAATGTCGCCGTGCACCATCCCGACGTCGAATTCATCCGGCCCTGCAATCTCTGCCCGCATATGAAACGCATCACGCTTGGCAATATCCGCACAGCACTGGAGGAAAACCGCCATGAGGTGACGGTCGATCCGGCCATCGCCGCCGCCGCCCGCCGCGCCGTGGAAAGGATGCTGGACGTATGAGCGAGCGCCTCCCGCCGCCACAGGACTGGACGGTCATCGTCGGCAGCGGCATCGCCGGCCTCATGGCGGCGCTGACGCTTTCGCCGCAGCCGGTGCTGCTTCTGACGCGCGGCGCCCTCGGCGGCGAAACATCCAGCGCCTGGGCGCAGGGCGGCATCGCCGCAAGCCTCGGCCCGGACGACAGCGCGGCACTGCATCTTGCCGATACGCTCGCCGCCGGCGACGGTCTGTGCGATGCGGAAATGGCCGCGGATATCGTCGCCGCCGCGCCCGCCGTCATCGCGGCACTGGAGCAGGCCGGCGTCGGTTTCGACCGCGACGCCGCAGGCAGGCTCGTCTTCGGGCTGGAAGCAGCCCATTGCAGAAGACGTATTCTCCATGCCGAAGGCGACGGCTCCGGCGCGGCCATTATCAGGGCTCTGGCGGCCGCGGTCCTGCGGACACCCTCCGTCACGGTTCTGGAGGGTACGGAAGTGCGCCGGCTACTGACGGAGGACGGCGCAATCGCCGGGCTCGCCTGCGCCGGTCCGAAGGGCCTATTTCTTCTGCCGGCCACACGCGTGGTTCTTGCCACCGGCGGCCTCGGCGGGCTTTACGAGGCAACGACCAATCCATCCGGCAATTACGGACAGGGCATCATGCTCGCCGCGCGCGCCGGCGCTGTCCTTGCCGATATGGAATTCGTCCAGTTCCACCCAACCGCGCTGTCTTCGCCCAGGCGGCCGCTGGCCCTGGTCAGCGAAGCCGTGCGGGGCGAAGGCGCGTTGCTTCTCAACGAAAACGGCGAGCGTTTCATGGCGGCGGTGCCGGGCGCCGAGCTTGCATCGCGCGATATTGTCGCCCGCGCCATCGACCGCGAAATCCTGCGCGGCGGCGCGGTCTTTCTCGATGCCCGCAAGGCGCTCGGCTCCGGCTTCTCCACCCGTTTCCCCTCGATAGACCTGCTGTGCCGCGAGGCAGGCATCGACCCCGCCCGCGAGCTTGTTCCCGTCCGCCCGGCCGTGCATTACCATATGGGCGGCGTCGCTACCGATGCCAAAGGCCGGAGTTCGGTCGACGGCCTTTGGGTTGCCGGCGAAACCGGCTGTACGGGTCTTCACGGCGCCAACCGGCTTGCCAGCAATTCCCTGCTGGAAGCGGCCGCCATGGGCATGCGCGCGGCACGGAATATCGCCGGCCGCCCGGCATCGCCCGCAGGGCGGGCGGTGAGCGCGCCGCCGCTTACCGCGGCCGGCCTTGCCGCGGCAAATCCCGCCATCGTCCGCCCCATCGTGTCCCGGCACCTCGGTATCGCAAGACAAGCCGCAGGATTGCACGAGGCGATCCGACATTTGCTGCCGCTTGCCGAACAGGAAACCCCGGCATCCGATCCCGCCCTCGTCAGCCTTGGCATCGCCGTCTTCGCGGCCCTGCGCATGGAATCGCGCGGTGCGCATTTCCGCGACGATTTTCCGGGAAAGAACGCGGCGGCCGCACGGCGAAGGCTGAGCCTTGCCGAGGTGATCGCCATTGCCCGCGACCTCTCCTCTTCCAGCCTGTCCTCTTGCAGCCCGTCCTCTTCCAGCCCGTCCTCTTCCAGCATTGCGCGGAGCGCCTGACATGACCCTTGCCCCCCTGCCACGCCTCATCATCGAACCGCTTGTGCGCAATGCGCTTCTGGAAGACCTGGGGCTTGCGGGCGATATTACCTCCGCCGCCGTCATCCCGGCGGATCATCGCTCGGTCGTCGTTATGGCGGCACGGGAGCCCGGCGTCATCGCCGGCCTCGACGCGGCGGAACTGGCTTTCCAGCTGGTGGACCCGGCGATCGTGATGACGCGGCATATTGGCGAGGGAGCGGCCGTCACGCCCGGCACTATCATCGCGACGATCGAAGGTCCCTCGCGCGGGTTGTTGACGGGGGAACGCACGGCGCTGAATTTCCTCGGCCATCTGTCGGGCATCGCCTCCGTCACCGCAAAAATCGTTGCAGCGGTCGCCGGGACCAAAGCTTCCGTTGCCTGCACCCGCAAGACGACGCCCGGCCTCAGGGCGCTGGAAAAATATGCCGTGCGCGCCGGCGGCGGCATGAACCATCGTTTCGCGCTCTACGACGCGGTTCTCATCAAGGACAACCATATTGCCGTGGCCGGCGGCGTGCGTGACGCCATCCGCCGCGCGCGGCAGGGCGTGGGTCATCTCGTCAAGATCGAGGTGGAGGTCGACACGCTGGCGCAATTGCGCGAGGCCATGGAGGAGGACGTGGATGCGGTTCTTCTCGACAACATGACGCCCGAACAGTTACGGCAAGCCGTGGAGATCGTCGCCGGCCGCGCCATCACCGAAGCTTCGGGCCGCATCGATCCGCAGACGGCCGCCGCCATCGCCGCAAGCGGCGTCGACCTCATCTCCGTCGGCTGGCTGACCCATAGCGCCCCGGTCCTGGATATCGGACTGGATTTTCAAAGCCAGGGCTAAAACCGGAAGGCGGTGCGTCCGCGCGGAACCAAATGTCCGCATCTTCGTTATTCAGGCGCCTGGGGTCTATTCAAGGCGGGGGGATCAGTGCGCGCAAAAGCCTGTCCATAAGCCTGCGGACCTCTCTCACAAAGGAAAGGCCTGTTATGGAAGACGCACAAGTTGGCTGGATTGCAGCAATCATCATCGGCGGCGTAGCCGGTTGGCTCGCCGAACAGTTCATGAAAAGCAATATGGGTGTTTTCATGAACATCATCCTCGGCATTGTCGGCGCCATCGTCGCCAATTTTCTGCTGGGGCTGGTGGGTATTTCGCTCGGAGGCTGGATTGGCTATCTGATCGCCGGTTTCATCGGCGCCTGCATTCTCATCGCCGTCGGGCGGGCATTTCGCCGATAAGGGGAGGACAAAATGAGCTTTTTCGACAAGATCAAGAACGCGATTTTTGGCAAGGCCGAGGCCGCGCCGCAGACGTCGGCCCCCGCCGGAACGCCGACAAGCACCACAAGCCCGGCCGCACCGGCCGAGCCCGCCACACCCGCTCCGACAGCCGGCGCAGCGCCGTCGGCCGGCAGCGTCGACGTCGCCTCCATTCTGGATGCGGCCGTCAAGAAGAACGGGCAGAAGCTCGACTGGAAACATTCGATCGTCGACCTTCTCAAAGCGCTCGATCTCGACAGCAGCCTCAGCGCCCGAAAGGAACTGGCGGCCGAACTCGGCTATACCGGCGACACTTCGGATTCGGCGACCATGAACATCTGGCTGCACAAGGCCGTCATCAAGAAGCTGTCGGAAAACGGCGGCAAGGTTCCGGCCGAACTGCTGCATTGACCATCTGACCGGGAGAGCCGCAATGGACGACTATTCGAGCTTGAGGGAACAGATCGGCCAGGATCTCGACACCCTGCGGGCGACCGAGAATCCGAAGTCGATTTTCGAAATCGCCGACGACTATCTTCTCGGAAATCCGAACCTCAAAAGAGCGATCGTCGAAGACATCATCAAGCAGGAAGCGGACAAGCGCGGCATCGCGATCCACTAGGGGCCGTGCCACGGATACGGCTGATTTTACGAGAAGGGCGGCATCCACACCGGATGCCGCCCTTCCTGCCTCTTGCCCAAAGCATTATTTTTCCGGCTTGGCCTCTGCCTTTTTGGCGTTTTCTTCCATCAGCTCATACCACATGGCGTTCATGACGGCGAAGATGGCGGCAAGAGGCAGGCCGAGCAGCCAGGCGAAATACCACATGTTCGATCTCCTTCTATCGATGTCCTGCTTTTCGGACGCGATTGCGGACAAAAACCCGCTTCAGATTCTTCCGGGACTATCTCAATATGCGTGGCCGCTGTCGTCGCGGATCGCCTTTTCATCCACCTTGCCCCACAACACGCGATAGACCCATGAGGTGTAAGCAACGATGATGGGGACGAAGACGAGGGCGACGACCAGCATGATGAACAGCGTCATATGGCTGGACGAGGCGTCCCACACCGTCAGGCTCGATTTCGGATCGACCGAGGACGGCAGGATGAAAGGGAACATCGAAAGCCCGACGGCGGCGATGATGCCGAAAATGGCGAGCGAACTGGCCAGCAGCGCCAGCACCTCCCTGCCAAGTCTGAGCAACAGGAAAGCGACAAGCGGGAAGACAAGGCCGAGCGCCGGGGCCAGCATCATCCACGGATGCGCCGCATAGTTGGAAAACCACGCACCGCCCGCAACCTCCACCGTCTTCGACAGCGGATTGGAAGGCCCGTCGGTCACGACTTCCGAGGTGAAGCGATAACCATCGACACCGAGCCACAACAGGATGCCGCCGAGCGCGAAGAGAAGGGTGGTGGCAAGCGCCGCGACGCTGCCGAAACCGCGGGCGCGGGCGGCCACGGGGCCTTCGGTCTTCAGCACCAGCCAGGCAGCACCGTGCATCACCAGCATGGCGACGGAGACGAGACCGCACAGGATGGCGTAGGGGTTCAAAAGTTCGAACAGCGTCGTGCCATCGTAGAAGATCCTCAGATCGTCGTTGAAGTGGAAGGGCACGCCCTGCAGCACGTTGCCGATGGCCACGCCGAAAATCAGCGCCGGAACGAAGCCGCCCACGAACAAGGCCCAGTCCCAGGCGCTGCGCCATGCGGCGCTTTCGCGCTTGGAGCGGTACTTGAAGCCGACCGGCCGCAGGATCAGGGCAAACAGGGTGGCGAACATCGCCAGATAAAACCCTGAGAACGACACCGCATAGAGCGGTGGCCAGGCCGCGAAGATCGCGCCGCCGCCAAGGATGAGCCAGACCTGGTTGCCTTCCCAGACGGGACCGATGGAATTGATGACAACACGGCGTTCGATATCCGTCTTGGCCACGAAGGGCAGCAGCGCGCCCGTGCCGAGATCGAACCCGCCGGTGACGGCGAAACCGATGAGCAGCACGCCGAGCAGCAGCCACCAGATGATGCGCAGGGTTTCATAGTCGATGAGTTGGTGCAGGATCATGATGATTTACTCCGCAGCGGCGAGTTTTTCGGGAACGAGCGGCGCTTCCGGCTCATGGTCCGGATCCGGCCCCTTGCGGATCGCCTTCAGCATCAGCCCCATTTCCACGATGAACAGCACCGTGTAGATGGCGATGAAACACAGGAGCGTTATCAGGACCGTCGAAGCGCTGAGGCTGGAAACGGCGGCGGCCGTCGGCAGCACGCCTTCGATGATCCATGGCTGGCGACCGAATTCAGCCACCACCCAGCCCATTTCCGCCGCGATCCACGGCAGCGGGATGGCGAAGACCGCGACCTTCAGCAGCAACGGATAATGATCCAGCCGGCGGCGGGCCGAGAGATAAAAGAAGGTCGCCGTCAAAAGGATGAAGAATATGCCGAGACCGACCATGATGCGGAACGCCCAGAACAGCGTCGGCACATGCGGGATGGTATCGGCCGCCGCCCTGGCGATCTGCTCTTCGCTCGCCTGGCGCGGATCGTCGACATAACGCTTCAAGAGCAGGGCATAACCAAGTTCATGGCCGAGTTCGGCAAAGGTGCCGCGCACTTCCTCCGGCAGCTCCGCGCCCTTGCCGGTGGCGCGTATCTGCATCAGCGCGTCATAAGCCTTGATACCATCGCGGATACGGGTCTTCGCCAGCTCCACCAGATCGTTGATGCCCGGAATTTCCGTATCGAGCGAACGGGTGCCGATGAGACCCATGACCCACGGGATTTTCACCGCGAAATGTGTCTCGCGCGCCTCCTGATCGGGAAAACCTATGGCCGTGAAGGGGGCCGGGGCCGGCTCCGTTTCCCACATGGCCTCGATGGAGGCGAGCTTCATCTTCTGGTGTTCGGTGGAAAGATAACCGCTTTCATCGCCCAGCACCACGACCGACAGGGCGGATGCCAGGCCGAAGGAGGCCGCGACCGTCATCGAGCGCTTGGCGAGATCGACATGGCGTCCTTTCAGCACATACCAGGCCGAAACGCCGAGCACGAAGATGGAAGCGGTGACGTAACCCGCCGAGACCGTGTGAACGAACTTCGCCTGCGCCACCGGGTTGAACAGAACCTGAAAGAAATCCGTCACTTCCATGCGCATGGTCTGCGGATTGAAGGCGGAGCCCGTCGGGTTCTGCATCCAGCCATTGGCGATCAATATCCACAGCGCCGAAAAATTCGAGCCGAGCGCCACGCACCACGTCGCGATGAGATGGCCGAGTTTCGATAGCTTGTCCCAGCCGAAAAAGAACAATCCGACGAAGGTGGCCTCCAGAAAGAAGGCCATCATGCCCTCGATCGCCAGCGGCGCACCGAAAATATCGCCGACATAATGGCTGTAATAACTCCAGTTCATGCCGAACTGGAATTCCATGACGATGCCGGTGGAGACCCCCAGCACGAAGTTGATGCCGAACAGCGTGCCCCAGAACTTCGTCATCTGCCGCCAGATCGCCCGGCCGGTCATGACATAGACCGTTTCCATGATGGCGATCACCACCGACAGTCCGATCGTCAGGGGAACGAATAGAAAGTGATATAAAGCGGTAACCGCGAATTGCAGGCGCGACAGCGCCACGATGTCGAGTTCCATGTTCTTACCCCACCTTTCATGAAAGGTCAGCCTTCTGTTGTGAAACGATGCCGGCCCTGAAAAATCACTCAGTCCGGACGTAATGATTGCAGCACTACGTCGTATTCGGGCGCGCCGCTTTGACATTGATCAAGTTGGCGGCCGTCTTTCAGCACGATGACGCGATCGGCAAATTCCGCCTCGCGGCGATTATGGGTGATCATCACGACAGTCTTGCCTTCGGCTCTCGCAAACAGCCGCAGGAGCACGTCGCGCGCCGTCTCGCCGTCCAGTCCCTCCGTCACCTCGTCGAGAAGCCAGAGCGGTTTGTCGACGAGCAGGAAACGGGCGAGCGCCAGCCGGCGCGACTGTCCGCCGGAGAGGCCCTGCCCGGCTTCGCCGAGCCGCGTCTCCAGCCCGGCCGGCAGGGTTTTCACGTGTTCGGCAAGGCCGGCCGCCGTGAGCGCATCCCACAATTCGTCTTCCGTCGCCGTGGGTTTCGCCAGCCGCAGATTGTCGGCGATACTATCGCGGAAAAGCTGGCTGCGCTGCGTCATCAGGGTGGACGGCAAGGCGCTGACCGTGCCGGCGGCCGGGCGCAATTCACCCGCAAGAAGCTGGATGAGGCTGGTCTTGCCCGCCCCGCTCGGACCGATGATCGCGATCCTTTGCCCGCAGGGGATGGCAAGGTTGATATTCGTCAGAACCGGATCGGTATTCCCGTCCCGTTCCAGACGCAGATTTTCGAGTTCTGCCGCCACGCCGGTAACCGGCGACAGGAGACAGCGCGCCTCGGCCCCTGCCGAAAGACGCGGCGCGATACGCCTTGCGGAAAACAGCGTGCGGCCGAGTTCCATCGCCCCGCGGCGCAGCGCCGCAAATGGCTCCAGCGCGGCGAAACAGGCAAGCAGCCCAAGCGCTGCCGCCGGCGCGCTCACCGTTCCGCGCTCCGCAAGCCACGCCATGCCGATAAGCGCCGCACTCAGCAGGACAGCGGCTGAAACTCCGAAGGAAAAACCCGCATTCGTCTCGATACGGTTCAGCTTGGCGTCGCAGGCAAGCAGATAGTCATCCGCCCGCTTGACCGCCTCTATCTGCGCCGACATGCGGCCCGTGGTCAGCAGTTCCGTCTGCCCGGTCACGAGATCGGCCGTGCGGGCACGCAGCGCTTCAAGCCCGATTGCCCGGCGGCGCGAGAATTTCTCCGCCTTCAATGCGGCGCGCACCGAAATGCCAAGTCCTGTCGCAAGGAGGAAGAGGGCCGCCAGAATGCCCGCAAGCGGATCGAGCAAAGCAAGTCCGATACCCGTTGCGATCGCGGCGAGGACCGCGACGGCAGCGGGAACCAGCACGCGCAGATAAAGCGAATCCAGCGCATCGATATCCGCCGTCAGCCGGTTCAGCAGGCGGGCGGGTCTTGCCTGCAGGTTTTTCGCCGCCTGCGGCGCGGCAAAACCGCGAAACAGCCTTTCGCGCAGCGCCGCAAGCACGGAGAGCGTGGCTTCATGGGTGGTCATGCGCTCGCCATAACGGGCGGCGGTACGCGACAGCGCCAGAAGGCGAATGGCCGCCGAAGGTGCAAATACATCGAACGCATAGGCCGTTGCCGGAAGCAGGCCGGCGATTGCGGTGGCGGTGATGAACCAGCCGGACACGCCGAGAAGGCCGATGCCCGCCAGCACCGTGGCGGCCGCCAGAACCGCGCCGGCAAGCAGCATGCCGCGCCGGGCCGACCAGAAAAGGGCGATGACGGGTTTCAATACGGCCAAACGTGCAATCATGACCGGCCTCCCGCATGGACCGCCGTCATATCCACGACCCTGTCCATGCGCGCGGCCAGCACCGGATCGTGGGTTGCGACGACCAAGGTCCTGCCTTTTGCGAGTTGCAGCAGGTTTTCCGTAATGAGGGCGGCGGTTTGCCGGTCGAGATGCGCCGTCGGCTCGTCGGCCAGGATGAGGCGAACTCCGGGATCGGCGACGGCGCGGGCAATAGCGAGCCGCACCGCCTCGCCGCCGGAAATGCCGTGGCCGCCATCGCCGACGATGAGATGCGGCCGGGCGGACGACAATCCATCGAGCCCGGTCTGTTCCAGCGCCGCCTCGACCATGTTTCGCGTGAGGCCGGCCCGGCCGAAACGGATATTCGCCGCCAGTGAACCGGCAAAAAAGAACGGTTTCTGGCCGATCCACCCGATGGTCGTGCGCAGCCTGTCGGCAGTCTCGTCCTCAAGGGCAATGCCGCCGATGTCTATCGTGCCGCTTTTTGGTGGAACCAGACCGGCAATCAGCGACAGCACGGTGGATTTGCCGCAGCCCGACGGCCCGAGAAGAGCAACCGTCTCGCCCGCCCGAACGCCAAGATCGAAATGTCGCAACACGGGCGACGCGCCGGGATAAGCGAAGGACAGATCGTTCATCTCCACCGTACCGGGCGTGGGCAATGCAGCCGTCGCTGCGACCCGGCCCTCGCCCACGATCGCCGCACCGCCCTTCGCCAGTTTGTCGAGCGCGCCGAGCGCCGCCTCGCCGGCCGCGCGGTCGTGCCAGACCGCGGACAAGTCCCGCAGCGGCTCGAAAAAGGCCGGTGCGAGAAGCAGGATGAACAGACCTTCCGCAAGCGTCAGCTTTTGACCCCAGGCGCCGAAGTCGAGAAAGCCGAGCAGATGGAAACCGATATAGACCGCGGTCATGGCAACGCCGAGGGCGGCGAAAAGCTCCAGCACCGCCGAGGAGAGAAAGGCGATCCTGAGCACCGCCATCGTCCGCGTCTTGAGGCTCTGCGCATCGGCGTCGAGACGCCCGGCGGTCAGATCGACGGCCTCCAGCGCCCGGATCGTTTCCAGTCCGCGCAGGCGATCCAGCAGGAAGGCGTTCATGGTGCCCGTCTCGGCCAGCTGCTTTTCGCTGGCCGCCTTGGCCTGCCAGCCGATCAGCGCCATGAAGAGCGGGATGGTGGGCATGGCGAGCAGGAGCACCAGCGCCGCAACCCAGGTAAACGGCAGGATCACCAGCACGAAAACCAGGGGGACGATGGTGGCCTTCATGCGCGCCGGCTGGAACCGGGAAAGATAGGGCACCAGTGCTTCGGCCGTCTCAGCCAGCATGCTTGCGGCCTCACCGGAGGCCGTTCGTGACAGATCGAGCGGCGAGACCCGGGCCACGGCCTCCAGCACTTCCAGCCGCCGCCGGGAAAGGACGGCGCGTGCAGCCCGGAACGACAGCCGCGCCGCCATTTTTTCAAGCAAGGCCTTGATGAGACCAAGGATGAGAACCGCAACGGCTGCCGGAACGATTGCCATCATCGGCTGGCCATCGGCGATTTTTCCGACCGAAAAGGCAAGCAGGCCCGCCTGCGGCAGCCAGAGCAGGGCCGCCAGAACATGCAGCAGGGCCACGGATCGTCCCACTCCTTGCGCATGTGTCGTTTTCACGGCGGCATTGCCGCGCGAGCCCTTACGGTTGGCGCCGCTGAAGAAGCGCCGCCGCGCCCTATCGGGCGCAGCCACGGCCGGCGCGGGACAGCCCGAACCATTGCTGTCGACCGTCTGGCGGATTTGTGCGGACATGTTCATGGCCGGTCTCCTCACCCGTCCTTCTTCGCGCCGCGCGGCCTGGCGAGGGAGACGATCTTATCCTTGGCCTCCAGAAGCTTCGTGACCTTCGAGCCGAGCGCCAGAAGCGAGGCCAGCCGTTCCGTCTCCAGCCGCTTCACATCGTCATACCAGCCGGTGAGCTGCTCGATCAGCGTCTTCATCTCATCGATGCGCTTTTGCGCGTGCCGCTCGTCCTCGTTTTCCGGAGCCTCCATCAGAATTTCCCGAAGCACGCTGAGCGTCGGGTCGATCTCGCGCTTCTTTCGCTCCTCGGCAAGAGTGCGGAGAATTTGCCAGACATCCTCCGGCGTGGTGAAGAAATCGCGCCTGTCGCCGGGAAAGTGCTTGAGAATTGCAAGGTTCCAGGCCTGAAGCTCCTTCAGGCTCATCGACACGTTGGAACGGGAAATGCCGAGCGCCTCTACAATATCGTCCGCGCAGAGCGGCTGCGGCGAAATATAAAGCAAAGCATAGACTTGGCCGACGGTGCGGTTGATTCCCCAGCGGCTGCCCATTTCGCCAAAATGCAGCACGAAGGACTGGACGAGGGGGGAGAGAGCGGTCGACATTTCTTTGCTTCCTGAATTTTCAGTAATTTCTGAAATTTCGATAACGCAAAAAACCAAAAGCGGCAAATCACCTTTTTGACCTGCGTCAAAATGTGCAGCGCGACGGGAAAACGTCAGCGGGGGGAAGGCCGGGCGTAAACGGGAGCCTGGCGCGGATCATCGATGATACCGATAACATCGACATCTGCCGGCGGGGGCGGAAATCTCCCAGTGAAAACCCGCGACGGAACCATCCGCCGCGGGTCGAAGCACCGCACGCCACTATGCGGAAAAGCGCTCAGGAAAAAGCGATCTGGACCTTCATGGCGCGGCTGCGGTCCGAGGCGAATTCGAAGGCGGCGATGGCGTCGGCAAGGTCGACGGTCTGGGTGATGAAGGGCTTGACGTCGATCAGGCCCTTGCGCATCAGCTCGACACCGGTGGCGAATTCCTCGTGGAAGCGGAAGGAGCCGCGCAGGTCCAGTTCCTTGGCGGTGATCGCCATCATCGGCAGGCTCATGTCGCCCCCCAATCCGAGCTGGACGATGATGCCGCGCGGCCGCAGCGCGGCAATGCCGCCGGCAAGCGCCACGGCGGCACCCGAGCATTCATAGAGAACGTCGAAAGTACCCTTGTTGGCGCCGTAAGCGGCAAGCGCATCGGGCTCGTCCTTGCTGTTGATGACACGGTCCGCACCCGCTTCGCGCGCCTTGGCAAGCGTGAAGTCCGACAGATCTGTCGCAACGATTTCAGCCGCCCCCGCCCGGCGGGCGGCGAGGATGGACAGGATGCCGATGGGGCCGCAGCCGGTGACAAGCACGCGCTTTCCCAGCAGATCCCCGGCGCGGCGGGTGGCATGCAGCGTCACCGCCAGCGGTTCCGCCATGGCCGCCTCACCGGCGCTGAGCCCGTCGGCCGGCACGCATTGCAACGCATCCGCCACCAGAACCTCACGGAAAGCACCCTGAATATGCGGGAAAGGCATGGCGCTGCCATAAAAGCGCATGTTGAGGCACTGGTTGTGCAGGCCTTCCTGGCAGAATCGGCAGCTCCGGCACGGGCGCGACGGCGACACCGCCACCAGGCCGCCGACCTTCAGCCCTTCCACGCCTTCGCCCAATTCCTCGATGACGGCGGAGACCTCATGGCCCAGCACCATGGGTTCACGAAGCCGCACGGCCCCGAAACCGCCATGGTTGTAGTAGTGGAGATCGCTGCCGCAAATCCCGCCCCGGGCCAGACGAAGCCGCACTTCTCCCGGCCCCGGCTTTTCCTCCGGCCGCTCCTCGATGCGCACATCCTTTGCCCCATGGGCGACAATCGCTCTCATAAACAACTCCCGTTCAACCGCGCACCACTGTGGTGCGCCAAAATTTCCGCATCCAGATCGTGCCCGCAAGGCGCATATTTCCCCGCCCTGCGGCCGCCCTGCGCGCCGGCTCCGTACCGAAACCGGGCGTTTAAGCCTTGACATCCACGTCTGAAAGGGATGAATGTTATCGATAACATAAACCTGTACGAATGCAAATGTCGAGAGACTGGAGGAAACAGTGGGCCTTAATTTGTTCGATCTTTCCGGCCGCCGCGCCCTGATCACGGGTTCGTCCCAGGGCATCGGCTTCGCGCTGGCGCAAGGGCTGGCGGAAGCCGGCGCGGAAGTGGTGCTGAACGGGCGCGACGAAGCCAAGCTGAAGGCGGCCGCCGCCGGCATCAAGGGCGCAAAAACGCTCGCCTTCGACGCCACCGACCACGGTGCGGTGCGTGAGGCGATCGACCGTTTCGAAGCCGAGGTCGGCCCCATCGATATTCTGGTCAACAATGCCGGCATGCAGCATCGTACGCCGCTCGAGGATTTCCCGGCCGATGCCTTCGAACGCCTTTTGCAGACCAACATCGCCTCGGTGTTCCACGCCGGACAGGCCGCGGCGCGCCACATGATTTCCCGCGGACGCGGCAAGATCATCAACATCGCCAGCGTTCAGACCGCCCTTGCCCGCCCCGGCATCGCGCCCTACACCGCCACCAAGGGCGCCGTCGGCAATCTGACAAAGGGCATGGCGACGGACTGGGCTAAATACGGCCTGCAATGCAACGCCATCGCGCCCGGCTATTTCGACACGCCGCTGAACGCGGCCCTCGTCGCAGACGAGACCTTTTCGGCATGGCTTGAAAAGCGCACCCCGGCCGGCCGCTGGGGCAAGGTCGAAGAACTTGTCGGCGCGTGCATCTTCCTGTCGTCCGACGCCTCCTCCTTCGTCAACGGCCATATTCTTTATGTCGACGGCGGCATCACCGCCTCGCTCTAAAAACCGCCATTCCGGACGGCAGGCCGCGGCCGCCATCCGGAATGAACCGATGCCACCACGATAGTCTGGGAGGAGGCCGTGAACACCATGACCGAGAAGAACAAAGTCGCGCTCATCGGCGCGGGCGCCATGGGCGGCGCGATCGGCACCCGGCTCGTCGAAACCGGCAATCAGCTGACGGTTTTCGATCTGGATGCGGAAAAGGTGGCGGCGCTGACCAGCCGCGGCGCGCAAAGCGCCGGCACGGCGGCGGAAGCAGCGTCTGTCTCCGACGTCGTGATCCTCAGCCTCAATTCGCCGAAGATCGTCCGTATCGCCGTCTTCGGCAAGGATGGCGTCGCGGCCGGGGCAAAGCCCGGCACGCTGATCATCGACATGTCCTCCATCGACCCGGAAGCGACCAGGGAACTGGCGGCCGATGCCGCCGAAAAGGGTCTGCGCTGGGTGGACAGCCCCCTTTCAGGCGGTGCGCCCAAGGCGCTCATCGGGCAATTGACGCTGATGGCGGGCGGCAGCGAAAAGGATGTGGCCGATGCCCATCGCGTGCTGCAACACGTGGCCAGCAACTACACCCATATGGGACCCTGCGGCGCCGGGCAGACGACCAAGCTGATCAACCAGGTTCTCTGCGGCCTGAATTTCCTGGCGGTTGCGGAGGCAACGCAGCTGGCGCTCGACGCCGGCGTCGATGCGGACAAAATCCCGCAGGCGCTGAAGGGCGGCCGGGCCGATAGCGCCATCCTGCAGGAATATATGCCGCGTTATGTCGCAAAGGATTACCGCCGCACCGGCCGTATCGACAATATGGTCAAGGACCTGAACGGCGCGCAGGATCTGGCCCGGCGCACCAACACCGCCATGCCGCTGACGGCGGTTTGCGCCGAGGTGCACCGCATGCTGACGGCGGCGGGGCTGGGCGGCGAGGATCAGGCCGCGCTGATGGAATTTTTCAGCGGCGCAAAACGCACCTTCCCGGACTGATTGCCGCCGCGGGCGCGAGCATTTCCGATAAAAGGGCGTCGCGGTCTTACCTCGGGAAAATGCGGAGAACGAAAGGCGGGAGCACGTCCGGCGATTCCGTTTGGACCGCAGGTGCTTAAACGGTGAAACATCGAAATGGCGGCGGCCCTGTTGATACAGGCCGTCATCGCCATTGCGCAATCGTCCCGCAGCGAAGATGATCGGGCGAATCGGCGCGGCCATTGCCCCCGATGACCGCAGATGCATGCATGCAAAGGACGATGTCCCGATGACCACCTCCGCGACAGGCACGGGGATTGCCGCTATTGCCGTTTCCGGCGAGGGCTTCAGTGCCGAGATCGCTTATGAGGGCGCAACGCTTCTGAGTTGGCGGCCAAAGCCCGCCGATGGCGGCGAAGGCGAAAATCTCGTCGACGGTTATTTGACGGCCGCGGAACTGCAATCACAGAACGGCGTCAGAAACGGCATTCTCGCGCCCTTCACCAACCGCATTCCGGATGGCCGATATGGCTTCGGCGGGGAGATGCACCACATCGAACCCGTGCTTGCCCATGAGACCCTCGTCTTCCACGGATTTGCCAGAGCCCTGCCCTTCGCGCTTGTGCAATCTTCCGAGGAGCCCGGCGCACATATCCTCATTTTCCGGGCGGAAATATCGCCGGCCGATTTCAGGGGTTATCCCTACCGGCTTGCCATCGAGGTGGAATATCGTTTTGCCGGTCACGAGGTCGCCCTCGACATACGCGGCATCAATCGCGGCGACCGGCCGCTGCCTTTCGCCGCCGGCTGGCATCCCTATTTCCGGCTGCCCGGCACGAGGTCCATCGACGATCTCCTTCTGACGCTGCCCTCGCGGACGGCGATTGCAACGGACGGGAACCTCATTCCCCTGCGGGACCCGCAGGCGGACATCGTCAAACGGGAGGATAGCCGTTTTCTCCATGCGCCGCTGGCCGGCCATGTGCTCGACGTCTGCTTTACCGATCTGGTCGCATCCGAAAACGGGCTTTACGAGACGAGGCTGGAGAACCGGCACGACGGTTCGAGCCTCACGGTCTGGCAGGAGCGCGGGCACATGCATGTCTTCACCGGCGACACGCTGGCCCGCGGCAGGCGGCACTCCATCGCGCTCGAACCGGTGGAAATGCCCACCAATGCCTTCAACCATCGGGAACTCGCGGATGCGATCACCCTGCAGCCGGGCGAGACGCGAAGCTTCCGCTTCGGCGTGCGTTTAGAGGACGCGCGCTGATCAAGGTTCGATGAGCCCTCGGATATGCGTCGTCGGCAGCGAGGACGACAGCTTCACCGTCTCCATGGAGATATAGGCCGACATGTCGTAAAGCTGGACGCGGCGCAGGATCTGTTTGTAGATCGTGTCGTAATATTCGACATTCGGCAGCACGAGTTTCAGAATATAATCGAAATTGCCGGTCAGCCGGTGAACCTCGACGATTTCCGGTATCGTGCTGACGGCGGCATGGAACTGGTCCAGCCAGTCCTCCGCATGCAGGCCGGTTCTCACCAGCAGGAAAACCGTGGTTGGCAGGTTGATCTTCCGCCGGTCGAGCAACGCCATCGTGCCCGTCACATAACCTTCCGCCCGCAGCCGCGTGATACGCCGCGAACAGGCGGACAAAGACAGCGAAACCTGCTGCGCGATGTCAGTGAGTGGCGTTTCGGCATTTTCCTGGAGAATCGCAAGGATTCGGCGGTCACGGTCATCAATCATCCCTTAAGAATGCATCGGTTTACGCGATGGCGCAAGAAATTTGCGGTATTCTCCAATAAGGCGCGTTAGATTTGCATTATTGCTGCGCAATCCTCTAAAAAACGCATGCCGTTTTCATGCCCGTGATGGCATTCTTGTCTTCAATCAAACTTGATAAGGGAACTCTTATGAAACGCATCGGCCTGATCGGCGGCATGAGCTGGGAATCCACCGCCACCTATTACCGCATGATCAACGAGGCCGTGCGCGACAGCCGCGGCGGGCTGGTCTCGGCCGATATCGTCATGCATTCGCTCGATTTTTCCGAAGTCGTCGCCCTGCAGAAGGCTGATCGCTGGGATGAGGCCGGTGCGCTTCTGGGTGCCGCCGGTGCGCGCCTTGCCAATGCGGGCGCCGATTGCGTGCTGATCTGCACCAACACCATGCATCTCGTCGCTGACCAAGTGGCGACAATGTCGGGTGTGGCGCTGATCGACATCATCGACGAAACCGCCGCCGCCCTGAAGGCGGACGGACGCCGCAAGCCGCTGCTGCTCGCCACCCGCTACACCATGGAACATGGCTTTTATACCGACCGCATGCGCCGCCACGGTGTCGAGGTGGCCGTGCCGGATGCGGAAGACCGGGCAGCGATCCACGACATCATCTTCGGTGAACTGTGCCAGGGCGAGATCAAGTCCTGCTCGCGCGAGCGTTATCTTGCGGTCATCGAGAAGGCCCGCGCCCTCGGCGTCGATTCCGTCATTCTCGGCTGCACCGAAATTTCCCTGCTGATCGATCCCGACGCCCTGCCCCTGCCGGGATACGATTCGACCGCCATTCACGCGAAGGCCGCCGTCGGCTTCGCGCTCGGAAACAAGGCATTAGACAGAGCCGCATGAATGTGCCGCCTCTTCGCCTATTCTGGTAAACCGGTCTGGCTCGACAGCCTGCTGATCGAGCCGGAAGCGTCACTGGTCAGCCAGTCCATGGCTGCAAGGGAAGCAAAAACCGTCGTCAATGGCGATGGCTGCGGCCTTGGCTGGTATGGAGAGCGGGGAACACCCGGCGTTTTTCGCGATACCAGGCCCGCCTGGTCCGATGCCAATCTGGCGGCGCTTTGCCATCACCTCCGCTCGGGCATGTTCATGGCCCATGTCCGCTCCGCCACATCTGGCGAGGTTTCCCGCGCCAATTGCCACCCCTTTTCCCATCGGCACTATCTGTTCATGCATAACGGCCAGATCGGCGGTTACGAGCAGATCAGGCGCGATATCGATTCCCTCATTCCCGACGAGATTTATGCATCCCGGCGCGGCACCGGCGACAGCGAGGCGATCTTCCTCATCGCCGCCGGCCTCGGCCTCGATACCGATCCGGTGCGCGCCATTTCCACCGCGCTCCGCCTCTGTCAGGAAAAAATGATCGCAGCGGGGGTCTCCTCCGCGCTGCGGTTCAGCGCCGTATTGATGGATGGCGATTGCGTACACGCCTTCCGCTGGTCGAGCGACGACAAGCCGCCGACGCTCTACTGGCGCGGGCTGGACGATGGCATTGCTTTGAGTTCGGAACCTTTTTCCTTCGATTGCACCCCCTGGTGCGCCGTTCCGCCGAATACCAGCGTGACGATCCGCGCCGGGAAAATGACGACGCAGCCTTTTTTCCTGTCGTAAACATCCGCTGTCACCGCCGCATCTTCCCGTTTTCAGGTCGCCGCCGCCCGCGGGCGCCGCAGCCGCCGCGGCGCCCCGTTTATTTTCATTGAATTTTCGCAGCCGCGAAGGCTAGTGTGTGATCCACGGCATCGGATCGAAAATATCCACGATCTTTGTTTCGATGCGGAAAACAGAATATTGGAGCGAAACAGATTTCAGGACCGGTGAACCATTTAAAAGTGTTGCAGCCCCTTTCCCTTTTTTGAACGATGCCCGCCATCGCAACGACCATGCAGACCCGTTCCGGAACGACGCATAAAGGGCCGGCAATGCCTTCGGCGATCCTTGGAACGCGGAAGAAAAAGTCTTATTTTTCATAAACCTACGCTCTTCAACTTTCCGGAAAAATTGCTGTTGCCACGCCTCCATATCGATGCATAAACTGGCATCAGCAAAGGCAACACGGATCGACCTCATCAGACCCTCTCCTCCCACCAAGGTGCTGACCGACCAATGATCAATAATCTCAACGCCGCCGATCTTCCCCGCCCCGCCCCGCGCAGTTCCAACCCGGAAATCATGGCGTCGGAAATCATCGAACGCCTCACCTACCGCATCGGCAAGGACGTCAAGGTTGCAAAACCGCACGACTGGCTGACCGCAACCATCCTCGTCGTGCGTGACCGCATCATCGACAAGTGGATGGAATCCACCCGCAAGGCCTATCAGAACAATTCCAAGCGCGTTTATTACCTGTCGCTGGAATTCCTGATCGGCCGCCTGATGCGCGACGCCATCTCCAATATCGGCCTGATGCATGAAATCCGCGATGCTTTGTCCTCGCTCGGCGTCGATCTCGACGTCATCGCCGGGCTGGAGCCGGATGCCGCACTCGGCAATGGCGGCCTTGGCCGTCTCGCCGCCTGCTTCATGGAATCCATGGCGACCGTCGATATTCCCGCCTATGGCTACGGCATCCGTTACGTGCACGGCCTCTTCCGCCAGCAGATGGCGGACGGATGGCAGGTGGAACTGCCGGAAACCTGGCTGGCGCACGGCAACCCCTGGGAATTCGAGCGTCGCGAAAGCTCCTATGAAATCGGCTTCGGCGGATCGGTGGAAACGATTGGCGGTTACGAAGATCCGCAGCGTTTCGTCTGGAAACCGGCCGAACGCGTCATCGCCATGGCCTACGACACGCCGGTCGTCGGCTGGCGCGGCACCCGCGTCAACACGCTGCGGCTATGGTCGGCGCAGCCGATCGACCCCATTCTTCTGGCCGCCTTCAACGCCGGCGACCATATCGGCGCATTGCGCGAAAGCAACAAGGCGGAAAGCCTGACGCGCGTTCTATACCCCGCGGACGCGACGCCGGCCGGCCAGGAACTGCGCCTCAGACAGGAGTTCTTCTTCTCCTCCGCCTCGCTGCAGGACATTCTGCGCCGCCACCTACAGCAATATCCCGATTTCACCTCGCTGCCGGACAAGGTCTCGATCCAGCTCAACGACACACATCCGGCCATTTCCATCGCCGAAATGATGCGTCTTCTGTGCGATGTGCACGGGCTGGAATTCGAGGAAGCCTGGAAGATCACCCAGGGCACATTCTCCTACACCAACCACACGCTGCTGCCCGAGGCGCTGGAAAGCTGGCCGGTGCCGCTGCTCGAGCGTCTTCTGCCGAGGCATATGCAGATTGTCTACGCCATCAACGCCAATACGCTGGTCTATGCCCGCAAGGAAAAGAAGATGGCGGATCAGCAGATCCGCTCCATCTCGCTGATCGACGAAGGCGGCGAGCGGCGCGTGCGCATGGGCAATCTCGCTTTCATCGGTTCGCATTCCATCAACGGCGTCTCGGCACTTCATACCGACCTGATGAAGGAAACGGTCTTTGCCGACCTGCACAGCCTCTATCCCGAGCGCATCAACAACAAGACCAACGGCATCACCCCGCGGCGCTGGCTGATGCAGTGCAATCCCGGCCTGACAGGGTTGGTGCGCGAGGCAATCGGCGACGATTTCCTCGACGATGCGGAAAAGCTGACAGCGCTCGACCGTTTCGCCGACGACGCCGGTTTCCGCGAAAAATTCGCCGAGGTGAAGCGTCTGAACAAGGTGCGGCTGGCCAATACGGTGGCGCAGCGCATGGGCATCCGCGTCGATCCCTCGGCCATGTTCGACATCCAGATCAAGCGTATTCACGAATATAAGCGCCAGCTTCTGAACCTCGTGGAAACGGTCGCGCTTTACGACCAGATCCGTTCCCACCCGGAACTGGATTGGGTGCCGCGCGTTAAGTTCTTCGCAGGCAAGGCAGCGCCGAGTTATCACAACGCGAAGCTGATCATCAAGCTTGCCAACGATATTGCCCGGGTCATCAACAACGATCCGGCCGTGCGCGGGCTTCTGAAAGTGGTTTTTGTTCCGAACTATAATGTCTCGCTCGCGGAAATCATGGTTCCCGCCGCCGATCTTTCGGAACAGATTTCGACCGCCGGCATGGAAGCTTCCGGCACCGGCAACATGAAATTCGCGCTCAACGGCGCGCTGACCATCGGCACGCTCGATGGCGCCAATGTCGAAATGCTCGAACATGTCGGCGCTGAAAACATCGTCATCTTCGGCATGACGGCGGATGAAGTGGCCAAGGCGCGTGCCGAAGGCCACAATCCCCGCGCGATCATCGAAGGATCGGCCGAGCTGTCGCAGGCGCTGTCTTCCATCGCCTCCGGCGTCTTCTCGCCGGATGACCGCTCCCGTTTTTCGGGCCTGATCGACGGTATTTACAACAGCGATTGGTTCATGGTCGCCGCCGATTTCGACGCCTATGCCAATGCACAGCGCGAAGTGGACGCGATCTGGAGCCATCCGGATAGCTGGTATGCCAAGACAGTGCGCAACACGGCGCGTATGGGCTGGTTCTCATCCGACCGGACGATCCGCCAATATGCCACCGAGATCTGGAGAGCCTGATGAAAAAACCGCTCAATTCGGCCGAAGAGAAAAAGACTGGCGAGATCACGAAGGCTGAAATCGAGGCGATCAAGAGCGGTTTGCATTCCAATCCCTTTGCCCTTCTCGGCGTTCACGAAACGCCGGAAGGGTTTTCCGCGCGCTGTTTCATTCCCGGCGCCGAGGAGGTCTCCGTCCTGACGCTGGACGGAAATTTCGTGGGTGAATTGAAGCGGCTGGACCCCGACGGTTTTTTCGAAGGCGCGATAGATCTTTCAAAGCGCCAGCCGGTGCGTTACCGCGCGGCGCGCGATGATGCCGAATGGGCGGTGACCGACCCCTATAGCTTCGGCCCGGTTCTCGGCCCGATGGACGATTATTTCGTCCGCGAAGGATCGCATCTCAGGCTCTTCGACAGGATGGGTGCGCATCCCCTCAAGCTCGAAGGCGTCGAGGGTTTCCACTTCGCCGTCTGGGCGCCCAACGCCCGGCGTGTTTCCGTCGTCGGCGATTTCAACAATTGGGATGGCCGCCGGCATGTCATGCGGTTCCGCAAGGATACCGGCATCTGGGAAATCTTCGCGCCTGACGTCTATGCCGGCTGCGCTTATAAATTCGAAATCCTCGGTGCGAACGGCGAGCTTCTGCCGCTGAAGGCCGATCCCTATGCCCGCCGCGCCGAGTTGCGGCCGAAGAACGCTTCCGTTACCGCGCCGGAACTGACGCAGAAATGGGAAGACCAGGCCCACCGCGAACATTGGGCACAGGTGGACCAGCGTCGCCAGCCGATCAGCATTTACGAGGTGCATGCCGGTTCCTGGCAGCGCCGCGAGGACGGCACCTTCCTCAGCTGGGATGAACTGGCCGCCCAGCTCATTCCCTATTGTACCGACATGGGCTTCACCCATATCGAGTTCCTGCCGATCACCGAACATCCCTATGATCCCTCCTGGGGTTACCAGACGACCGGCCTTTACGCCCCGAGCGCCCGTTTCGGCGATCCGGAGGGCTTTGCCCGTTTTGTCAACGGCGCCCACAAGGTCGGCATCGGCGTTTTGCTGGACTGGGTTCCGGCGCATTTCCCCACTGACGAACACGGGCTGCGCTGGTTCGACGGCACCGCGCTTTACGAACATGCCGATCCGCGCCAGGGTTTTCATCCCGACTGGAACACGGCCATCTACAATTTCGGCCGCATCGAGGTGATGTCCTATCTCATCAACAATGCGCTTTATTGGGCCGAGAAGTTCCATCTCGACGGCCTGCGCGTCGATGCGGTCGCCTCGATGCTCTATCTCGATTATTCCCGCAAGGAAGGCGAGTGGATTCCCAACGAATATGGCGGGCGCGAAAATCTCGAATCCGTCCGTTTCCTGCAGAAGATGAATTCCCTCGTCTACGGCACCCATCCGGGCGTCATGACGATTGCCGAGGAATCCACCTCCTGGCCGAAAGTATCGCAGCCGGTCCATGAAGGCGGCCTCGGTTTCGGTTTCAAATGGAACATGGGTTTCATGCACGACACGCTGAGTTATTTCTCGCGCGAGCCGGTGCACAGGAAGTTCCACCATCAGGAGCTGACCTTCGGCCTGCTTTACGCCTTCAGCGAAAATTTCGTGCTGCCGCTCTCCCATGACGAGGTGGTGCACGGCAAGGGATCGCTGATCGCCAAGATGGCCGGCGACGACTGGCAGAAATTCGCCAATCTGCGCTCCTATTACGCCTTCATGTGGGGGTATCCCGGCAAGAAGCTGCTGTTCATGGGCCAGGAATTCGCGCAATGGAGCGAATGGAGCGAAAAGGGCGCGCTCGACTGGAACCTGCGACAATATCCGATGCATGAGGGCATGCGCCGCCTCGTGCGCGATCTCAACCTCACCTATCGCTCAAAACCCGCTTTGCACGCCCGTGACTGCGAACCCGAAGGTTTCCGCTGGCTGGTGGTCGATGACCACGACAACTCCGTCTTCGCCTGGCTGCGCATGGCGCCGGGTGAAAAACCGGTGGCGGTCATCTGCAACCTCACCCCGGTTTACAGGGAAAATTATTATGTGCCGCTTCCGCTTGCGGGGCGGTGGAGGGAGATTCTCAACACCGATGCCGAAATTTACGGCGGCAGCGGCAAGGGAAATGGCGGACGCGTTCAGGCAGTCGATGCCGGCGGCGATATCGGGGCGATGCTCGTCCTGCCACCGCTTGCCACGATCATGCTCGAACCGGAAAACTGACAGACAGAGAGGGAGGACACCATGTCGGAAAAAAGAGTTCAGCCTTTGGCACGTGATGCAATGGCTTATGTCCTCGCAGGCGGCAGAGGCAGCCGCCTGAAGGAACTGACGGACCGCCGGGCAAAACCCGCCGTCTATTTCGGCGGCAAGGCGCGCATCATCGATTTTGCGCTCTCCAACGCGCTCAATTCCGGCATCCGCCGCATCGGCGTCGCCACGCAATACAAGGCGCATTCGCTGATCCGCCACCTGCAGCGCGGCTGGGACTTCTTCCGCCCTGAACGTAACGAGAGCTTCGACATTCTGCCGGCCTCGCAGCGCGTGTCGGAAACCCAATGGTATGAGGGCACCGCGGACGCGGTTTACCAGAACATCGACATCATCGAGCCCTATGCGCCCGAATACATGGTCATCCTGGCCGGCGACCATATCTATAAAATGGACTACGAATACATGCTGCAGCAGCATGTCGATTCCGGCGCCGACGTGACGATCGGCTGCCTGGAAGTGCCACGCATGGAAGCGACCGGCTTCGGCGTGATGCATGTGAACGAAAAAGACGAGATCATCGATTTCATCGAAAAGCCGGCCGATCCGCCCGGCATTCCCGGCAATGAAGGTTTTGCGCTCGCCTCCATGGGCATCTATGTCTTCCACACGAAATTCCTGATGGAAGCCCTGCGCCGCGACGCCGCCGACCCGACCTCCAGCCGCGACTTCGGCAAGGACATCATTCCCTATATCGTCGAGCACGGTAAGGCCGTCGCCCACCGCTTCGCTGATAGCTGCGTGCGTTCGGATTTCGAGCATGGCCCCTACTGGCGCGACGTCGGCACCATCGACGCCTATTGGCAGGCCAATATTGACCTCACGGATGTGGTGCCGGACCTCGATATCTACGACAAGTCCTGGCCGATCTGGACCTATGCGGAAATCACCCCGCCGGCGAAATTCGTGCATGATGACGAGAACCGCCGCGGTTCGGCCGTGTCGTCGGTCGTCTCCGGCGACTGCATCATTTCCGGCGCCTCGCTCAATCGCAGCCTCTTGTTCACAGGCGTGCGCGCCAATTCATACTCCCGCCTTGAGAATGCCGTAGTACTGCCGAGTGTGAAGATCGGGCGTCATGCCCAGCTCAGCAATGTCGTCATCGACCATGGCGTGGTCATTCCGGAAGGACTGATTGTAGGAGAAGACCCAGAACTGGATGCCAAACGTTTCCGCCGCACTGAAAACGGCATCTGCCTTATCACCCAATCGATGATCGACAAGCTGGACCTGTAGAGCCCATGAATGTCCTTTCGGTTTCATCCGAAATCTATCCCCTGATCAAGACCGGAGGGCTCGCCGACGTTGTCGGCGCGCTCCCCATCGCGCTGGAAGCCCATGGCGTCACGACGCGCACGCTGATACCCGGATATCCGGCGGTGAAAGCCGCCGTGACGGATCCCGTCAAATGTTTCGAATTTACCGATCTGCTCGGCGAGAAAGCCGATGTGCTGGAAGTACGGCATGAGGGGCTTGACCTCCTCATTCTCGATGCGCCCGCTTATTACGAGCGCTCCGGCGGCCCCTATCTCGACCAGACCGGCAAGGACTATCCGGATAATTGGAAGCGTTTCGCGGCGCTGTCGCTGGCTGCGGCCCGCATCGCCGCCGGCGCGCTTCCCGGCTGGCGGCCGGACATGGTGCATGCCCACGACTGGCAGGCCGCCATGGCGCCGGTCTATATGCGTTATGCCGAGACGCCCGAGATTCCGAGCCTTCTCACCATCCACAACATTGCCTTCCAGGGCCAGTTCGGCGCGAATATTTTTAGCAAGCTTGCCCTGCCCGCCCATGCCTTCGGCATGGAAGGCATTGAATATTACAACGATGTCAGCTTCCTGAAGGGCGGCCTGCAGACGGCGACGGCGCTTAGCACCGTCAGCCCGTCCTATGCCGAGGAAATCCTCACGCCGCAATTCGGCATGGGCCTGCACGGCGTCATCGGCAGCCGCGCCCATGTGCTGCACGGCATCGTCAACGGCATCGACGCCGACGTCTGGAACCCGGCGACGGACCATCTGATCCACGACAATTATTCGGCCGCCAATCTCAGGAACCGCGCGCTGAACAAGAAGGCGGTCGCCGAACATTTCCGCATCGATGATGATGACAGCCCGCTTTTCTGCATCATCTCCCGTCTCACCTGGCAGAAGGGCATCGATCTCATGGCGGAGGCCGTGGACGAGATCGTGTCCCTCGGCGGCCGTCTGGTGGTGCTGGGCGCAGGAGAAGTGGCGCTGGAAGGCGCACTTCTGGCGGCCGCATCCCGCCACCATGGCCGCGTCGGCGTTGCCATTGGTTATAACGAACCGCTGTCGCATCTGATGCAGGCGGGTTGCGACGCGATCATCATCCCCTCGCGCTTCGAACCCTGCGGCCTCACCCAGCTTTACGCGCTGCGTTATGGCTGCATTCCGGTCGTCGCCCGCACCGGCGGCCTTGCCGACACGGTGATCGACGCCAACCATGCCGCCATCGCCAATAAATCGGCGACCGGCGTGCAATTCTCACCCGTCACGCTCGACGGTCTCAAACAGGCGATCCGCCGGACCGTGCGTTATTACCACGACCCGAAACTATGGACACAAATGCAGAAACTCGGGATGAAATCCGATGTTTCCTGGGAAAAGAGCGCCGGTCTTTACGCCGCGCTTTACAGCCAGCTTATTTCGAAAGGCCATTGAAACAATGATCAAGACCGTTCAGACCAAGCCCTATCAGGACCAGAAGCCGGGCACGTCCGGCCTGCGCAAGAAGGTGCCAGTCTTCGCCCAGGAAAATTACGCCGAGAACTTCATCCAGTCGATCTTCGACGCGCTCGAGGGCTTTCAGGGCCAGACGCTGGTGATCGGCGGCGATGGCCGTTATTACAACCGCGAAGTCATCCAGAAGGCGATCAAGATGGCCGCCGCTGCCGGTTTCGGCAAGGTGCTGGTCGGTCAGGGCGGCATTCTCTCCACGCCTGCCGCTTCCAACATCATCCGCAAATACAAGGCCTTCGGCGGCATCGTGCTCTCCGCCAGCCACAATCCCGGCGGCCCGAACGAAGATTTCGGCATCAAATACAATATCGGCAATGGCGGCCCGGCACCGGAAAAGATCACCGATGCGATCTATGCCCGCTCCAAGGTCATCGACAGCTATAAAATCTCCGACGCCGCCGATATCGATCTCGACAAGGTGGGCAGCTTCAAGGTGGATGAGCTGACGGTCGAGGTGATCGACCCGGTTGCCGATTACGCCGCCCTGATGGAAGAGCTGTTCGATTTCGACGCCATTCGTGCCCTCATCGCCGGCGGCTTCAAGGTCGTGGTCGACTCCATGAGCGCCGTCACCGGCCCCTATGCTGTCGAGATCATCGAGAAACGCCTCGGCGCTCCCAAGGGCTCTGTCCGCAACGCAACGCCGCTGCCGGATTTCGGCGGCCACCATCCCGACCCGAACCTTGTCCATGCCAAGGAGCTTTATGACGATGTCATGAGCCCGCAAGGCCCGGATTTCGGCGCGGCTTCCGATGGCGACGGCGACCGCAACATGGTCGTCGGCAAGGGCATGTTCGTCACGCCGTCCGACAGTCTCGCGATCATCGCCGCCAATGCGAAACTGGCACCCGGTTATGCCGCCGGCATTTCCGGCATCGCCCGCTCCATGCCGACAAGTGCGGCAGCAGATCGTGTCGCCGAAAAGCTCGGCCTTGGCATGTATGAAACGCCGACCGGCTGGAAATTCTTCGGCAATCTGCTCGATGCCGGCAAGGTCACGGTCTGCGGCGAAGAGAGCTTCGGCACCGGCTCGAACCACGTGCGCGAAAAGGACGGCCTCTGGGCCGTGCTGTTCTGGCTGAACATCGTCGCCGCGCGCAAGGAAAGCGTGAAAGACATCGTCACGAAGCACTGGGCCGAATATGGCCGCAACTATTATTCCCGCCACGACTACGAAGAGGTGGATTCGGACGCCGCCAACACGCTGGTCGCCACCCTGCGCGAAAAACTGGCCACGCTTCCCGGCACCAGCTACGGCAATCTGAAGGTCGCGAAGGCGGATGATTTTGCCTATCACGATCCGGTCGACCAGTCCGTCAGCAAGAATCAGGGTATCCGCATCCTGTTCGAAGGCGGCTCGCGCATCGTGCTGCGCCTTTCCGGCACGGGCACGGCGGGCGCCACGCTTCGCCTTTATGTCGAGCGTTACGAACCGGATGCGACCCGCCACGGCATCGAGACGCAGACGGCGCTCGCCGACCTGATCTCCGTTGCCGATACGATCGCCGGCATCAAGGCCCATACCGGCCGCAGCGAACCGAGCGTTATTACGTAAGGCGGCCGCACGTTGGTCTCGTTTGGAGAGACGCGACGCGCAACAATCGCTTTTGCAAGGTGCTTGTCGGGGTGACGCCCCCTTGCCACACCTGGCGTCATCCTCGGTCTTGACCCGAGGACGACGGAGGAGAGGTTTCAACCCTTTTTGACGTTTGGGGTGACCGGAACAGCATGCTCCAAGCCTGCCGATGCCTTTGAGAAGAAACAAGACCCTATCGGAGACAGACCATGCAGAACCCATCCATCTTCCCCAAAGGCGCAACCCGGACGGAAAATGGAACGGAATTCACGGTCTATTCCCGGCACGCCTCGCAGATCGATCTCTGCCTTTTCGATGAGACCGGTGAAGAAGAGACGGCGCGTCTGCCGATGGTCCGCGGCGAAGACGATGTTCATCGGCTCACACACGCCGAAGCAGGCCCCGGCACGCGATACGGCTTTCGCGCCCACGGCATTTACGCCCCCGAACACGGCCTCTGGTTCGATCCCGCAAAGCTGCTGCTCGACCCCTATGCCACCGAAATCGACCGCCCCTTCCGGCATGATCCGGCACTATATGTCTTCGGCGAAGAAACGGGGCACATCGTGCCGAAGACGATCCTTTCGCAGCAGGAGCCGGCCAGGCGGCAGCCGCCGCTTTTTGCCGAAGGCGGACTGATTTACGAGCTGGCGGTCAAATCCTTCACCCGGCTGCATCCCGATGTGCCGGAAGAGATCAGGGGCACCGTCGCCGCGCTTGCCCATCCCGCCATCCTCGCCCATCTGAAAAAAATCGGCGTCGACGCCGTGGAGTTGATGCCGATCACCGCCTGGATCGACGAGCGCCATCTGCCGCCGCTCGGCCTTTGCAATGCCTGGGGTTATAACCCCGTCGGCTTCATGGCGCTCGATCCGCGCCTTTGCCCCGGCGGCGTGCGGGAGTTGCGCGACGCGGTTGCGGCGCTGCATGCGCAAGGCATCGGCGTCATTCTCGACCTGGTCTTCAACCATACGGGTGAAAGCGATATCGAAGGATCGGTTTTGTCGCTGCGCGGCCTCGACAATCTTACCGCCTTTCGCCATCCGCCGGGACAGCCGGGCGTGCTGGTCAACGATACCGGCACCGGCAATACCGTCGCCTGCGATCATCCCTATATCCGCCAGCTCATCATCGATTCTCTCCGGCATTTTGTTCTTCATGCCGGCGTGGATGGATTTCGTTTCGATCTGGCCCCCGTGCTGGGCCGAACCGCCCACGGCTTCGACATGGCGAGCGAGACGCTTGCGGCCATGCATTCGGACCCCGCACTTTACGACCGAATCCTGATCGCCGAACCCTGGGATATCGGCCCCGGCGGATATCAGCTCGGCAATTTTCCCGAGAGCTTTCTGGAGTGGAACGACCGCGCCCGCGATGACATGCGCCGGTTCTGGCGCGGCGATGCGGGCACCACCGGGGCGCTGGCCAATGCGCTTTCCGGGTCCTCGCCGATCTTTTCCCGCCATGGCCGCTCGAAAAGCCGCAGCGTCAATTTTCTTGCCGCCCATGACGGCTTCACCCTGTTCGACCTCGTCAGCCACGAAAACAAGCACAATGAAAAAAACGGCGAGAACAATCGCGACGGCCATAATGAAAACCATTCCTGGAACAATGGTTTTGAAGGCCTGACCGACGATCCCGCCATTGTTGCCGCCCGCATCGCGGATGTGAAGGCGCTGCTTTCCACGCTGTTCGTCAGCCGCGGCACCTTGATGCTGACCGCCGGTGACGAGGGCGGCCGCAGCCAGCAGGGCAACAACAATGCCTATTGCCAGGACAATGGGATCAACTGGGTCGACTGGTCATCGCTTTCTGCCGAACTGATCGACCATACGGCGTTTCTTGCAGGGTTGCGCAAGCGTTTCGGCGTATTTTCTGAGAGTGGCTTCTTCTCCGGCAAGGGCGATGTGACATGGCTCGCCCCGGGCGGCGAACCCATGACGGTGGCAGACTGGGAAAGACCGGATGGACAGGCCTTCGCCATGCTGCTCTCCACACCGGACCAAGAGACCGGCAAGGATGCCGAGCTTGCCGGTCTCATCAACCGCAGCGGCGTGATCGTGCCCTTCACCCTGCCCGGCGATGGCTGGCGCGCCATCGGCACGGATTTCGGCAATCCCGCCTTCCTGCCCGCCCGGTCGGTGGTGTTTTATCTGCGCGGTTGATCCTCTTGCGTCGCCAGCCGTATAAGTCGCTGGAAACAATGCGGACGAGGTAACATGACAAAAGAAATTGCGCTGGCGGAAATGAAGGACCGCGTCGGCACGGACATGGGCGTTTCCGACTGGATCACCGTTGACCAGACGATGATCGACGCCTTCGCAAAAGCGACGCTGGATGATCAATTCATCCACACCGATCCGGAACGCGCGAAGGCGGAAAGCCCCTTTGGCGGCACCATCGCCCATGGGTTCCTGACGCTCTCGCTGCTTTCGGCGCTGAATTACGATGCCCTGCCCCGCATTCGCGAGCAGACCATGGGCATCAATTACGGTTTCGATGCCGTCCGCTTTGTCACGCCGGTCAAAAGCGGCGCGCGGGTACGCGGCCGTTTCACGCTGGCGGAAGCACGTTTTCGCGGTGCCGCCATGCTGATGACGACCTATGACGTGACGGTGGAAATCGAAAACGAGAAAAAACCGGCGCTCACCGCCCGCTGGACCACGATCAGCCAGTTCAACCCGGAGGACAGGCCGCCGGACGCCTGATTTCGCAAGCGCATCATGAAAAACGGAGATATTGATGAAATTCGCCTATCTGATTGAGCCTCCGTTTAACTATCGAAGCGAAAGCGGAGCCATAACCGGCTGCGACGTCGAATTGGCGAGGGTCATTCTCACCATGATCGGCATCTCCGACGTGGATTTCGTCGAAACCGAATTTTCGCAGCTTCTGCCCGGTCTGGAAGACAGGCGGTGGGACATGACCACAGGCCTGTTCGATACAGCCGAACGCAGAAAGATAGCGTCATTCAGCTGCCCCATCTGGACTTTGCCGGATGGATTATTGGTTCGGAAAGGCAACCCCAGACATTTAATCGGCTACGCATCAGCAGCCAAGGATCCGGGATGCACAATGGTCGCGGTCCGTAACCAGCTGCAACACCGGGCAATCACGGATAGCGGCGTGCCTGACGCGCAGGTGCTTGTGTGCGAGACTTACGAGGAGGCCGCACAGGCGGTTCTTGACGGCCACGCCGACGCCTATGCCAGCGTCGCAATGGCCCATGCGGGCTTTCTGCGGCAACGGCCGGATCTGGAACTGGAATTCGTCGCCATTTCCCCCGGCGAAAGGGCAGCAGCCGCAGGGGCATTCGCATATCGCAGATCGGATGTTGATTTTGGCAAGGCAATCGATGCCGCACTATCAGCCTATCTCGGATCGGACGAGCATAAAGCCCTGATGCGCCGTTTCGGGTTGGACGATTCCAGCCCCGCCGTCGCCGGAAACCAATCAGCGAAATAACAGGAGAGACCGCATGCATGATGAAGCCGTGAGGAATGCGTTTCTCGTGCAGGCAAGGGCCTGCGACAGTCTCGGTTCGCCCTTTACCGCAAGGCTTTGCCGCGCCGTCGCGGCAAGGCTCGACCGCCAGACGGAAGTGGGCCAGAAAATCCTGTCCTGGCCCGGCGATGTCGGCCCCTCGGGCGATTCCGTGCCGCTGCGGCTGGCCGGGGCGCTGCATGCGCTTGCCATTCAGGAAAGGATCGCGCCGCTTGTCGCGATTGCGCCGGAAGACGAGGACGCGCTGTGGCAGGCCTGCGCCGATGCCCTGCGCTTGCATTCGGCCTTCATCCTCGACCGGTTGAAATCACCGCCGCAGACCAACGAAGTCCGCCGTTCCGCCGTGCTGCTGCCGGGCTTTCTTTCGATTGTGGAGCAGACCGGCAAGCCGCTCGTGCTGTCCGAAGTGGGGGCAAGCGCCGGGCTCAACCTGCAATTCGACCGATACCGGTATCGTCTCGGCGATTTTGCCTGGGGCGAACAATCCGATGTCTTCCAGTCGCCGGAATGGCGCGGCGGCAACCCGCCCGATGGGCGGATCGAGGTCATCGAGCGCGCCGGCTGCGATCTCAACCCGCTCGATCCGTCATCGGCCGAGGACCGGCTGCGGCTGATGTCCTATATCTGGGCAGACCAGACCGACAGGCTGGAACGCACCGCCGCGGCGTTACGCATCGCGGTGGAAAACGGTCTGCGGGTGGAAAGGGCCGATGCCATCGACTGGCTGCGACGCCGGCTTGCCACGCAGCATCCGGGAGCCGCCCATGTCGTTTATCACTCCATCGCCTGGCAATATCTGCCGGATGATCTGAAACAGGCGGGCGAAGAGCTGATCGCCGAGGCCGGCGCCCGCGCCACGCCGCAGGCCCCGCTTGCGCGCCTGCAAATGGAAGCGGATGCGATGCCGGGCGGTGCCGCCATTACCCTGCAGATATGGCCGACCGGCGAAAAACAGGAGATCGGCCGGGCCGATTTCCATGGGCGATGGGTGGAATGGCGGGGATGGCGTCCGGGCCTCGATCACGTCACGGACTAGGAAAGGGCCGCGCGATGCTGGTCGCCTTCTCCCTGGCGGGAGAAGAACGACGCCGCGAAGCTGAGCCCAACAGGCCAGTGGCCAGACGTGATGGCGGCTTAAACCGCCACGTCTTCCGCCGCCTCCTGCAGCAGCCCGCCGACATAATCCGCGAAGGAACGCCAGCATTCCACCCGGAATGTATCGTCTGCCGTGCGCAACAGCACCACTTCCGCCTTGCCGAAAACCGTGCGCGAGCAGGCGCCCACCGGGAACCTCGCCGGAGACAGGTCCTGCGGGCAGCCGGCATTGAGTGCTGCTTCCGCACCGGGGCCGGAAACGATGACGGCCGTGTTGCGGTGGGACACATCGGTTGCGGAAAACAGCCCGGAGACGCCGGCAAGCGCCGCCATCAGGTCGCTTTCGCCCTGGTCGATCACCAGCCATTCATCCGGACCGAGCCACAGAGCCGAGCGCAGGCCCGACGTGACGGAGCTTTTCGGGCTGGTGGGCAAGGCAAGGCCGAGCGCTTCCGACAGCGCCGCGACCGCACTTTCCCGCGCCCGCAACGACAGCCGCGCGGCGGAGGCGGCGGGCTTCAGCGAAACGAAGGGCGAACCGCCGTGGAAATCCTCAAGCACGGATTTGCGTTTTGCGTGCAGCATGTCAGCCATTGAGACGGGCTCCTTCCTTGTCGAGGAAGACCATGTCGGTCACTTCGACGGCAATGGTTTTATCGGCAAGCGGGATATAGAGGGTTTCGCCCATACGTGCCCTGCCATCCGCCACCAGCGCAAAGGCGATGGAGTGGCCGAGATTTTCCGACCAATAGGCCGAGGTGACGTGACCGAGCATGGCCATCGGCTTCGGCTGGTTCGGATCGGCGACGATCTGGCCGCCTTCGTCAGGCACGGTCAGCCTGTCCTTGGTCTTCAGGCCGACGAGCTGCTTGCGGCCGCTACGCGTCAGATCGATGCGTTTCAGGCCGCGAATGCCGACGAAATCCGTCTTCTTCTTGGAAACGGCCCAGGCAAGCCCGGCATCGTCCGGCGTCACCGTGCCGTCCGTATCCTGACCAACGATGATATAGCCCTTTTCCGCACGGAGAATATGCATGGTCTCGGTGCCGTAAAGGCAACCGCCCACCGCTTCCGCCCTGTCGCGGATCGCCGACCAGACGGCGGCGCCGTAATCGGCCGGGACATTGATTTCGAAACCGAGTTCGCCGGTAAAGGACACGCGGAAGAGCCGCGTCGGCACGCCGCAGAACTTGCCCTCGGCCACCGCCATATGCGGGAAGGCTTCCGGCGAAAGATCGATGCCCTCGACAAAAGGCGCGATCACCTCGCGCGCCTTCGGACCCTGCACGGCAATGACCGCCCATTGTTCGGTTGCCGAAGTGAGCCAGACGTTGAGATCGGGGAATTCGGTCTGGAGATAATCTTCCATGTGCTGGAGAACACGCGGCGCACCGCCCGTGGTGGTGGTCACATGGAAACGGTCTTCGGCCAGACGCCCGACAACGCCGTCATCGTAAACGAAGCCGTCTTCGCGGGTCATGATGCCATAACGGCAGCGGCCGGGCTTCAGCGTATCCCACGCATTGGTGTAGATGAGGTTCAGGAACTTCGCCGCATCCGGGCCGACCACTTCGATCTTGCCGAGCGTGGAGGCATCGAACACGCCGACGCTTGTCCGAACCGTCTTGCATTCGCGGTTGATCGCCTCATGCATGTCCTCGCCCGCCCGCGGGAAGAACCAGGCGCGCTTCCAGTTGCCGACATCCTCGAACACCGCTCCGGCCGCCAGTTCCTCCTCATGCATCGGCGTCTTGCGGGCCGGATCGAACAGCGCGCCGCGCGAATGGTTGATGAGCGTACCGAAGGTGACCGGCGTATAAGGCTGGCGGAAGGTGGTGAGGCCGACCTTGGGCAAATCCCGCCCGAGCACTTCTGACGCAATGGCGAGACCGTGCATGTTCGACATCTTGCCCTGATCCGAAGCCATGCCGTTGGTGGTGAAGCGCTTGATATGCTCGACCGAATGCATGCCCTCGCGCACGGCAAGGCGGATATCCTTGGCGCAGACATCGTGCTGGAAATCGATGAAGGCCTTGACGCCGGTGCCCTCGCCAGCACCTTCGGCCGCACCGATCATGCCGCCCGTCCATGCCCGGGCATTTTCGCCGGAAAATTCCACCGAACCGCCGCCGGCAGCAGCCGCTTCGGCAATCACGGCGGCAAGATCGTCCGTGCCGTTGCAGGCGCCGACGGAAACGCAGTTCTGCACATGGACATCAGGAAGGAAACGCTGGTTAGCCGCGTCAAACTTCAGCTTGCCGCGCGATTGCGAGAAGAGATGCACGGATGGCGTCCAACCGGCCGAAACGACCAGCGCATCGATGGTGATCTTGCGCTTGTTGGAGCCGCCGTTGCGGCCAACCGTCATGGAAGAAACGCGCAGGCGACCGGCAGTGTTGTAAACGCTGTGGCCGGCCAGAACTTCGATGCCGAGCGCGCGCGCCTCGTCCAGCAGGCGCTGATCCGGGTTTTCGCGGCAATCGATAATGGCGGCGATCTTCACGCCGGCCTTCTTCAGGTCGAAGGCCGTCTCATAGGCCGAATCATGGGCAGTATAGACCCCGACATTGTGACCGACGGCCACGCCGTACTGGTTGAGATAGGTGCGGGCCGCCGAAGCCAGCATGATGCCAGGCCGGTCATTATTGGCAAAGACCATGTGGCGCTCGATCGCGCCGGCCGCCAGCACCACCTTTTTAGCGCGCACCTGCCACAGCCGCTCGCGCGGCTGGTGTCTGGCCGGTGTGGCGAGATGATCGGTCACGCGCTCCGCCAGAGCGACAAAATTGTGGTTGTAATAACCAAAGGCCGTCGTGCGGGTCAGAACCCGCACATTCGGCATGGACTGCAACTCGGCCAAAACCTTCTGTGCCCATTCATAGCCGGGCAGACCATCGATAACCGCGCCGGTATCGAAGCGCAGCACGCCGCCGACTTCGGCATTTTCATCCGCCAGAATGACGCTGACCCCGGTTTTCGCCGCCGACAGCGCCGCCGTCAGGCCGGCGACGCCGGCACCGGCGACAAGTACGTCGCAATGGGCATAACGGCCGGAATAATGATCCGCATCCGGTTCGCCCGGCGCCTTGCCGAGACCGGCGGCGCGACGGATCAGCGGTTCGTAAATCTTGTGCCAGGCAGCCTTCGGCCACATGAAGGTCTTGTAGTAGAAACCGGCCGCGAACATCGGCGACAGGAGATCGTTGATGGCGCTGAGATCGAAGGACAGCGACGGAAACCGGTTCTGCGAAGCGATAACCGCACCGTCGAAGACTTCCTGCACCGTGGCGCGCACGTTGGGCTGCTTGCGCAGGCTGTCGCGGGAGACGTCGATCAGCGCGTTAGGCTCTTCCGGCCCGGCGGACAGAAAACCGCGTGGCCGGTGATATTTGAACGAGCGGCCGATCAGATGCACGCCATTGGCCAGCAGCGCGGATGCGACGGTATCGCCCTCCAGCGCCGGATAGATCTTGCCGTCGAAGGTAAAACGCGCGGTTCTGGCGGGCGTCAGGCGGCCAGCACCCTTGATACGATAATCGCCGCTCATTGCCCGGCTCCCTTGTCTGCGGAAAGGACCGCCTCAGTATCGGGCTTCGGCTCGCCGGCCTTGTAGGTCATCAGGAATTTATCGCTGACGGAATCACGGGCAGCGTTGAAGAAGCGGCCGCAACCGTGAATGTGACGCCAGCGCTCGAAAACGAGGCCCTTGTCATTGTCGCGAATGAAGAAATACTCCGCGAAGGCCTCGTCCGAAATATCGGCGATATTTTCCGGCCGGGCGATATGGGCCTCGCCTGCCCAGCGGAATTCCAGTTCGGAACGGTCTTCCCCGCAATAGGGGCAATGGATCAGAAGCATCGTCGCTCCACCTAGAGAGAATTTTCCGGAAGAATGGTTCCGGCGGGTTGGTCACACAGCCGCTTCCCCATGGCTACGAAGGGGGAAAGCCGCTTTAAAAGCTGCTCAAAATTATCGAAGGGGCGCAGCGCCGAGGCCCGGCCCATGTTGACGATGGCAACCGCCATCATGTCGGTGTCGATTGCGAAGGGGTAGTCCTGCTCGCCATCCTCCCTCTCGCCGACAAAATAGACCATCTTGTTTGCGAGACTGGGAGCGCACAGAAGCAGGCCTTTTTCCGCCACGAAGGGCCAGTCTTTTTCGCCATGCATCTTCGCAATCTTCTGGCTGCGAAAATCCTTTACCTCCGGAATGATGCTGCCGACGGGCACGGCCACGGCCGCGCCAGAGATTGTGATCGAAAGCATGGCCGCCGCCAGCATCAATGCGCCACCGCGGCAGCGGCAGCCTCATCGATAAGCCGGCCGGTACGGAACCGGTCGAGCGTCAACCCGGCCGCCAGGCGATGCGGTTCGCCGCGGGCGATGAGATGCGCGAAGAGATTGGCCGAACCCGGCGTCGCCTTGAAGCCGCCCGTGCCCCAGCCGCAATTGACGAAGAGGTTTTGCACCGGTGTCACGCTCTGGATGGCCGAGCGGTCTGGTGTGTTGTCGGTGATGCCGCCCCATTGGCGCATCATCTTGACGCGGCGGAAGATCGGGAACAGTTCGCAGATGGCGTCCAGCGTATGGGTGATGATCTGCAACCCGCCGGTCTGGGAATAGGAGTTATATTGATCGGTGCCTGCACCGATGACCAGTTCGCCCTTGTCGGACTGCGAAATATAGGCGTGAACCGTGTTGGACATGACCACGCAGGGGAAGATCGGCTTCAGCGGCTCCGACACCAGCGCCTGCAGCGGGTTGGAATGCAGGGGAACGCGCACATCCGCCATTTTCATGATGACGGAGGAGTGACCGGCTGCGGAAACGCCGATTTTCTTGGCGCCGATGAAACCGCGATTGGTCTCCACACCCGTCACCGCCCCGTCAGCTCCGCGGCGAATGCCCGTGACCTCGCAGTTCTGGATGATGTGCACGCCGCGGTCCGAGGCCGCGCGGGCATAACCCCAGGCCACCGCATCGTGACGCGCCGTGCCGCCGCGGCGCTGAAGGGCGGCACCGTTGATCGGGTAACGCGCATTGCCCGATATATCGAGTGGCGGGCAATAGGCTTTCGCCTGCTCCGGCGTCAGCCATTCATTGTCGATGCCATAAAGACGGTTGGCATTGATATGGCGGCTGAAGGACTGCCGGTCATGAATGTTGTGCGACAGCATCATCACGCCGCGGGCCGAATACATGACGTTGTAATTGAGATCCTGGCTCAGGCCTTCCCACAATTTCAGGGAGTGCTCGTAAATATGCATGCTCTCTTCATAGAGATAGTTGGAGCGGATGATGGTGGTGTTGCGGCCGGTATTGCCGCCGCCGAGCCAGCCCTTTTCCAGCACCGCGACATTGGTGATGCCGTGTTCCTTGGCCAGGTAATAAGCGGCACCCAGCCCATGGCCGCCGCCGCCGATGATGATGACATCATAATCCTTGCGCGGCTCGGGTGAGGCCCATTGCGCATCCCACCCCTTGTGACCCCTGAGCGCCTCACGCGCCACGGCAAAAACGGAATATTTGCGCATTCGCAATCTGCTCCTCGACAACCGGCCAGAAGCCGGAAACATGGTTCCGGCCCGTATCATACACATGGCAAATCGGGATGGGAGGCAATATCCATTTTGCGACGCCGCAATGCTTTTGTTTCGACATCGCAGGCAGAATGCCGGGGAAGCTGCATTTTGCAGGCTGTTTATGCGCTACCGGCTGGACTTGCTGCAAATGATCTGTTATTGCACGTCACCAATCGCCCGGCTCGACAGCCGAACGAACGATTTTTATTTGCGTGCGAATGCCTTATTCACATAGCAAATCAACCAAACCAAAGGAACGGGATTCACGTGCAGGTACTAGTCCGCGACAATAACGTTGATCAGGCGCTCCGCGCCCTGAAGAAAAAGATGCAGCGCGAAGGCATTTTCCGTGAAATGAAAATGCGCGATTATTACGAAAAGCCCTCCCAGAAGCGCGCCCGCGAAAAGGCTGAAGCCGTTCGCCGCGTTCGCAAGCTGGCACGCAAGCGTGCACAGCGCGAAGGTCTGGTTGCAGGCCCCCGCGCAGGCCGTTAATAGGCCGTCTTTTGGACGTTTTTGAATGCTTGTTGGGCGGGGGCGATCAATTCGCCGCCGCTCTTTGTGTTTGTGGCCGGAGAATGTTCTTGAGAACGACCGTGAGACCGGCCTGCGAGGGAACCCACACCGAATGACCGCTGTCGACGCCTGTGTTGTGAAAAACGCCGATGCCTCCACGCCTCGGCCGCCATTGAAAAACAACAGAGGGTTTCGCGCTTCTCTGGTCGTGTGCACCGTTCTGGCCGGCCTTTCCGGCTGCGCGACATCCAACCAGACGGAAGATGTGTTCAGGATCGACCGTGCCCAGGGCTCGCAGGAAAACATCGCCTCGCTCACTTCGGTCATCAACGCCAATCCGCAGGATCCGGAAGGCTACAATGTCCGTGGCTCGGCTTATGGCCGCGCCGGCGATTCGCGCCGCGCCATCGAGGATTTCAACAGGGCGCTGCAGCTGAACCCGCGCTTTTACCAGGCCTATGCCAACCGCGCGCTGGTCTACCGCAACTCCGGACAGCAGCAGCAGGCGCTGCAGGACTATAATGCCGCGCTGCAGATCAATCCGAGCTACGATGTGGCGCTGATCGGCCGCGGCAATCTTTACCGCCAGTCCGGACGCGTGAACGAAGCCTTCAACGATTTCTCCCGCGCCATCGAGCTTGAAACCACCGATGGACGCGCCTGGCACAATCGCGGCCTGATCTACCAGCTGCGCAACCAGCATGCCCAGGCGATCGAGGACTTCTCCAAGGCAATCTCGCTGTCATCGACATCGCCAGAGCCCTATAATGGCCGTGGCCTTTCTTACGTCGCGCTGAATGACGACGAAAACGCCTTTGCGGATTTCAATCACGCCATTTCGCTGGATGACAAGGTGGCGGAATCCTGGGCCAACCAGGCTCTGGTCTATGAGCGGCGCGGCGAGATGGCCAAGGCCGCCAAGTCCTATGCGCATGCCGCGCGGCTCGATCCGAAATACAAGCCGGCGCTTGATGGCGTTGCCCGCACGCGCGGCGCCGGCGCCTCCTGAAGCCAGGGCTGAGCTGACGAAAAAAGCCGGCGGTGCGACACCTGCCGGCTTTTTTATGGAACGTGCCGAGGCCTCAATGGCTGTCGCGGCGCGCCTCAGGCGTGGCGTCACCCGCCCATAATTCCGCCTGCACCGCGTTTTGAAACTCCATGACCTCACGCCGCATGGCGGCATCCTCATAGCCCAATCCCGTCAGATAGGCGGCCAGCTCGCGGCATTCCCGGCGCCAGAAATCATTCGCCTCCGCACCATGCAGACGATCAAGCATGGTTGCACACCGTTTTACATCGGCAATGCGGTTCTTTGCCGGAAAGGCGATTACTTCTGAACTCGTCATCACGCGGGCACCCTGCTCTTCGAGGAATCAATACCGACTTTTTAAAGGCGAGATGGTTAACGAAGTCTGCAGAGAGATGGAGACAGCCGGCAAAGGCCTGCCGGAGAGCGATTCTTCGCCTGTTCGGAGCGCAAAATCATGTTTCAAGGCCGCCCCGACCGGAAGGAATCATCGATTACCAAGGAATTTACCAATCAAGATTACCGAAATTTCATGCCACGGCAGATAGAAGAAGTATATGTGTGTTGAAACAACACCAGTCTCATCGTATATTTCTTGCAAAGAAAAAAAATGCCGCAGCGCAGCCAAAAATGGAGAAATCGTTCTCGGGAGGAGAGCACCATGTATGCACCTCGTGTTTTTTTCAGCATGATCGGTGCATTGCTCGCCTTTGCGGTTGCCACATACGTCATCCACGGATCGTTCTATACGGCATTCGTCCAGACGCTCATCTGCGCCGTCATCCTGCAAGTCGGTTATTTTATTGCGATTCTGGTGCTGGTCGCCCGCGAAAAACGCCGGATGCGCGAAAGCTTTTCCCGTGACCGCAGCGCCGAGACGATATCGGCGGACGCCGCAAAAAGCGCACCGCCCCATGGCGCGAAATTGACGGATATGTAATTCCCGAAGCGTCTTGTTTATTGCGTCGCAAAAAAATCGCTTGCATCCACACGCCTGACACTTTCTGCTGGCCAAATAACCACGGTTTGTCAAAGCAGAAGGACACCATATGGTGAGCGGTTCACAGCCCATTTGCGTCATCATCGCTGCGAAAAATGCGTCCGAAACGATCGATATCGCCATACGCTCCGCGCTTGTGGAGCCGGAGGTTGCGGAAGTCGTGGTGATCGACGACGGTTCCGCCGATACGACCAGCGACGTTGCGCATGCGGCCGATGATGGTACGGGCCGCCTGCGCGTGGTGCGATTCGACGTCAATCGCGGTCCTTCGGCCGCCCGCAACCATGCGATCTCGATTTCCTCTGCGCCGCTCATCAGCATTCTCGATGCGGACGATTTCTTTTTCCGGGGCCGCTTTGCCGCCATGCTGGCCGATGACGACTGGGACCTCGTGGCTGACAATATCGCCTTCATCCAGCAATCGGTTGCCGGCGCCTCCTCCATGCAGCCGGCACGCTTCGAACCGCAGGCGCGGTATCTGTCGCTTGCGGAATTCGTGGAAGGCAATATTTCCCGGCCCGGCGTCGAGCGCGGGGAAACCGGGTTCCTGAAACCGGTGATACGCCGCGCCTTCCTCGACAAACATGCGCTGCGTTACGACGAAGCGCTTCGGCTCGGCGAAGATTACGAACTTTACGTGCGCGCCCTGGCCGCCGGTGCGCGCTACAAGGTCATCCGCCATTGCGGTTACGGCGCGATCGTGCGCGGCAATTCGCTGAGCGGCCGCCACGGCACCGATGACCTGCGCCGCTTATACGAAGCGGACCGGGCCATTCTTGCCGGCTGCCGGCTTTCCGCCGCCGAGACGGCGATCCTGCGCGACCATGAAAAACATATCCGCGCCAAATTCGAGCTTCGCCATTTTCTCGATGCGAAAAAGCAGAAAGGCATGGGCGGCGCACTGGGCCACGCTCTCGCACGCCTGCCCGCCCTGCCCGCCATCACGCGCGGCATCTGGAGCGACAAGACCGCCCGCTTCCGCAAATCGCCGCCGGTGCGGGACGTGCGTTATCTGCTGGATGGCACGCCGGTTTCGTGAGGGCAGATCCGCTGCTGCAAGAACGACGACAAGTCCGCCTTTCGTTCCTCCGTCATGCCTGACTTGATCCGGCATCCAGCCACGGCGCGTCTGCGCCGTGAAAGAGTCTTTCGCGATCAATGACTTGATCGCGAAAGACCCCGGTATCCAAGTCCGGGGTGACGGTCTGCAGATTGTCCGCTTTCGCCAAACACATAGGTGCCGCTACACCTTGCCCCTGGCGCGAAAGGAAGCACCACCGCCGACTATGTTAGATCACCCTCAAAGATAATCCCGCTTCACCGTTTCCAGAACCGCGGCAAAACGGTCCTTGCGCTCCTCCAGCCGGCCATCCGGGCTAAGGCGCGGCTCCGCGCGGCTCGCCTGCCACAGCGCCAGCGTGGACGGCGCGGCCAGCACCTGCTTGGCCAATTTGCGCAATGACCGGGACTGCGTTTCCTGCGGCCGCACCAGCACATCACCCTCATGCGTCGGGCCATCATGCGCCGGAACGGAACCGGCCTCGGCAATGACGGGGCCGGGCGGCGGCGGGAAACTCATGCCCCAGAAACGCGAACCCTTCTTCGCCGCTTCCGCACGGGTCGAAACCGGCACATAACGCGGCTGATAGTCCACACCCACGCTGCCGGCCCAGTCGCTCCATTTGAAGCTGTTGATCGAAGGTGAGGTGCTGACCGCGACCCACGGCACGCGGAAGGCATCGGCAAGAATGGCGCCATGCATGGATTCGGCCACGATGAATTCCGACTGGGCGATGGCGCGGATGACCGCTTTCGCCTCGCCGCGCGGGTCGAGATAGGTCAGCCCCGCCGGTTCGCAGACCGTTTCCCACATGCCGAATTCCGCCGATTCCCAATGAGGAACGAAGGTCTTCTTGTAGAGCTTCGGCAAGCCTTTGAACTCCGGCATTTCGGTGACCATGACGGCCGGGTCGACAATGCCCTTTTCGGGCGAAAGCCCCAGCTTGGCGGCGGTTTTTTCGCCGCGCACGCAGCGTATGTCCCAGAACTCGGTACTGGTATCCGGCACCGCGCCGTAACCATAACCGCTGCCGATCACCAGCTTGCGTTGCCTGGCGGGCAAAAGAACGTCGTTCAGCACGGTGCCGACGCCGACCAGCATGACATCGTCATGCACGTCGCGCAGGCCCGGAAGCAGAAAATCCCACAGCCACAGATTGAGATCGTCACCAAAATTGCCATGATGCGATTCCCAGTGGTAAGGTTTCATGAGGTCACTCCTGGGTGAGAAAACATATAAATTCTTGCGGGCGAGAATTCGCTCATCTGGAGCGGACGATTTTTCCGGCACCCAGCTCGAAAGCGGCGCGCAGCAGTGCCGGATCGCGCATCGCCCATTTCAGAAGCAGCCCGAATTCGGGCGCCTTGCGCCGTTTCAGATTGCCCGCCTGGCTCCACAGCGCCTGTTTGCGCGCCGTATTCTTGTAGGAGGCAATGGAGGCGACATCGGCCGGCCGGCGTGAAAAACGCCCCTCCAGCGTATCGAGCGCGACCCAGGTATTGAACTGCTGGCGCAGGAATTCCGGCGAGGTATTATCGATGCTGTGGAAGATATTGACCCCCATGCCGCGCATGGCGCCGGCATCGTCGCACAGAAGCGTGCGCTTCGACGCCAGGATGGAATCACAGAAAAACAGCACGTCTTCCGCCGCCAGACGAAGCGCCGGATCGAAGCGGATTTTTTCAAACAGCGGCCGGCCGATCACCATGCAGGAGAGATGCAGGAAGCTCCAGTTGCGCAGCATGACGCTTGCAAGATCCGGCAGCTCGATCACCAGCGGCGTCTCGGAAAGCCGTGCCGCGCCCTCATTCTTCTCCAGTTCGGAAATGGCGAAATGATAATAAAATTCGTCACTTGCCTGCATTGATGCCCAGTAGCACTCACCGCCATAGGTCGTAAGCGCGAAGGCCGCATTCTGCAGATGGTCGGGTGTCCAGATATCGTCGGAATCAAGAAAGGCGACATAGTCGGTGCCGTCGGGCACATTGTCGAGACCGGTGTTGCGGGCGCCGCCGGGGCCGGCATTGGCCTGTTTAATGACGATAATCCGGTCTTTCTCAGCCTGCGAAAGTTCCGCAAGTTCGTTGTCGATCGGGTATGGCGATTCGTCATCGACGATGACAAGATCGAAATCCTGGTAAGTCTGCGCAAAAACCGATGCGAGTGCACGTCCCAAGACACCGTGCTGCTTTTGGTAATAGGGAATGACGACAGTAAATCTTGCCATTGTTTCGCCCCTTGCGTTGATCAAGAAGTGTCGGGCCGATCCTAAAAGCGCCCCGATGGTATCGGCAACTCCCAACCGGCATTCCTCCCCGCCGGCCTCCAGAAACAGGATGCTTGTATGCCCCCAGCGCCAAATGTAAAGACCATCACCACGAATGTCGGCTGGAGCGTTTTATCAAAAACAGGGACATTCGGGCTTAAATTTGTCACGGTCCCCATTCTCGCCAGACTGCTTTCCCCGGAGGAATTCGGGGTGGTGGCGGTAGGACTAACGGTTGTACAATTTCTGACCATGATCGCCGGCGCGGGCCTGACCTCAGCGCTGATCGTCGAAAAGGAAGAGGATATGGACACGATCCATACCGTCTTCTGGGCCAATCTGGCGATCTCCTGCACCATGGCCGCCGCGCTCTATATCTGGGCGGAATTTTTCGGTGGGCTGCTGGGTGCGGTGGAGAGCGCCTATCTGCTGCGCATCATGGCCTTCCTCATTCCGTTGCAGCTGGCCGGCGATGTCGCCTATTCGCTGCTGGCCCGGCGCATGAATTTCAGCAAGGACGCGCTGTGGAGCATGGCGTCCGAAAGCATTGCGGCAATCATCGCGGTGGCGCTCGCCTTTCTCGGTTTCGGTGTCTGGGCGCTTATCATCCAGCTTTTTGCCGCCGCCCTCATCCGGCTGGTCGGGCTTTACGCCGTTTCGCGCTACTGCCCGCGCTTCGTCATGAAACCGCGCCGTCTCGTGCCGCTTCTCGGCTTCAGTTCCGGGCTGATGGGCTCGGAAATCGCCAATTTCGTGACCTTCCAGTCGCCGATGGTGGTCATCGCCCGGCATCTCGGCCTGGCGGATGCCGGCGCCTATTCCGCCTCCAACCGCTTTGCCAGCATTCCCAACCAGGTGGTGCTGTCGGCCGTCATGGGCGTTCTGTTTCCCGCCTTCAGCCGCATGATGGACGACCCGCAGCGCCGCCGCGACGCGCTGATGTTCAGCACGCAGGTGCTGACCGTGCTGCTCGCGCCGATGATGTTCGGCCTGTGGGCCGTGGCCGAACCGGCCATGCTGGTGATCTTCGGGCAGAACTGGGCCTATGCCTGGCCGGTTCTCGGGCTTCTTGCCCTGTCGAAGGCGATTCTGACGCCATGCAGCACCTTCATCCCCTATCTGAAGGGTGCCGGTTACGGTCGCGTCCTGTTCTGGTCGGCGACGATCCGCGCCATCGTCACCACGGTCGCGGTGTGGCTCGCCGCGCTCTATGGTACGCTGATCGACGCCATGGTGTGGCTGTGCATCGTCAATGCGGTAACGCTGGTCGCCTATTCCTGGGCGGTGTTCAAGGCAAGCGACACGCCGTTTTTCCGCGGCCTCTATGTCAGCAGCCGGCCGATGATCGCGGCACTGATCATGGCGGTTTCCGTGCGTTATCTGCTTCACAGCGTGGCCGACCATATTCCCAATGCAACCCTTCAGGTTCTCATGGGCGCCGCCGTCGGCGGCCTCATCTATACGGTGCTGATCCTGTTGACCGAACGCGCGCTGCTTGGAAAGATCTTCGGGATGGTCAAATCGCGGCGTATGCGGGACACTGCAACCCAAGGTTAGATAGACTACGGAAAACGCGCCTCATTTCCGCCGTGAACCGGCCCTTTCCGCAAAGGTTTCGTCCCTTGCGGAAAGATCTGAAACCCATTCTTTTTGCAGCGCAATATCACGACAAATGACAATTTCACACGCTTCAGCGATTTTTAACGATGCGTAAATTTACGAAGAAATTAATCTTTTCAATGAATTGACTTTTCGCATCGGCAAGAATGGGCAAAACGCCAGACATTCACCCGCAAAATCTAAGCTTGTGTTTTTCCCGCGTCGCCACATTTTATCCCAAAGTCGAAACCAGACTTTCCAACGCGGGCTTAAGTTCGCTCTGGTTGCAACGCGGCGTGGGTGGACGCCGCCCAATAGGGGTGACTGATGTGACTGTCGATCAGAACCTATCCTCCCGTATCAATTTGATGCGCATATTGCTGATTTCCGGAATCGTGTTCGTCCACGTGCCGCACGATGCCGAAACCAGCCCGTTTCTCGGCCTTTACGGCTTCTTCGACTGGCTGCGGGTTTTCCTCGGCGATGCCCTGTTCCGCATCGGCGTGCCTTGCCTCAGCGCCATTTCCGGTTACCTGCTGTTTCGCCGCGGCATGAGCGGTTTCGATTATCCCGCGACCATACGTTCCAAGTCGAAAACCGTGCTGTTGCCCTTTCTCCTGTGGAATGGCGCGCTGTTTGCCGCCGTGCTGCTGATCCAGCTCTTCGATGTCGGCGTCGGTTATTTCCCGGATCTGTGGAGCGCCAGCCCGCGTGAGATCATCAGCCATGGAACGGCGCTGGAAGAATTGCCGGTGAATGTGCCGCTGTATTTCCTGCGCGATCTTTTTGTCTGCATCCTGCTGTCGCCCGTGCTCGCTTTTCTGATGCGCCGTTTCGCGCTGCCGACGCTTGCCGTCCTGCTCGTCATCACCGCCATGCCCGATCTGACGATCTTCATCGTCCAGAAGAAATCCATCCTCTTCAGCTTTTCGCTCGGCATCGCGCTTGCGCTGCACCGGGTCGATGTCAAGGCGCTCGACCCTTACGCTCTGCCGATCATGCTGCTGACTTTCGCCGCCTCCGCCATATTGGCCACCGGCCTTTATTTCACCGGACCGGAATTCACCTTCTGGCTGAACATGTCGCGCAATCTGCTTGCGGTCTTCGGCGCGCTGGGTTTCTGGGTCTCCTCCTCCATCCTCATCCGCAGCCGACTGGGCCAGCGGCTTGCCGAAACCGGCAGCCTGAGCTTCTGGATTTTCTGCGCCCACTACCCCTTGCTCGTCATCATGTGGATGATTTGGAACAAGGGCGGGCCGGACTTCTATCCAGCCTTCTATATCAGCGCGACGCTTTCCGCCTTCGTCATTCTGGTGATCAGCAACGCCCAGATCCGCAAATACCTGCCGGATCTCTATGCCGTGCTGACTGGAAGCCGCAGCGGCAAGCGCAAGACCAACGCCGAACTCACGGCAAAACGGCCGGCCACGATAGGCCCGCCAAAATCCGAAACGCTTTATTCGCAACGACAGAGGTGAACCAATGACAACATTCGTCACCCGCGTTCAGACACGCATTTTCCTTGCCGCGGCCCTCTCGGCCGCAACTTTCGCAGCGCCGGTCCACGCGCAGGAGGGCAACGGCGCCTCCTTCATCGAGAATTTCGACCAGATGGACCGAAGCTTCTGGTACGTCTCCGACGGCTGGAACAATGGTTCGCATCAGAACTGCACCTGGTCGAAGAAACTGGCGACGGTGGAAAACGGCCAGCTGACGCTCGGTTTCGAAGAAGCCAAGGCCGGCGATCGCAATTTTGCCTGCGGCGAAATCCAGACCAAGGGCCGTTATCGCTATGGCACCTATGAGGCGCGCCTGAAGGCCGCCACCGGCTCAGGGCTGAACTCCGCCTTTTTCACCTATATCGGCCCGACCGACAAGAAGCCGCATGACGAAATCGACTTCGAGGTTCTGGGCAGGAATACGGGCCAGGTGCAGCTCAACCAGTATATTTCCGCCAAGGGCGGCAATGAGAAGCTGGTGCCGGTGGAAGGCGGAGCCGATGCCGGCTTCAACGACTACGCATTCGTCTGGGAACCGCAACGGCTGCGTTATTACGTCAACGGCAAGCTCGTTCACGAGGTGACAGACGAGACCAAGATCCCCCAGAACGCCCAGAAGATTTTCTTCAGCCTGTGGGGCACCGACACGCTGAAGGACTGGATGGGCAAGTTTTCTTATGCCGGACCATCACAGATGATCGTTGACCGGTTTGCCTTCACGGCGCTCGGCGACAAATGCCAGTTCCCGGAAAGCATCGCCTGCGCACTGAACTGACCAGACCTTTGAACCGATCCGATTTTTTGAACCAAAACCTGTGCTGCGGCGTCTTTGACGCGTGACACCAACCGGAACCCCGCATGGCCCATATTCTCTACCTCGCGCATGATCTGTCGGACCCCGCCATTCGCCGGCGGGTGCTGACCTTGCTTGCGGGCGGGGCGCGGGTCACGCTGGCCGGCTTCCGTCGCGGGCAGAACCGGCTGGCGGAGATCGAAGGCGTCGTGCCTGTCGTGCTCGGGGAAACCGCCGACGGGCAGTTTCTGCAGCGCATGACTGCGGTGGCAAAAGCCAGCCTCTCGCTGGGCAACAGCTTGGGCGGCATCCCCGCACCCGATATCATCCTTGCCAGAAACCTGGAAATGCTGGCGCTGGCAAAACGCGCCATGTCGATCTATGCCGGGCAACCGGCGCTGGTCTACGAATGTCTCGACATTCACCGCCTGCTTCTCAACAGGGGCAAGCCCGGGCAATTGCTGAACGCCGCGCAGCGTTATTTCGCCCGCGACGCCAAGCTGCTGGTGACGAGTTCTCCGGCTTTCGTGGAGCATTATTTCAAGCCCGTATCCGGCCTCAACCTTCCCGTCCTGTTACAGGAAAACAAGGTGCTGGCGCTCGACACCAGCATTGCCGCCACGCCGCAACCGCGCGCACCCGCCCCCGGCGAACCATGGAAAATCGGCTGGTTCGGTGCGCTTCGCTGCCGCAAATCGCTCGAAATGCTTGCCGAATTTGCCAGACGCATGGACGGCAAGGTCGAAATCATCCTGCGCGGCCGGCCGGCCTATTCGGAATTTTCGGACTTGGACGGCTTCGTGGCCGCCGCCCCGCATGTGCATTTCCATGGGCCTTACAAGAACCCCGAAGACCTTGCCGCCATCTATAACGAGGTGCAGTTCACCTGGGCGATAGACTTTTTCGAGGAAGGCCAGAATTCCAGCTGGCTGCTGCCCAACCGGCTTTACGAGGGCTGCCTTTATGGCACCCTGCCGATTGCGCTTGCCGGGACGGAAACCGCCCGCTTCATCGACAGGCGCGATATCGGCCTTGTCCTGCAAAATGCAAGCCCGGACGATCTCGTCGCCCTGTTCGGCCGAATGACGCCGCAAATCTATGCGGACGCCTTCGGCGCCCTTTCAGCCCTCGACCGGAAACAATGGCTGACCGACCGCGACGATTGCCGTCTGCTGGTCCAGCAATTGTCATTGCTTGCCAAATCCGCTTCCGGCCATGCCGGTGAAGCGCAGTTTTCACCCGTGTAATGCGTAGGGGGCAAATCATGGAAGGTCGCGGCAATTCCAGCATCAGAACATTGATCGTCATTCCCTGCCTCAACGAGGCAAAAACGATCGAGGGGCTGCTCAACAAGTTCACCGTTGCAATGCACGGTCGGCTTTTCCGCATCGTGGTTGCCGATGGCGGCAGCACCGATGGGACACGCGATATCGTCACCGCCTTTGCGGCGAAGGACGAGCGCGTCACGCTTCTTGCCAATCCGAAGCGCATCCAGAGCGCCGGCATCAACCTTGCCGTCGCCACCTTCGGCGAGGATTTCGACTACCTCATCCGCATCGACGCCCATGGCGATTATCCCGACGACTATTGCCAGCGGCTGATCGAGGATGCCGAGCGCACCGGCGCGGATTCCGTCGTCGTCGCCATGGATACGGTCGGCCACGGCCTGTTCCAGAAGGCAACGGCCATCGCCCAGAATTCCAAACTCGGCAATGGCGGCTCCAAGCACCGCGAAGGCGCCAAGGGCCACTGGATCGACCATGGCCACCACGCGCTGATGCGGATTGCCGCTTTCGACGCCGTCGGCGGTTATGACGAAAGCTTCAGCCACAACGAGGATGCGGAACTGGATTTCCGGCTGCGCAAATCCGGCTTCCGCATCTGGATGACCGACAAGACCCGCATGACCTATTATCCGCGTGACAGCGTCATGCCGCTCTTCCGGCAATATCTCGCTTATGGCCGCGGCCGCGCGAAGAACCTCTTGAAACATCGCTCGATCCCCAAAATCCGCCAGATGATTCCGCTCGCCGTCCTGCCGGTCTTCGTCTTCGCCTTGCTGTCGCTGGTGCATTGGGCCGCACTTATTCCGCTTGGCCTCTGGATCGCCGCATGTGTGGGTTATGGCTTGTGGATGGCAATAGGTCAGAAAAACCCATACGGCCCGCTCGCCGCCTTTTCGGCAATGGTGATGCATCTGGCCTGGTCCACCGGCTTCTGGCTGGAACTCCTGAAATTCCGGGGAAGAAAGGCTGTCTCGTGACCGACAACACCGTCACCCGCCCGCATGATGTAAAAACCGTCGATATCGGCATCTGCACCTACAGACGCCCCGCACTCGTCGCCACACTTCTGTCACTCTTCGAACTGGATGTGCCGGAAGGCGTGACAGTTCGGCTGATTGTCGCCGATAATGACGAGGAGCCGAGCGCCAAGGCCAGTGTGGACCGCCTGCGCGAAACCGCGCCCTTCGAGATCACCTATGTCCATTGCCCGAAATCGAATATTTCGATTGCCCGCAATGCCTGCCTGTCGGAATGCAAGGCGGATTATCTGGCCTTCATCGACGATGACGAAACCGCCCCGCCGCACTGGCTCACCGCCCTTCTGGAAAAGGCCGACGAAACCGGTGCGGAAACCGTTCTCGGCCCGGTGACGGCGGTCTACCGCGACAATGCGCCGGACTGGATGAAACGCGGCGATTTCCACTCCACCGTTCCGGTCTGGGTGAATGGCGAAATCATCACCGGTTATACCTGCAATACGCTTCTGAAAATGGAAGCGCCCTCGGTGAAGGGCCGGCGTTTTGCGTTGGCGCTGGGCCAGAGCGGCGGTGAGGACACCCATTTCTTCTCGCATCTTCACGCCGCCGGCGGCCGCATCGTCTTTGCGCAAGATGCCGTCCTGTCGGAGCCGGTTCCGGAAAACCGCGCAAGCTTCATGTGGCTTGCCAAACGCCGCTTCCGCTCCGGCCAGACCCACGGCCGCGTGCTGGCCGAGAAGAAGCCCGGTGCACGCCGCGTCGTGCAGGTCGTCAAAGCCGGCGCAAAGGCGCTTTATTGCGCCGTCTTCGCCGCACTGAACGGTTTCAACGCCGTGCGCCGCAACCGTTATGCGCTGCGTGGCGCATTGCATATGGGCTCGATGAGCGGCGCCTTCGGCGTGCGCGAAATCCGCCAGTATGGCGCGGTGGAGGCGACCTGATGGAAAATCTCGCCTTGCCGCCCGATATCAGCTTCGTCATCGCTGCCTATAATGCCGCCGACACGATCCAAGCCGCCGTTCAAAGCGCGCTCGACCAGCAGGGGGTGACGCTGGAGGTGATCGTCGTCGACGATCGCTCCGCCGACGACACGATTCCGCTCGTCGAGGCGATCGCTGCCATCGATCCGCGCGTCCGCCTGCGTGCTCTTGCCGAAAACCTCGGTCCGGGAGGTGCGCGCAATGCCGGCATCGAAGCCGCAACCGGGCGCTGGATCGCCGTGCTCGATTCCGACGATGTCATTCGCCCCGAGCGCTCCGCCTGCATGATGTGCCGGGCAGAGGCCGCCAATGCGGTCATAGCGGTCGACAATCTCGATGTCGTCTACACCGACGGCAGGCCCATGGAAACGATGTTTCCGGAAGAGTTTCTCGAGGAACGGCCGGTCCTGACGCTCGAGGATTTCATTTCCTCCAACATCCTGTTCCGCTCCACCTTCAACTTCGGCTACATGAAGCCGATGTTCCGGCGCGATTTCCTCAATGGCGAGGGGCTGCGCTTCCGCGAGGATATCCGCATCGGCGAGGATTATATCCTGCTCGCCTCGGCGCTTGCCGCCGGCGGCCTCTGCGTCATCGAACCGAAGCCGGGTTACATCTACAATATCCGCGAAGGCTCGATTTCGCGCGTGCTAGAGCTTCATCACGTCGAGGCGATGATGCGGGCGGATCAGGAATTCCTGAGCCATTACACATTGCTGCCCGCCGCCATGGACGCACAGCAGGCGAGAAGCCGCAGCCTGCGGCTGGCGCATAATTTTTTGACATTGGTGGAGAACATCAAGCGCCGCTCGATACTCGGCGCCTTGAAGACCACGATCAGAGATCCCGCCGTACTGGGGCATTTGCGAATGCCGATTGCAGTGCGGCTGCGGAGGCTGCGGGACGCGATGTTTGCGCCCGCGGCAAATACTGGGGTGAAAAGACAGATTTCGTGAAATTGACGCGTGGACGAAATCTGCGCGGGGACTGGGGACAGATCAAACCTTGATGAAGGAGAACGCGATGGACCTGAACAAAACTGTCAGAAAAGCCGTCATTCCCGTAGCTGGCAACGGCACACGGTTTTTGCCCGCCACCAAGGCGATGCCGAAGGAAATGCTGACGATCGTCGACCGGCCGGTCGTGCAATATGCTGTCGACGAGGCCATGCAGGCCGGTATCGAGCACATTATTTTCGTGACGAGCCGCAACAAGACCGCCATCGAAGACTATTTCGACAGCGCACCGGAACTCATCAACACGCTGACCCGCTCCGGCAAGACAGTGCAGGTGCTGCAGCTGGAAAAGATGCTGCCGGTTGCCGGCACGGTGAGCTATACGCGCCAGCAGGTCCCGCTCGGTCTCGGCCACGCCGTCTGGTGCGCGCGCGAACTGGTGGGCAAGGAACCCTTCGCCCTGCTTCTGCCTGACATGGTCTCCTACGGCGCGCGCGGCTGCATTGCCGGCCTGATGGAGCTTTATGACGAAGTTGGCGGCAATATTCTCGGCGTCGAGGAATGCCTGCCGGAAGAAGTGTCGTCCTATGGTGTCGTCGGCGTCGGCCAGAAGGTCAATCACGGCTTCGCCGTTACCGAAATGGTCGAAAAGCCGGAACCATCCAGAGCGCCGTCCAATTATTACCTGAATGGCCGTTACATTCTGCAGCCGGAAATCTTCGATATCCTCGCCAAGCAGGAACGCGGCGCGGGCAATGAAATCCAGCTGACCGACGGCATGAAGCGGCTTGCCGAAAAGCAGGCCTTCCATGCGCAGAAATATTCGGGCCGTACGTTCGACTGCGGCAGCAAGCAGGGTTTCATCGCCGCCAACGTGGCCTTTTCGCTGCTGCGCGCCGACATGGAAGCGCAGGTTCTCGCTTCGGTGAAGGAACTGGTGGCAAACCACGAAAGCCGCGTCCAGGCGGCCTGACTTTAATCGCGCCGCCGGGGGAGGCGGCCGGCGCACCAATAACGGGGGGCGGGAAGGCGAGCATTGTTCGGCTTCCCGCGTACCATTTTTAATTCACAAGGTAGGTCCATGCACCACAAGACCTTTAAATCCAATATCGGTTTTCCGGAATCCGGCAAGGATTCCGACACGTTCATCGACCTCGACCGCCTGTGGGCCGCCGTGGTGCGCCGCGCCAATGTCATCGCCGCCGCGGTCATCGCCGCCGTGGTCCTGGCCGGTCTTTATCTGGTGCTTGCGACCCCCGTTTACACCGCGATGACACAGGTGCTCTTGGATGAAAGCCTCTCCCGTTATGCGGAAGAGGAATCGCCGGTGCCCGCCGCACAGATCGTCGACAACCGCATCGCCAGCGCCGTGGAAATCCTGAAATCCAAGGAAATGGCGCTGACGGTGGTCGACAAGGCCAAGCTTGACGAGAACGACACCATCGTCAATCCGCCGATGTCGCCGGTCGAGCTCGTCAAATCCTCCGTGCGCGGTATCCTCGACCTCGTCCTGCCGGGCGATCCGCCGGTTTCCGAAGCCGCAATCCGCGCCGGACGCCGCGAAAAGGCCGCTGCCGTGCTGCAGCAGTCGCTGACGGTGGAACGTGTCGGCCGTAGCTCGGTCATTGCCATTTCCACCCGCTCGACAGACCGCCAGCTTGCCGCGCAGATCGCCAAGACCTATGCGCAGGCCTATCTCACCGAACAGCTGAACGCCAATTTCGACGCCAGCGAGCGCGCCTCCGTGTGGTTGCAGGAGCGCATGACCGACCTCAACCAGCGCGCCCAGGCGGCTGAACTGGCGGTGCAGAAATTCAAGTCGGACAACAACATCGTTTCCTCGCGCGGCGAGCTGATGTCGGAAGGCCAGCTTGCCGATCTGAACGGCCAGCTGATTGCCGCCCAGGCCGATGCCGCGACGGCGTCTGCCCGTTACAACCAGTATAAGTCGATCATCGACCGGGGACCGGATGCGGCGGTCGACAATGCCGTCGTTTCCGCCCGCGACACCGACAATTCGGTCATCCAGGATCTGCGCAAACGCTACATCACCATTTCCGACCGGCAGCAGGGCATCGTCCAGCAATTCGGCGCGGATCACCCGCAGGCGGTGGCGCTGGACGCCGAAAAGAAAGAAGTTTCGCGGCAGATCTATCAGGAACTGCAGCAGCTGACCGGCAGCCTGAAGAACGAATACGACGTCACCAATTCCCGCGTGCAGTCGCTGCGCGACAATATCGACCGGGTGGCGGGCCGCAATTCCGAGGCCAACATCACCATGGTGCAGCTGCGCGAACTCGAACAGCGGGCGACGGCGCTGCGCACCCTCTATCAGTCCTATCTCGGCCGCTTCGAGGAAGCGTCCCAGAAGCAGTCGCTGCCGATCGCCAAGGCCCGCATCATCTCCGAAGCCGGCCTGCCGACATCGCCTTCCAGCCCGAAAAAGACCATGACCATGGCGCTTTCGGTCATCCTCGGCCTGATGCTGGGTGGGGGTATTGCCGCACTTCTCGAATTCCGCGATCGTTTCTTCCACACGGGCAACGATGTGCGTGACAATCTGCGCATGCGTTTTCTGGGCTATCTTCCCTTTATCGGCGAAAGGGGCGTGGAAACGGCCAAACCCGGCACCAGCGCCGCCACCCCCGGCAGCGAAAACGCCACGCTTGACGAAAGCGGGCAGGTCTCGTTCCAGAAGATGCTGCGCCTTGCCGTCGACAGCCCGCGCTCCAGCTTTGCCGAGACGCTTCGCAACGTGAAACTGACGGCGGATGTCGTCATTCAGGAGCGCCAGTGCCGCGTCATCGGTGTCATTTCCTGCCTGCCGAACGAAGGCAAGTCGGTCGTGGCGCTCAATCTCGCCGGGCTGATCGCCTCCACCGGCAAGCGCACGCTGGTGGTGGATGCCGATATCCGCAATCCCGGCCTCAGCCGCATGCTGACGACACGGCAATCCGCCGGCCTGGTGGAAGTGGTGCTCGATGAGGTTCCCTGGACGCAGGCGGTGAAGGTGGATACACGCACCAAGATGGGCATCCTGCCGGTTTCCACCAGCAACCAGTTTGCCCATTCCAGCGAGCTGCTTTCCTCCTCCGGCATGCGCAAATTCATCGAATCCGCCCGTGAGGCCTGCGACTACATCATCGTCGACCTGGCGCCGGTGGTGCCCGTCATCGACGCCAAGGCCTTCGCACCGCAAGTGGACGGTTTCGTCTTCGTCACCGAATGGGGCAAGACGCCGATCCAGATGGTGCAGAACCTGATGGCCAACGAACCGCAGATCGCCAACAAGACGCTGGGCATCGTGCTGAACAAGACCGACATGACGGAACTCCAGCGTTATGCCGGCCCCGGCGGTTCCGAGCATTATCACGAGAGCTTCTCGGCCTATTACGGCGACGCCAAGCCGCCGGTGAAGGAAAACGCCTGATCGTGAAACGGCCCGGTGAAAACCGGGCCGTTTTGTTCCGTTGAAGATTCCAACGACAAACCCATGGTATTGCCCGCCGAAATTGCGCATTGATGGCGTAAAGCTAAAATCGCAAGCAGGACCAGTCCCATGCCATCACCCATCGCCTTTGTTTCGCGGATGAATGCGGAAGCGGAAACCCTCTGGAAACAGACGCTGCGCGCCGCCATGCCGCAGGAGGAAATCCTCTCCTTCTCCGAATTGACGGACGAACAGAGAAAGGCCGTGGATTTCGCCATCGTCGCCAATCCCGATCCGGCCGATATTGCCGCACTGCCGGGCCTCACATGGATCCACAGTCTCTGGGCGGGCGTCGAGCGGCTGGTGCTGGAACTGGGCGGCAAGGCGCCACCCATCGTCCGGCTGAAGGACCCGGAGCTTTCACGCGTCATGGCGGAGGCCGTGCTGGCATGGACCTATTATCTGCAGCGGGACATGCCGGCCTATCGCGAAAACCAGCAAAAGGCGCTCTGGCAGGAACTGGACTACCGCCATCCAAGCGAGATGACCATCGGCCTGCTCGGGCTCGGCGCGCTCGGCACGGCTGCTGCGGAGCGCCTCACCCATGCCGGGTTCAAGGTCGCCGGCTGGAGCCGCTCGGAAAAGACGATCGCGGGCGTGGAAACGCTGACAGGCGATCACGGCCTGCGGGCATTGCTGGAAAAAAGCGACATCCTCGTCTGCCTGGTGCCACTCACCGACGCAACGCGCGGGCTGCTCGATGCCCACCGTCTCGCCTCGATGAAACAGGGAGCAGCTCTCGTCAATTTCGCCCGTGGCGCCGTCATCATTGCCGACGATCTGGTTGCAGCGCTCGATTCCGGCAGGCTTTCGCATGCCGTCCTCGATGTCTTCGAGCAGGAGCCGCTGTCTGCTTCCTCAGCCTTCTGGCGGCACCCCAAGGTCACCGTCCTGCCGCATATTTCCGCGCCGACAAGCCGGGAAAGTTCCGCCCGGATCGTCGCCGGCAATGTCCACGTCTGGCGCGAAACCGGCAAGCTGCCGGAAACGGTCGATATGGCGCGCGGTTACTGAAGCAAAGGCAGGGCGGCGGCCTATTCCACCGCCACCCTGCCCGCATGGGCCAGTTCAACGGCAGCGATGATCTGCTGCTCGTCATAGGGTTTGGTCAGCAGCACCGCGCTTTTCGGCGCGCCTTCCGGCAGATGGCTGTCCCCCGTCGCAAACACGAGGGCAAGCCTCGGCCTGCGGCGCAGCGCCTCCACCGCCAGTTCACCGCCCTTCATGTCGGGAAGACCGATATCGGTAACGAGAACATCGATAGGGTCCGTCTCGATCGCCTTCAGCGCCTGCGCGGCGTTTCCCGCCTCGATGACGGCAAAACCGGAATCGGCGAGCATTTCCGCCGAATTCATCCGGATCAGCTCGTCATCCTCCACCAGAAGGACGCGGATGGTCCTGTTTTGGTTTTCGGCGGTCCGCGCCGTTTCGTTCGGCGTTGAAAGACCCGGCGCAGAGACCGGCCGTGCCCTCGACAGGGAAACCTGCTTGCGATTGGCGATGACATGGCGAATGCGCCGCGCCAGCGCTTCGCGCGTATAAGGCTTGGAGAGAAGCTCCACCCCGGCATCCAGCTTGCCGCCATGCACGATGGAGTTTTCCGTATAACCCGACGTGAAAAGAACCGCGAGATTGGGCAGACGCTCCTGCGCGCGGCGGGCCATTTCCCGGCTCTTCAAGGGTCCCGGCATCACCACGTCCGTGAAGATGACATCGATCGGGATGCCGCTTTCCACCACGGTCAGACCGGCCTGCGCATCGCGGGCGGTGAGCACCCGGTATCCGAGATCGGTCAGCGTCTCCACGACGGTGCCGCGCACCTCCTCATCGTCCTCCACCACGAGGATGGTTTCCGTTCCACCCTCGACGGGACCGGTCGGCATCACCACTTCCCGATCCTCATCGGCAGCGGAGCGCGGCAGATACATCTTCACCGTCGTGCCCTGCCCCACCTCGCTATAGATGTTGACGTGGCCGCTGGACTGTTTTGCGAAACCATAAACCATGGAAAGTCCAAGGCCGGTGCCCTTGCCCTCCGGCTTGGTCGAAAAGAACGGTTCGAAGACCTTTTCCAGAATTTCCGGCGACATGCCGGAGCCGGTGTCGGTGACGGCGAGCATCACATATTGCCCGGCCGAAACCTCCGAATGCTTGCGGGCGTAATCGCGGTCAAGAACCGCATTGCCGACTTCGATGGTCAGCTTGCCGTGCCCTTCCATGGCGTCGCGCGCATTGATGGCAAGATTGAGGAGCGCATTTTCCACCTGGTTGGGATCGGCATAGGTGTTCCACAGGCCACCGGAGGTGATGACCTCCACCTCGATCGCTTCACCCAGCGAACGGCGCAGCAGATCGTCCATGCCGGTGACAAAACGGGCAATGTTGATGACCCGTGGTTCCAGCGCCTGACGGCGGCCGAAGGCCAGCAGCTGGCTGGCAAGCTTTGCACCGCGATGCACGCCGGCAAGGGCGTTTTCCAGCCGCCGCTCGGCCCGCTCGTTGCCGTTCACATCCTTCGACAGCAATTGCAGATTGCCGGCGATCACCTGAAGCAGATTGTTGAAATCATGCGCCACGCCGCCCGTCAGCTGGCCGATGGATTCCATTTTCTGCGCCTGCTGCAAGGCCCTTTCGGTCTGGCGCCGCTCGGCCATTTCCGTCTCGACGCGCGCTTCCAGGCTCTCGTTCAATTGCCGAAGCTGCTCTTCCGCGCGAATGCGGTGGCGTATCTCGCGCTCGAGATTGCTGGCATGGTCCTTGAGGGTGTTTTCCGCCTGCCGCTGTTCGGTGATATCCGTATGAACGCCGACCCATTCCACAATGGCGCCATCGCCGTCGAAAATCGGCACGCCGCGGATGGCAAAGGTGCGGTATACACCGTCATGGCGGCGCACGCGATGTTCCCAAATATATGTCGACTTTTCCGCGACCGCCTTGTTCCAGCTCTCGACAGAACCGTCCCGGTCTTCCGGATGAACCGCATCCGCCCAGCCAAATCCCCGATATTCATCGGGGCTTTGGCCTGTCAGCCCGGCCCAGGCGGGCTGCTCGCCCAGCATCCTGCCGTCGGCGCTGTTGGTCCACAACACGCCATGCACGGCGTCCACGGCCGCGCGGAAACGGTTGTTGCTGATGAGCATTTCCTGTTCCGAACGCTTGCGATCCTCGATATCGATGATCAGCACATAGATGCCGTCGATGGAGCCATCGGCGATATGGCGCGGCACATAACGTATTTCGGCGGCGCGCTGGGTGCCGTCCGGCCTGCGGATCATGGTATCGGAAACGATCTTCTCACCAGCAAACGCGCGATCGAGATAGGCCCGGCGCGCCTCGAAAAACGCCTCGCCGACGATTTCGGGGACGCTGTGGCCGATCACCTCTTCGGCGCTGCGGCCGAACCATTCCAGATAACCGTCATTGGCGAATTTATAGACGTAGTCGCGGTCGACATAACCCACCAGGATCGGCAGGGCGTTGGTAAGCCGGGTCAGCTCCGTGCGGCTTTGCTCCAGCGCCTCCACCGCCTTCACCTTGTCGGTATTTTCAAGAACGGTGCATAAAACGCCGTCCACCGTGCCGCCGTCATTATAGATCGGCGTATAGAACAGGTCGAAGATCACCTCTTCCGGCAGGCCATGGCGCATCAGCGTCATCGGCTGGTCGCGATAGGCCATGACCTCTCCGCGGAAACCGGCCTCCAGAATGCGGCTGTTCCAGTCCCAGATTTCCGGCCAGATGCCGGGCACCGTGCCGCCGAGCGCCTTCGGATGATAATTGCCGGCAATTTCCGCATAGCCGTCATTATAGATCATCACATGGTCGCCGCCCCACATCAGCACCTGCGGAATGGGGGAATTAACGACGGAATTGGCCTTTTGCCTCAGATTTTGCGGCCAGTCGCAGATAGGTCCGAGTGATGTCTGCGACCAGTCGAAGCGGCGCACAAGCTCACCCGTTTCACCGCCGCCGATCGGCCATACCGGGGCAGCACGAAGATTGGTCATTCACATCACCACAGAAACCGAGAGAAAATCTCCCGTAATACAGAAAGAAATAAAAGTCCAAGAAAACAAAAACTTCCTTTTATTGTTCCCGGCTTTTCGCAATTTCGGAAAAGTTCCACTTTCTGTAAAATATGCCCGGGGCATCTCCGCGCCCAAAGAAAAACGGCCCGCCCGCCACGGAGAATTTCACAAGCAAGCCCGTCAAAGCTGACGATTGATTGATAATTGCCATCCTCAAAACGCCAGAAATTGCCGCAAACGGAACGGCCACAAAGGAATTATTAAGCCTCAATACAGACGCTGACGGTCGCGGTGCCGTCCGCGCCCGGGTCTTCGCACACCGCGACCAGAGGGAACAACAATGAAAATACTTTTGGGTGCCACAATTCTTTCCGCCGGTTTCGCCTTTTCAGGCGGCGCTGCCTTTGCCGCCGACTGTGGAAACGTGACGATTGCCAGCATGAACTGGCAATCGGCCGAAGTCGCCGCCAATCTCGACAAGTTCATTCTTGAAAAGGGCTATGGCTGCGCTGCCGAAATCGTTACCGGCGACACCGTGCCGACTTTGACCTCCATGGCCGAAAAAGGCCAGCCGGATATTGCGCCGGAAGCCTGGGTCAGCCTACAGCCCGAAATCGTCAAGCAGGGGCTGGAAGGCGGCAAGGTCGTGGCGGCTGCAAAAATCCTCTCCGACGGCGCCGTTCAGGGCTGGTGGATTCCGAAATATGTCGCCGACGCCAATCCCGACCTCAAGACCATTCCGGACCTCTTCAAACACCCAGAACTCTTCCCCTCGCCGGAAGACAAGGCGAAGGGCGCTGTCTTCAACGGCCCGCAGGGCTGGGGCGGCACCGTCGTCACCGCGCAATTGTTCAAGGCCTTCGGTGGTGAAAAAGCCGGCTTCACCCTCGTCGACACCGGCTCTGCCGCCGGTCTCGACGGCTCCATCGCCAAGGCTTACGAGGCCAAGCAGCCCTGGGTCGGTTATTATTGGGCGCCGACCTCGCTGCTCGGTAAATATGAGATGGTGAAACTCGGTTTCGGCGCCGAATATGATGCGGACGAATGGAAGCGCTGCACCTCCGTCGCCGACTGCGCCGACCCGAAACCCAACGCCTGGCAGGTGGACGACGTGCAGACCCTGGTCAGCAAGACCTTCGCCGACCGTGCAGGCCCGGCCATGGACTATCTGAACAAGCGCGCCTGGACAAACGACACCGTCAACAAGCTGATTGCCTGGATGACCGACAACCAGGCGACCGGCGAAGACGGCGCCAAGCACTTCCTCAAGGAAAACGAGGCGCTGTGGACGGGCTGGGTGTCTCCTGACGTCGCGCAAAAGGTCAAGGCCGCCCTTTAAGGCGGATCCGACATATCTGCCCGGAACCCGGCGGTCGTCACAGGCGCCGCCGGGCGGCATCGCTGCCCGAAAACCACCTGGATTTTCACGAGCACGATGCGCCGGTTCAACAGGATAGAGCGTCCAGCCGGTCCTTTCTGAAGACGCGGCTGCGCTCTGGCGATTGTACTCCCGGAGCGCGAAGAATATCGATCCGCGCCTCCGGTTCGTCATGGAGAACAGGATATGGAATGGCTTTTCAAATTTCCGACCATGAATGACGATGCTCTGCGCGGCTTGAAAAAAGTCATCGACGAAGGTTTCCGGGCATTTACCCGAAGCTATGGCAGCGCGATAGAGGGGCTGTTCACGCCCCTTCAAAGCTTCCTCATCTGGGCGGAAAGGCTTTTGATCGGCGCGCCATGGCCGGTCGTTATTCTTATTGTCGGCGCGCTCGCCTGGTTCGCCAGCCGCAGCGCCACCATCGTTGCCCTCTGTTGCGGCATTCTCTTCGCCATCGGCTGGTTCGGCATGTGGGAAGACACGATGAAGACGATTTCGATGATCTTCGTCTGCGCCGTGCTGTCCATCGTCATCGGCCTGCCGATCGGCATCGCCATGGCCCGCTCCAACCGCCTGCAGAATGTGGTCAATCCCGTTCTCGACGTGATGCAGACGATGCCGAGTTTCGTCTATCTCATTCCCGTCGTCATGCTGCTCGGCATCGGCCGCGTGCCCGGTGTCATCGCCGTCGTCATCTACGCCATTCCGCCGATGATCCGCCTCACCAATCTCGGCATTCGCATGGTCGACCGCGACGTGCTGGAAGCGGCAGACGCCTTCGGGTCCTCCAAGCGCCAGAAGCTTTTCAAGGTGCAGCTGCCGCTCGCACTCCCCACCATCATGGCCGGCATCAACCAGACCATCATGATGGCGCTCGCCATGGTCGTCATCGCCTCGATGATCGGCGTGCAGGGCCTCGGCCAGCCGGTTCTGAAGGCCATCGCCAACCAGTATTTCACGCTCGGCGTCTTCAACGGGCTTGCCATTGTCGGCATCGCCATCATCTTCGACCGCATCAGCCAGGCCTATGGCCTTCGCCTGCAAAAACACCGGGAAGTGGCGCATGGCTAGTCAATCGATCGAAATTCGCAGCCTCTACAAGATTTTCGGTTCCAAGGCGGCAGATTTTGTCGAACCCGTCAGGGCCGGCATGTCAAAGGCGGAACTCAACGCCAGGCACGGCCATGTGCTTGGCCTGCGCGATATCAACATCACCATGCCCGGCGGGCAGATCACCGTCATCATGGGCCTTTCCGGCTCGGGCAAATCGACGCTGATCCGCCACGTCAACCGGCTGATCGACCCGACCGCCGGTGAAATCCTCTATGGCGGAGCCGATGTCTGTCGCCTCAGCGAAGCGGAGCTCCTGGAGTTTCGCCGCCACAAGACGGCGATGGTGTTCCAGAAATTCGGCCTCCTGCCACATCGCAACGTGCTGCAGAATGTCGTCTATGGCCTCGAAGTGCAGGGCATCGACAAGCGCGAGCGCGAAGAGCGGGCCGACGTCTGGATCCGCCGCGTGGGGCTGGAGGGTTTCTCCAGCCACTATCCCAACCAGCTTTCCGGCGGCATGCAGCAACGCGTCGGCCTTGCCCGGGCGCTGACCAACAATGCCGAAATCCTGCTGATGGACGAGGCCTATTCGGCGCTCGATCCGCTTATCCGCGTCGACATGCAGACGGTGCTGCTTGAGTTGCAGAAGGAATTGAAGAAGACCGTCGTCTTCATCACCCATGACCTCGACGAAGCGCTGCGGCTGGGAGACAAGATCGCCATCCTGCGCGACGGCGAGATCATCCAGCAGGGCACGGCAGCCGAAATCGTCATGTCACCGGCCGACAGCTATATCGAGGCCTTCGTCGAAGAGGTCAATCGCGGCCGGGTCATCCGCCTCGGCGCCATCGTCCAGCCGGAATTTTCCGGCCAGTCGCGGCTTCAGCTCGATGCGGATATGACGGTTGAAGAGGGTCTGCGCGCGCTCGTGCGCGAAAATGTCGGCAGCGCGACGGTCGTGAGCGAAAACGGCAAGACGCTTGGCGCCGTCACCACCGACGCCATCATGCGTTGCCTCGTCAGGACACATGGCGAGGACGGCGGCAGAACGGAACGGCTGTCAGGCTGAACCTTCGAGCCATCTGGCCATCCCCTTCGCCGCCGCCTTGCCGGTGGCGAAACAGGCGGTCAGCAGATAACCGCCCGTCGGCGCTTCCCAATCCAGCATTTCCCCGGCAGCGAACAGGCCGGGGAGCTTTTTCAGCATGTAGTTCTCGTCAATACCGCTAAAGGAGAGACCGCCGGCCGATGAAATCGCCTCGGCAATCGGCCTCGGCCGTAAGAGCGGTATTTCCGCATGTTTTATTCTTGCGGCGACGAAATCGTCCGGCATGGCCGCGATGTCAGGAAAGATTTCCCGCAGAAGAACGACTTTGACGGAAGACAGGCCGGCCGCCTTGCGCATGCGGTTTGCAAAACTCTCCTTGCGCCCAAGCTTCGCCATATCCCGGCTGAGCCGTTCCACCGTGCGTCCAGGCGCAAGATCGATGGCGAGCGCGGCCTTGCCCGTCTGTTGCAGCCGGTCGCGCAGCGCGGCGGAATGGGCATAGACCACGCTGCCCTCGATGCCATGCTTCGTGATGACGAACTCGCCCTGAAAGGCTCCCGCCGGCGAAATGGTGACGGTGGATTTCACGGCCTCGCCTGCAAAGCGCTCGCGGAAGACATCGCTCCAGTCGATGTCGAAACCGCAATTGGCGGGACGGAACGGCGCGACCTCTACGCCCTTCTCCGCCAGCACCGGCACCCATGCCGCATCGGAGCCCAGCCGCGGCCAGCTCGCGCCGCCGAGCGCCAGCAGCACGGCATCGGCCTCGATGGCGCGTTCGCCCCCCGGTGTCATAAAAACCAGCCGCTTGCCGGAAAAGCCCGTCCAGCGATGCCGCGTCCTGATCGCAACACCTTGCGCCTCCAGCCTCGCGAGCCAGGCGCGCAGCAGCGGTGAGGCTTTCATGACCTTCGGGAACACCCTGCCCGACGTGCCGACGAAGGTTTCCTGCCCCAGCCCCTGCGCCCAGGCGCGCAGCATGCCCGGCGTGAAATCGTCAAGAGCGGCGCGCAGCCGCGGTTCGGCATCGCCAAACCGGTGGCGGAAACTGTCATAGTCTTCGGCATGGGTAATGTTGAGGCCGGATTTTCCGGCCATCAGCAATTTGCGCGCCACGGTCGGCATCGCCTCAAACACCGTCACTGCATGGCCAGCGGCCGAAAGCAACTCGGCCGCCATCAGCCCCGCCGGCCCGCCGCCGACAATCGCGACCTGCCTCGCCTTTGCCAAAACCTTCTCCATCGCCATCTTTGTCGCTGGGAGCCTTATACCGATTTCCGCATGCGAATATATGCGATATTGAACGCCCATGTTCACGCTCGACCGACCCGTCACCTTTTCGCAGGATATCAAGAAAAGCCGCTTCATCGCCTTTGCCGCACCGGTAACCGGCGAAGAGGATGCGAAGACCTTTCTCGCCGCGCATTCCGATCCCAACGCGAACCATAATTGCTGGGCATGGCGATGCGGCCAGACCTATCGTTTCAGCGATGACGGCGAGCCTTCGGGTACGGCTGGCAAGCCGATCCTTCAGGCCATTGACGGCCAACAGCTGGACAATGTCGCGGCTCTCGTCATCCGCTGGTTAGGCGGCATCCTGCTCGGCAGCGGCGGGCTGATGCGCGCCTATGGCGGCACGGCGGCGGCCTGCCTCCGGCTTGGCGAAACCTCGCCGGTCATCGCCTATGTCAGCGCCGCGCTGAGCTGCCCCTTCTCCGATCTGGCGCTGGTGAAATCGCGCCTTTCCGCCACGCAGAACCTGCGGCTGGAGAAGGAGGATTTTACCGGCACCGGTGCGGATATGCTGCTCTCGGTTCCGGCCGAGGAAGCCGAACGACTCACCCGGCTTTTAAGCGACCTGACCAGCGGCCGCGTCAATCTCCATATTCCCGACTAGCGCCTGTCCGAATGCGCGATTCGTGCTAAGGAAGCGACATGTCACTTAAGCTTTCCAACCCCATATACATTCCGCCGCTCGACCCCTGGCTCACCATCGTGCACCGGGATGACGATCTGCTGGTGCTGGACAAGCCGAGCGGGCTTCTGTCCGTGCCGGGGCGCGATCCGGCGCTTGCCGACAGCCTGATGACGCGGGTGCAGAAACAGTTTCCGAAAGCGCTGATGATCAACCGGCTGGACAAGGACACATCGGGCATCGTGCTGATGTCCCTGAACCGCAAGGCGCATGCGGCCATCGCCGCCCAGTTCGAGAACCGTGAGACGCGCAAATCCTATGTAGCCGTCGTCTGGGGCACGGTCGCGGGTGAAGAAGGCGAGGTGGATCTGCGGTTGGCGATCGATCCCGACAACAAGCCGCGCCACCGGGTGGACCATGAAAACGGCAAGTCGGCGCAAAGCCGGTGGCGCGTCTTGGAGCGGCTGCCGCTGCCGGCAACGCGGCTGGCACTCACGCCGCTTACCGGCCGCACCCACCAGTTGCGGGTGCATATGAAAGCGCTCGGCCATCCGATCCTCGGCGATGAATTTTATGCCGAAGGCGCGGCGCTTACCGCCGCCCCGCGGCTGATGTTGCATGCGCAAGAGGTGGGCTTCCGCCATCCCGATGGCCGCGACGTCACCTATACCGTGCCCTGCCCGTTCTGAGGTCCAAGATGAAGGAAGAAAGCGAAAGCTTCGTGGTGGATTTTGTCGGCGGCGCGGTCGGGCACCGTTTCCGCTCCGGCGAAGGACGCGGACAGGCCCTGCCCAAAGCCGCCGGTTTTACGAAGGGCCGCACGCCGAAAATCGTCGATGCCACGGCTGGGCTGGGGCGGGATGCCTTCCTGCTTGCATCGCTCGGAGCGGAGGTCACCCTCATCGAACGGTCGCCGGACATGCATGCGCATCTTGCCGACGGCATTCGCCGCGCCGTGGAAGCGGGCGGCGCCTATGCCGAAGCGGCGGCGCGCATGACGCTGCTGCACGGCGATTCACGCCAGTTGCTGAAAGAGCTTTCACCCGAGGTGGTGGTTGTCGACCCCATGCATCCGCCGCGCCATAACACGGCGCTGGTGAAAAAGGAGATGCGGGTGCTGCGGGAACTGGTGGGCTCCGATCCCGACCAGATGGAACTGATGGAGGCGGCGCTTGAGCATGCAACGAAGCGGGTGGTTCTGAAATGGCCGTTGCGCGCCGAGCCGATGCCGGGCATACGCAAGCCCTCGCATCAGATAATAGGCAAGAATACCCGTTACGATGTCTTCATGATCTTCGGAAAATCTCCCGATCCGGAAGAATGATCAGCGAAAGCTCGGTTTGCGCTGCGCATTCATCAGCAGCTCGTGCCGCGAGGCGAACTCGCCGAACAGCTTTCTGAGCCGGGTCTCTTCGGCCTTGTCCAACCGGTAACGGCGGCAGAACTCCGCGACGTTCAGGATCGGCCTGGTTCTGTTGCCGTCTATTGTCTTGTTGTCGATGATCTGCATGGCGCCCTCCGTATAACAGAGGACAAACGTGGCTGCGGCCATGCGGTTCCTTATGAATTCGCATGGATGAGAAAAAGGGCACACGGCCTTATCAAGTTTTCTTGAAACTATCGCAAGAAACGAAATCCTTCCCAAATGGTTCTCTGCCTGACGTAAACGATGGAAGGGAGACCCATGTTCCATAACAACCGATTTCTGAGTTCGACGATCCTGTGCGCGCTGCTTGCCGTGCCGCTTGCCGGCGCCGCCCACGCACAGACCGCCCCGGCCGCCGAAACGAAACGGCCCAATGCGCCGGACCAGAAGCCGGCTTTCGAGGGCCAGACACGTGCGCCGCAGGCCGCCGCCCAGCCGAACGTCGAAAAAACCGTCGTCGCCGACGGCCTGCCGCACCTTTGGTCGATGGAATTCCTGCCGGATGGGCGCATGATCGTCGCCGCCAAGGAAGGCGCCATGCATATCGTCGCCGACGGCAAGGCCGGCCCCGCAATAGAGGGCGTACCGGCCGTCGCCTCCGCAGGACAGGGCGGCCTTCTCGACATAGCGCTGGCTCCGGATTTCGAGACATCGCGCAAAATCTTCTTTTCCTTCTCCGAACCGCGCGATGGCGGCAACGGCACCTCCGTTGCCTCGGCCAGGCTGGCCGAAGAGGGCGGTGCGGCAAAACTGGAAGATGTCTCGGTGATTTTCCGCCAGATGCCGACCTATGACGGCGACAAACATTTCGGCTCCCGCCTCGTCTTCGGCCCGGACAACGAGCTTTACGTCACCGTCGGCGAACGTTCGGATGCGACGCCGCGCGTGCAGGCGCAGTATCTGTCGAGCGGCCTCGGAAAGGTCTTCCGCATCGATGCCGACGGCAAGGCTTTTGAGGGCAACCCCTTCGCCGGCCAGCAGGATGCGCTGCCCGAAATCTGGAGCTATGGCCACCGCAACCTGCAGGCGGCAGCGCTGGATGGAGAGGGCAGGCTGTGGACGGTGGAACATGGCCCCAAGGGCGGCGATGAGCTGAACCTGCCGAAAGCCGGTCTGAATTACGGCTGGCCGGTCATCACCTATGGCGTCGAATATAGCGGCCGGTCTGTAGGTGAGGGCGCAACCGCCAGGGAAGGCATGGAACAGCCTGTCTATTATTGGGACCCGGTCATCGGCCCTTCCGGCATGGCCTATTATGACGGCGACCAGATTCCCGAATGGAAGGGTGCCTTCATTGTCGGCAGCCTGGTGAGCCAGGGGCTCGTGATCCTGCATATCGATGGCGACAGGGTCGCAACCGAAAGCCGCCTGCCGCTCGAGGCACGCATCCGTGATGTCAAGATCGGACCGGACGGTGCGGTTTATGCCGTGACCGAACAGCGCGGCGGCGGCAACTCGCAGATTCTACGGATCGCCAGGACCGGCTGAAAAAACCGTTGATCACAACAACAGGCCGCCGGAACGAAGGCGGCCTGTTGTTCGTTTGCCGCAGCGTAAAACCTGTCGGAAGAAACCATGCCACAACCGCCCACCCGCCTTCTTGCCAAAATCGGACTTGCCTATGTCAACGATCAGGAGCCGGGTATAGCCCGTGAGAAACGCGGACGGGGTTTCTGTTACCGCCTGCCGGGCGGAGAACTCCTATCCGACGGCATCGAGCTGAAACGCATCAAATCGCTCGGCGTGCCGCCGGCCTATAAAGACGTCTGGATCTGCATCGATCCCGCCGGCCATTTGCAGGCGACCGGCTTTGATGCGCGCGGGCGAAAACAATATCGCTATCATCCCGACTGGCACGCTCTCAGAGGCGAGACGAAATTCTTCCAGCTCAAGAGCTTCGGCAAGGCGCTGCCCACCATTCGCCGCCGCGCCATCGCCGACATCGAAAAGCAGGATCACGGGCAGGAAATGACGCTTGCCGCCCTCACCCTGCTGCTCGACGCCGCCTATCTGCGCGTCGGCAACCGCTCCTATCTCGAAACCAACGGCACCTACGGCGCGACGACCCTGCTCAAGCGTCATGTTTCCTTTGGGGAAACGATCGAATTGCGTTTCGCCGCCAAAGGCGGCCAGAAGGTGAAACGGCAATTGCGCCACCCACGCCTTCAGAAAATCCTCGAGGAGATCGCCGATCTGCCCGGCAAGGAACTCTTCGTCTGGCAGGACAGTGAAAACCGGGTGCATTCGGTCGATTCCAGCGATCTCAACGCCTATCTCTCGCGAATTGGCGGCCAGGGCATTTCGGCCAAGACATTCCGCACCTGGGGCGGCACGCTCGCGGCCTTCTGCAATGCGATGGAACACGTGGCGGCCGGGGAAAAACCCAGCATCAAGGGCATGTGCCAGGCAGCGGCCGCAGAGCTTTCCAACACGCCCGCCATCTGCCGCAAGAGCTATGTGCACCCGGCCGTCCTCGATATCGCCACGGAGGAAAAAGCGCACAAGAAGCTTGGCCGTATTTTGAAAGTCGGCACAAAACCCGTTTCCGGCCTCAGGGCCGATGAAAGACGGCTGCTTGCCTTCTTGCCGTAAGGTTCAGCGGCTTGCCGCCCATTCCGCCAGGTCCCGCTCGGCCCTTTCGAGAGCGCTGTAATTCAAAAGCTTGCGCAGGAAGGCTACGGTGACGGCACGGGTTCTGAGATTATATCGGCCTTCCGTATCGTCATCGCCCGGCGCCTGATGCACGTTCAGCTTTTCATAAAGGCTTTGCAGCCGGTTCTGCACGCTGCGCAGCGACAGGTTGCGCCGGCGCGCAATCGCCTTGTCGGTGAGGCCGAGCGCGACATCGACCAGAATTTCATATTCGGAATCGGTAAAACCATGCGCCTTGCCGAGGCTCTTTTCCTGTAGCCCCCGCACTTCGCGGTCGATCACGCATTGCGCCTCGATGAAGATGCTGCGCAGCGCCAGCCGCAGACGGTCATCGGAGGCAGATTTCAGCACGTAACCATAGGCGGCCCCCTCCGGCACGATGCGGGAGACGCCGCGCACATAGGCCTCGTCGGAATAGTTGGACCAGAACAGGATGCGGGTATCCGGCCTCTCCTTCCAGATGGTGCGCGCCGCCTCGATGCCGTTGCGCTCGTTCATCTGCAAATCCATGACGATATGGGCGGCCCGGTTTTCCCGCGCGAGCTTTTCACCGGTCCTGCCGTTGGCCGCCTCCAGCACCTTGTCGCATTCCGGCAGGGCGGCGCGCACGGCCTCATTCAGATAGGCGCGGTGCAGCGCATCGTCCTCGACGATCAGCACGTCCATGTCACACATCCTCCCGCCGGTCGAAAGCGCTGTCCGGCAGCGTCACCGTCATGCGGGTTCCGGCACCCGCATCGTTGCCGCCAATATCGAATCTCGCCGAAATCAGCCGCGCCCGCGTCTTCATGTTGCCGATGCCGAGGCCGCCCGAGGCGCCGTCTCCACCGCCGCTGCCGTCATCGCTCACCGTCACGCGCAAACCGCCATCCACCGAAGAAAGCGTCACCATTATGGTGTCCGGCTGGGCATGGCGAATGGCATTGTTGACCGCCTCCTGCACGATGCGGAACAGCGAGATGGCCACCGTCTTGTCGAGCCTCTCCACCCGCCCTTCCGTCTCATCGGTCACCGACCATTCGATCGCATATCCGCTGTCGCGCACGGAACGGTCCACATAGGTCTCGATCGCCTGCACCACACCGAACAATTGCAGGATGGAGGGTTTTGCCTCCTCGATGATTTCACGCAGGTCCTGCATGCAATGCTGCAGGCTGCGCACCACCGGCTCCAGCATTTCGCCGGAAACGTCGGAGACATGGCTCATGCGCTCGATGCGCCGCGCCAGCCGCGTCAGGTCCGCCAGCGTCTGATCGTGCAGATCCATGCCGATGCGCTGCCGCTCGGCCTCCAGCGCCTCCGTCAGTTGCAGCGCGCCCAACCGCAGGCCCTCCTCGCGGGCATTGGCGCGCGCCTCCTCGATGGCGGAACGCTTGGCCTGTTCGGCGGCGCGGATGGCGTAGAAATAGGGAGCCAGCAAATCCGCCACCGCGCGGGCATTGGCGACATCCTCCATCGTATAGGCATCCGACTGATGTGACGAACAGCTGAGCGCGCCGATGATGTCGCCATGCACCTTCATCGGCACATGCAGGCGGCTATGCAGGCCAAGTTCGATGATCGGGCTCGAAAACGACCCTTCGAAATGAAAGCGCGGATCGGCGCAGGCATCGCCGCTCAGAAGATATTCGACCGCGCCGGAAAGCAGGGAGCGGATCGGGCTGCCGGTCAGAAGCGCCGGCGGCTGCCGGCTCCAGGCGCTGACGAGACCGCTTTCATAGGCGATATGATATTTGTCATCCAGCTGCTTGATGCAGACATCCATATGGTCGTGCGGGATGATATGGCTGATCTCGGTGGCGACCGCCTGAATGATGGCGTTGAATTCGAGCTGCCCGGCCAGCAGCCGCGAAATGCCCATATAGTGATGAAAGAGCGCGCTTTTCGGCGTATCCAGCATGTGCGGACGCCCTCCCAAGCGCCTGCCTTCGACCATTGCGGCCGGTGTGATCCATCAGAACGCCGCATGTCCATTCTGCGCCCGGCAAGGCCGTTTCGTCCTGCGGGTTCCCGCATGCTTTCTGCGGAAACCCGCAGTAAGATTGCCGTGAACCGCCTGTACAAGCCAATTCTTCTTGGTCATTCTCCCTTGTACTGGGGAACGGAGCTCCAGTGCAACGGGATTTCGTCCGCCGCCGAGGAGATTTGCGGCGGGTGAAGGTTCCGCGCCCGCAAGGGCAAGCCACAGGGAGGAAAATCAATGGCTTTCAGGAAGATGCTTCTGGCGTCGGCCGCTGTCGCATGCGCAGCTTTGCCGATCACCGCTCATGCCGATACGTCGGCCAAAAAAATCGCGCTTTCTAACAATTATGCCGGCAATTCCTGGCGTCAGGCGATGCTGACCAGCTGGGAAAAGATCACCAAGCAGGCGGTTGCAGACAAGCAGGTCGCCGCCGCTGACGCCTTCACCACCGCCGAAAACCAGGCGACCGAACAGGCCGCGCAAATCCAGAACCTCATTCTGCAGGGTTATGACGCCATCGTCATCAACGCCGCCTCACCCACTGCGCTGAACGGCGCGGTGAAGGAAGCCTGCGACGCCGGCATCACCGTTGTGTCCTTCGACGGCATCGTCACCGAGCCCTGCGCCTGGCGCATCGCGGTCGATTTCAAGGCGATGGGCGAAAGCCAGATCGATTATCTCGCCAAGGTAATGCCGAAGGGCGGCAACCTGCTTGAAATCCGTGGCCTTGCCGGCGTTTCGGTGGATGACGAAATTCACGCCGGCATCGCTGCGGGCGTCGCCAAGAACCCGCAGTTCAAGATCGTCGGTTCGGTCAATGGCGACTGGGCGCAGGACGTCGCCCAGCGCGCCGTCGCCGGCATCCTGCCGAGCCTTCCAGAAGTCGCGGCTGTCGTGACGCAGGGCGGCGACGGTTATGGCGCGGCACAGGCTTTCGCCGCCGCCAAGCGCCCGACGCCGACCATCGTCATGGGCAACCGCGAAGACGAGTTGCAATGGTGGAAACAGCAGAAGGATGCGAGCGGTTACGAGACCATGTCGGTCTCCATCGCTCCCGGCGTTTCGACGCTGGCCTTCTGGGTGGCGCAGCAGATCCTCGACGGCAAGGATGTGAAGAAGGACCTGACCGTTCCCTTCCTGCGCATCGACCAGGCCAATCTTGAGGAAAACCTGAAGACGACCCAGAAGGGCGGCGTGGCGAATGTGGAATATTCGCTGGAAGACGCCCAGAAGGCCATCGCCGCCAAATAGGCGGGCCGGCTCACGACCGATATCTGCGGCGCCCCGCAAACGGACGCCGCAGCAGCCAACGATAGTATCCGATTTCCAGATCACTGGCGTAATTGCTCATGAATGACATCATCGAGGCGGAAGAGGTCGTCGCCGCGCGCGGCGTAAAGGTCGTGTTCGGCGCGGTGCGCGCGCTGGACGGCGCCGACCTCATCATCCGTGCCGGGGAATGCCTCGGGCTCGTCGGCCATAACGGCGCGGGAAAATCCACCATCGTCAACGTCATCAATGGCGGGCTGACGCCGCATGAAGGTTCCGTTTCATATGGCGGTAACGAAAGCCGCCACGGAATTGCCGTCGCGCGCGCGAACGGCGTTCGCTGCGTGTTTCAGGAACTGTCGCTCTGCCCGAACCTGACGATCGGCGAAAATCTCCGCATCATGCATGCCGCAATCGGCGGCCGGAAATGGCGGGGCCGCGCGCTTGCGACGATCCGGCAGACCCTGGACGAGATTTTTCCCGGTCACGGCATCGATTGCGAGCTGACGGTTGCCGAACTGTCCATCGCCGAACGGCAGATGGTGGAAATAGCCATCAATTTCTGCCGCATTCCGGACGCACCGCGGCTGGTGATCCTTGATGAACCCACCTCTTCGCTCGATGCCGGCCTTGCCGCGCAACTGATGGATTATGTCCGCCGTTTCGTGCGCGAGGGCGGCTCCGTGCTGCTGATCTCGCATATTCTCGGGGAGATTCTCTCCACAGCCACCCGCATCGTGGTGATGAAGGATGGCCGGGTGGTAGCCGACCGGAAGGCTGCGGAATTCACTACACGCTCGCTGGTCGAAGCCATGGGCAGCGTCGTCAAGCAACAGGACAGGCGGCGGGGAGAAAGCCGCAAGGCAGGCGAAAAAGTGCTCTCCATGCCGGCGCGGCGTGGCGAAGGCCTCGCCTTTGAGGCCTTTCGCGGCGAGATCATCGGCCTTGCCGGCCTTGGCGGCCACGGCCAGACCGAAGCATTGCTCGATCTTTACCTTGCGCAGAACAGCAGCTGGCTGCCGTCGCGAAAGACCGATATCGCCTTTGTGGCGGGCGATCGCAGCCTGAACGGCACCTTTCCGCTGTGGAGCATTCTCAAAAACCTGTCCATCGCCTCGCTCAGGGATATTGCAGCCGCAGGCATGGTGGACCGGGGCAAGGAAAACGAACTTGGCGCGCAATGGAAAAAGCGCATCGAAATCCGCACGCCGGACATGGGCAACAAGATCCTCTCCCTCTCCGGCGGCAACCAGCAGAAGGTGCTTTTTGCCCGCGCGCTCGCCACAACGGCCAGCACCGTTTTGATGGATGATCCGATGCGCGGCGTCGATATCGGCACCAAACAGGAGGTCTATGACATCTTGAGAACCGAAGCCTCCCACGGCCGCACCTTCATCTGGTACTCCACCGAAATGGATGAAATCCGCCTTTGCGACCGCGTCTATGTGTTCCGCGACGGCGCCATCCAGGCCGAACTCGTCGGCGACGACATTACCGAACAGAATGTGCTGGCCGCTTCCTTTGCCGGAGAAGACCACGCATGAAACTCTCGGCAAACGCGCTCCGCCTCATCATTCCCGCCGCCTCGCTCGCCTTCCTGCTCGCCGCCGTCTTCTACATGCAGCCGCGCGCCATGAGCTATACCGGCATGAACCTGCTGTTCAATCTGGCGGTGCCGATTGCGCTCGCCACCATTGCGCAGATGCTGATCATGTCGGTCAACGATCTCGACCTGTCGATGGGCACCTTCGTCAGTTTCTGCGCCTGTGTCACCGCCACCTTCCTGCAGACGACGCCGCTTCTCGGCATTGCCATCTTCGCCGGCGCAATTGCCACCTATGCCGCGCTTGGGGCCATCATCCACATCCGCGCCCTGCCCTCCATCGTCGTCACCCTCGGCATGAGCTTCGTCTGGGGCGGTCTTGCCGTGCTTATCCTGCCTTCGCCCGGCGGCCAGGCCCCTGCCTTCATCCGGGCATTGATGACGGCGAAGCCGCCCTTCGTGCCGATCGCCATCATCGCCAGCATCCTCATCGCGCTCGTCGCCCATTACATTGTCATGCGCTCCTCCTTCGGGGTTTTGATGCGCGGTGTCGGCGGCAATCTCCGCTCGGTCGAGCGGTCCGGCTGGTCGGTGGTCGGCATTCGCGCCGCCACCTTTGCGCTTGCCGGCTTCTTCGCGGTGCTGTCGGGCATCGCCCTTGTCGGGCTGACGACATCGGCCGACGCCAATATCGCGCTGCGCTACACATTGCTGTCGATTGCCGGCGTCATCCTCGGCGGCGGTGAATTTGTCGGCGGAAGGGTTTCGCCCATCGGCGCCGTCATCGGCGCGCTGACGCTCACCCTTGCCGGCTCGTTCCTGTCCTTCATGCGTATTTCGCCGGACTGGCAGATTGGGGCGCAGGGGGCAATCCTCATTATCGTGCTGGCGCTGCGCATCTTGCTCAACCGTCTTGAAAAGCGGGAGAAAAACCAATGAACGGGCTTTTATCCCTCACGAAAAAACCATGGATCTGGTCCTTTGCCGCAACGGCCGCCGTCTGGACCGTCACCGTGCTCTTCACCGGCGGCGCAAGCTCCTTCGGCCTGTCACATGCCGCACTCACCTTCGCGGCTTTTTCCGTCATCGTCGGCATCGGCCAGATGTTCGTCATCACGCTCGGGCCGGGCAATATCGACCTTTGCGTTCCCGCCACGATGACGCTGTCCGGCACGCTGGCGCTGAAATTCATGGATGTGTCCGACGGTCTCATCCTGCCCGGACTGTTGATCGCCATCCTGATCGGCATCGCCATCGGCATCGGCAACTATGCGCTGATCAAGCTCCTGCGCATCCCGCCGATCATCGCGACGCTGTCGATGAGCTTCATCGTGCAATCCATCGCCATCTGGTCGAACCGCGGCCTGCGCATCAAGCCGCCGGAAACGCTCGCCACTTTCGCCACATCGAGCTTCTTCGGCATTCCCAATGTCGCCCTCGTGGCGCTGCTGCTCTCGGCCATCGCCTGGCTGCTTCTCGACCGCTCGTTTTACGGCCGCTGGATTTCCGCCATCGGCCAGAGCACCTTCGCCGCCCGCATGACCGGCATTCCGGTGGATGGCGCGCGTTTCGTCACCTATGTGCTCTGCGCCGTGCTCGCGGCGATTGCCGGTTATCTGCTTGCGAGCTTCTCCGGAGGTGCTGCGCTCAACATGGGCTCGGAATATCTGCTGATGTCCATCGCTGTTGTGGTGATCGGCGGAACGGCGGTTGCCGGCGGCGATTCCAACGTTCCCGGCATCTGGGGCGCTTCGCTCTTCATGTTCCTGGTGGTGTCGATGCTGAATACCTATGGTTTCGGCGCCGGCATCCGCCTCATCCTCACCGGCCTCATCATCATTTCAGTCATTCTTCTGGCAAGCGGCCCCAGGGCCACACGCTGAACCCAAACGACAAGCCCACAAGCGGACCACGCTCATGACCACAGCCAAGACCTCCCCTTACGAAATCCACGATGACCGCTTCCGCCATCTGATCGTCGGCAATGCCGAACTGGAAGAGCTTTATTCCGGCTGCCGCTGGGCCGAAGGCCCGGTTTGGTTCGCAGACCTGAATTGCCTGCTGTTCAGCGACATTCCCAACCAGCGCATGCTGCGCTGGGTGCCGGATGGCGGCGTCTCGGTGTTCCGCCACCCCTCCAACTTCACCAATGGCAACACGCGCGACCGGCAGGGACGACTGGTTTCCTGCGAACATGGCGGCCGGCGCGTTACCCGTACCGAAGTCGACGGCTCGATCACGGTTCTTGCCGACAGCTTTGGCGGCAAGCGGCTCAATTCGCCCAATGATGTGGTGGTGAAATCCGATGGCAGCGTCTGGTTCACCGACCCCACCTACGGCATCCTCTCCGATTATGAGGGCTACAAGGCCGAGCCGGAGCAGACGACGCGCAATGTCTACCGGCTCGATCCCGCAACCGGCAAGATCGACACCGCCGTGGACGACTTCGTGCAGCCGAACGGTCTTGCCTTCTCACCGGACGAAACGAAGCTCTACGTCGCCGACAGTTCCAACAGCCACGATGTCTCCCGCCCGCGCCATATCCGCGTTTTCGACGTGCTGGACGGCGTGAAGCTCGCCAATGGCCGGGAATTCTGCAATCTCGACAACGGCCTGCCGGATGGCTTCCGTCTGGATACGGCCGGCAATCTGTGGACCAGCGCCGGCGACGGCGTTCACTGCTTTGCGCCCGATGGCACGCTCCTCGGCAAGATCAGGGTGCCGCAGACGGTGGCGAACCTCACCTTTGGCGGTCCGAAAAAGAACCGCCTGTTCATCACCGCGACGAAATCGCTCTATTCGGTCTATGTCGCCGCAACCGGCGCGCAAACACCTTGAGGTGCTGAAAAACCGGAGGATACGGGCAGGGAAGGAACTGGCAAGACGGGTTCACCACGCTATAAAAGCGGAATGAACGACGAATCCAGCCCCTTCCTGACCGACGACATGGCCATGGACGGCGACACGCCGGCCGTTGAGCCCACCAGCCGGATGCTGTCCTGGGCGCGCAATTCCGCCCTCTACCGGCTGGAACAGCGCATGATGACGGAAAAGCAGCTGCGCGACGCCATCATGCGCAAGTCCCGGGAAAAATTCGAGGCAATCAGCCCGGCGCAGGTGAAGGCGCTCGGCGAGTTTGCCGTGACCTTCGCTTATGGCATCAAGGCGCTTGATGATACGGCCTATGCGGAAATTGCCGTGCGAAGCGGCCAGCGCAGCGGCAAATCGAAACGCGGGCTGGCGCAGAAACTTCAGATCAAGGGCATCGCCCGCGAAACGGCAACGGCTGCGTTGCAGGAGACCAATGATCTCGTCGCCGCCATCATCTTCGCGCGCAAGCGCGCCTTCGGGCCGTTTCGCCGTGTCGAACTCGATGAGAAGCGCAAGGCCAAGGAATTTTCCGCCTTCGCCCGCAACGGCTTCGGCTTCGAAATCGGCGCGAAGGTCATGGCGATGACCTTCGAAGAGGCGGAAGAGATCGTCGCGGAAGCGCCGCTCTGACAGCTATTGCGGCAGGGGATGCGTTTTCAGATAGGCGATCAGGTCGGCAATATCGGTCTCGCTCCAGAGCCCGAAAAAGCGCATCGCATTTCCCGGGATCGCCTTCTTGGGGCTGGCGATGAATTTCTGCAATTCGTCTTCCGTCCAGACCCGGCCAGCCGCGCCGGCATCCTTCATCGCCTGCGAATAATGGCCGTAATCGGCCACGGAAGCCATCGGCCTGCCGACCACGCCCATCAGATGCGGCCCCATACGGGTGCGCGGCGTGTCGGCGCTGTGGCAGGTGGAACAGCGGCTGAAAACCTTCTCGCCATGGGCCGCATCGCCTTCGGCAAGGGCGCTCGTCACGAGCAGGAGGAAAGATGCGGTCACAACCGCACCACGTCTGAACAGGGAAATCATGGCCCGGATAATACAACGCCCTCCCCGTCTGACAACGAAGAGGGCGTTTTTTGGCATGCGACAGAATGCCCGGTCAGGCCGCCGGGCATTTCGCCGATCAGTTCATGGCCGTCAGCGTGACCGAGGTGCCGGTGGCGGCAAGGTTGAGGCCGACCTGACCCGTGACGCTGACCGTCTGCAGCTGGATGGAGCCGGACGTGCCGCCGACGAGAACGTTGGTGCCGACGCCGAGACCGACGGTGACTTCAGCCGTCGCGCCCTGATAAAGGCCGCCGAGCGAGCCGCGGTGATAACCGGCGGTCGGGGCGAAAACGGCCCAGACCAGACGGCCCTGCGTGGTGAAGCCGAGGTCGACGCCCATCTTGCGGATGGCGCCGGTGTAATGGTCGGTGCGGCGTGCGCCGATCGTGGACTGGAAGGTGCAATCCAGCTCCTTGGCGGAGCCGATCACATAACCGACGCCACCGCCGATGTCGCAGGTCAGATAACCGATCTTGACGCCGTTGCGGTCGTCCTGGTCCTGGGGAGCCGGTTCGTATCTCGCAAGGTCGGCAGCGAGTGCGGATGCAGTCCCGCCAAGGCCCATCGTCAATGCGGCAAAAGTTACGGCAACAGCCTTTTTCATGTTGTTTTCTCCTGTTTTATTCCTACCCGCAGCAGCCCTTCTTGCCCTCTCCGGATATTGAATTCCGCACTGTTAACGTTTGTTCCCTGAAATCGATCCAAAACAACTTAATTGGAGGCAAGGAAAGCAAAACGGTTAACAATGTCTGATGGCGGTAGGATGCCATTAAGACATTGTTAGGGCGGGAAATGCGCAGGCAATCGCTGTCCATGGACAGCATTTTCAGCCGTTGTTTTACGGCAACAGATCAGAGCGGCAGGGCGACGGGAAAGCCCGTGGCGGCATGTGTCATAACATCCATACGCACACCATAGATCCGTTCCAGCGTTTCCGGCGTCATGATCTCCCGCGGCGTGCCCCTGGCGATCAGCTTGCCGGAATGCAGAGCCACGATCTCGTCGCAGAAACGTGCGGCCATGTTGACATCGTGCAGCACAACAATCACGCCGAGGCCTTTTTCACGCGACAGTCTCTGCACCAGCGACAGCACCTCGATCTGGTGTGCCATGTCGAGCGCCGATATGGGCTCATCGAGAAGCAGGCTCTCGGCATTCTGGGCCACCAGCATGGCAAGCCAGACCCGCTGACGCTCGCCACCGGAAAGCGTGTCCACAAGGCGATCGCGGAAAGCCACGGTATCGGTGAGTTCGATGGCCTCATCCACCTTCTCCTGATCAGCCCTGGTAAATTGCCCGAGCGCGCCGTGCCAGGGGTAACGGCCAAGCGCCACCAGCTCCTTTGCCAGCATGCCGGAGGCGGCCGGGGTATATTGCGGCAGATAGGCGAGCTTTCGCGCGAATTCGCGATTGCCCCAGGCGCCCAGCGCCTTCCCCTCGAAGGAGACCCTGCCCGCCGTGGGTTCCTGCATCCGCGCCAGGATCTTGAGCAGCGTCGATTTTCCCGAACCATTATGGCCGATCAGGCCGATGGTCTTGCCGGCGGCGAAATGCGCCGTCAGCGGCTGCAGCAATGTCCTGCCCGGAACCTCCATCGTCACGCCATCCAGCGAAAAAAGCGGAATATCGTCGTTGTCGACGGCAAGCGCTGCCTGACCCATGGTTCTCATCTCCGTGAACGTTCAAAAAAATCATCATCGCCTGCCTGAAAGCCAGATCAGATAGGGCGCGCCGGCCAGAGCCGCAAAAAGCCCGAGCGGCAATTCGTATGGAAAGGTGACCGTGCGTGCGCCGAGATCGGAAAGCGCCATCAGCACCGCACCGAACAGGAACGAGGCGAGCAGATGATCACGCGGCGTTGTGAAGCCGGCGCGAAGCGCGATATGCGGCGCCATCAGCCCGACGAAGCTGAGCGGACCGACCAGCAGCGAGGCGGCTCCGGTGGCGATGCCGGCCAGCGCGATGACGGCGATGCGCGCAGCGCCAAGCGGCAGGCCGAGCGAGAGCGGCACATCGCGGCCGAGCGGCAGGATCGTCAGCCAGCGCGTCACCGAGAGGGCACCCGCCAGAAGCACGGCCGAAAGCATGGTGAGAAAGATCGCCGAGGCCGGTGTCGCCGTCGAACCCGAGCCGCTGAGCCAGGCGAGAATCTGCCAGGCGCGCTGGTCGCCAATCGCAAGCAGCGCCGAGAGCACGGCCGAGCAGAGCGAACTCACGGCAATGCCGGCAAGCAGGATCTTTTCCGGCGCCAGATATCGACGCACCGCAAAGAACAGCACGAGGATCATGACCGCCGCCGAACCGATGCCCGCACCCAGGAACAGTTCAAACAGCCCCGCCGCCGGAAAAATCGTGATGGCGGCGGCAAAACCGAGACCCGCACCGCCGCTGACGCCGATCACCTCCGGGCTTGCCATGGGATTGCCGGTCAGCCGCTGCAGAAGCGCGCCCGCCATGGCCAGAAGACCGCCGGCGGCGATCGCCGCCACCAGCCGCGGCCAGCGGAACGGCAGAAGGCTTTGCAGGTCGCCGGCGTTGAGAACCGTCCAGCCCTCCGGCCCCTTGCCGACAGCGAGTGCGGCAAAAACCAGCCCCACCATGACCAGAAGCACCGGCAGCAACGCGGCAAGCCGGCGTCTTGCCGCAACCTCCCCGCCGTCGCTGCGGTGAATGTCCGTCGGCCGGATTTTCGGCAATAACCATAGGAGCAGCGGCCCGCCGATCAGCGCCGTCACCGCGCCTGTGGGGAAAACTTCCGCCGTCGTGCTTGCCAGAAGCTGCACGAGACCATCACAGAACCAAAGCAGCAGCCCGCCGAGGAGCGGCGAAACCAGGAGCACGGCGGATGACCGCCGCACGCCGAGCGCCCGGGTGAGCGCCGGCGCGGCAAGGCCGATGAAGCTGACGAGACCGACGGCGGCGGCGACGAAGGCCGCCAGCATGACAGCAACGGCCGCAACGGCCAGCCTGATCGAGAACAGGGATATGCCAAGCGATCGCGCGCCGGAATCGCCAAGACCGAGAAGCGTCAGCGGCCTTATCAGCAAACCCGTCAGGACGAGACCCGCGAGAAGCTGAACGGCAAGGGAAAAGGCGTTCGACCAGTCCTGCTGGCTGAGCGAGCCACCGTTCCAGACGACAAGCGACATCATATATTCGCCCTGCGCCAGCGTCAGCGCCGCGGAAACGGAGGCGGCAGTGATGCCGACCAGCAGGCCGGACACCACCATGGTCACCGGCTCGAAGGACCGTCGCCAGCCGAGAAGAAACACGATGCCGGCCGCAGCGGCGGCGCCGGCAAGCGCCACCCATGCACGATTGCCATCCAGCACTGAAGGAAAGAACAGCGTGGCGACGACGACGGCCAGCTGCGCGCCGGCGGAAATGCCGAGGGTGGAGGGATCGGCGATCGGATTGCGCAGCAATTGCTGGAAAAGCGCGCCCGACAGGCCCAGCATTGCCCCCGCGAGAATGGCGACCGCCACGCGCGGCAGCAGGCTGAAGGCGAAAATGACCTGATCCATCGACAGGCTGGCGGCATCGAACGGCAGGCCTGGCCATGCGCCATAGGGCAGCCGCTGCAAGCCGGCATGCAGGGAAAGCCCGGAGGCCAGGACCACTAACAACCCGAAGAAAAGCTGGAGAGGCCGCGCCGTCACAGAGCTTCTCCCCGCGCCACCAGCGCCTCGGTCAGAAGCCGCGCGAACCGCACGCCGGCGGTGATGCCGCCATAGGGGCTGACATTGCCGAGCGTCACCACCCGGTTTTCCCGCACCGCCGGAAGTGCCTGCCAGATGGCGCTGTTGCGCAGGCTTTCGCGGGCCTCGACCGGAATATCGGAGACGATGACGATACGCGCCTGCGGCGAAGCGGCGAGGTTTTCAAGCGGAACCGGGGCCGCGAAGGTGAATTGCGACCGGTCCGCCCAGGCATTGGCAAGCCCCAGCCGGCCAAGAACATCCCCGAACATGCTGTCAGCACCAAAAGCACGAAAATGCCGGGCGTCGCCGATATTGATCACATAGGTCGGCCGCGCGGAAAAACCGGCAAGGCGGGTCCGCATGGCTTGCATTTCTGTGTCCGTCTCGCTCAGAACCCTGCGCGCCTCATCGACCCGGCCGAGCTTGTCGCCAAGGGCCGAGACCGCCGCGAGCGCCTTTTGAAAAGGCGGCTCGCCCTTCACGTAAAAGGGCAGCGAAAACACCGGGGCAATCGCTTCCAGCCGGCCGGTATAACGTGTGTAGAAAGGCGAAATCAGGATGAGATCCGGCCGGGTCAATTGCAGCAGCTCGAAATTCGGCGCACCGCGCAGACCGAGATCGGCGACGCTTTCAGGGATTTCCGGCTCGACCGCGCCGGCCCTGAACTGGATAAGCTCGGTTGCCGCCACCGGCATGATGCCGAGCGCCACGGAGGTTTCGAGCATCGCCCAGTCGATTGCGGCAATGCGCGGGGACGCGGCCACCGCCTTGCCCGCAAAGGCAGACGCGGCAAGCAGACCTAAAAATTCCCGCCGCCCCCAGAGGGGGGACATCCATCGATCCTTGCGCGTCATGCCCCTGCTGCTTCACTTTGATAGGCGTCACCACCGGTAGGTCAGCTTGCCCATAACGGTTCTTCCGTCACCGTAATAGCATCCGAAAGTGGAGCAACTAGAAATATATTCTTTATCAGTCAAGTTTTGCACCAGAAGCGAGGCGCGATAGCCGTTCTTCTCGTAATGCACGCCGAGATCGAGCAGGGCGAGACCCTTCATCTCGAAGGTATTGGCGGCATCGCCGTAACGTTTTCCGACATAACGCACGCCGCCGCCGATACCGAAGCCTTCAAGCGCCGTATCCTCCGCGAAGGTATAGTCGAGCCACAGGCTCGCGGCGTGCCGGGGCGCATTGTCCAGTTCCTTGCCGTTGTTGACGCGGCCCGCCACTTCGCTGTCCATGTAGGTATAGGCCGCCCGCAGGTCGAGCCCGTCGGCGAGGCTTGCGACCCCTTCCAGCTCGAGGCCTTTCACATGCGCCTCATCCATCTGCTGCGTCACGCCGCCCACCGTCGTCGTCACGTTCTTCTGTTTCAGATCGTAGATCGCGGCGGAGAAAAAACCGTCAAAGCCGTCAGGCTGGTATTTGATGCCGGCTTCCCATTGTTCGCCGGTGGTCGGTTTCGGCGCATCGCCGACAGCCGGCTGCGGCACCGGTTCAAAAGAAGTGGCATAGCTGACATAGGGCGCGATGCCGCCATCGAACAGATAGCTGACGCCGACACGGCCCGTCAGCTTGTGGTCGTCCTTGTCGAGCGAACGATAGGTGGTGCCGTTAAAGGTGGTGCCGCTGGTGCTTGCCCAATCCTGCCGCAGGCCGGCGGTGATGCGCCAGTTCTCGATCGCCATCTCGTCCTGCGCATAAAGGCCAATCTGGGAAATATCCGTCTTCACATCGGCATAAAGCGTGCGTGAAGTGAGGCTGATCGGCCCGCCATAGACCGGGTTGACGGGATTGAGCGGCGTCGCGGCCCAGAATTCGGTTTTGACGTTGTTGTCGAAATAACGGTAATCCAGCCCGACAAGCACGGTGTGATCCACCGGCCCGGTTGAAAAATCCGCCTGCAGGCTATTGTCGATGTTGAAGGTGTTCAGCAACTCGTCCTGGAAGGTCGCATTGCGGCGGATGAGATTGCCGACCATGCCGCCGCTGGTCGAAGACATGCCGAGCGCCCGGTAGGACCAGTCGAAATTGGAGTAGCGTGCATTCTGCCGGAAGGTGAAGGTCTCGTCGAAACGGTGCTCGAATTCATAACCGATATTGGTGAACTTGCGGTTTGACGTATCGAAGGAGGGATCGCCGACATAAAAGCTGCGATCCAGCATGTTGCCGGGTCTGAGATAGGTCAGCGCCGGCGGCAGGCCGGAGGGCGAACTCGGATTATCGTGCTGATAGGAGGCGAGAACCGTCAGCCTGGTATCCTCATCCGGCTGCCATGTGAGGGCCGGCGCGATGAAATAACGGTCGTTCTGCAAATTATCCGTCTGGGCATGGGCATTGCGGGCAAGGCCGGTCAGGCGATAGGCGACGCTGTCGCTATCCGCCACCGGGCCGCCAATATCGAACATCGACTGGTAATAATCGAAACTGCCGATCTGCACACCCACTTCGCCAAAACGTTCGAAGGTCGGCCGCTTGCTGACAAGGTTGATGAGGCCGCCGGGATTGCCCTGGCCATAAAGCACGGAGGCCGGCCCGCGAATGACCTCGACCCGTTCCAGGCCGTAGACCTCGTAAGAGGGCGCACCCGCCGTGCGCATCAGCCGAAGGCCGTTGAGAAACTGCAGCTGGTTTCCCTGAAACCCGCGAATGCGCGGCGCATCGAAACGCGGATCGGCCCCCGACGGCTGAGCGACGACACCCGGCACGTAATTCAGCGCCTCGCTGAGATTGCGCACGTTCTGGGCATCCATCTGGTCCTTGGTGACGACGGAAACCGATTGCGGCGTCTCGATCAGGGACCGCCCCGTCTTGGTGGCGCTGGCGCTGGTTTTCGCCACATAGCCTTTCACGGGCGCCTTTGGGTCCTGGTGCCTGGCGCCTTCCACGGTGATGGTCTGCAATACCGTCGTGCCTGCCTCCTGCGCAAGCACGGTGCCGGGTGTCAGAAACGTCGCATAGGCAATGGCGGCGCAACCGCCGGCCAGTATGGAAATCTGTTTGGTTTTTCCCTGCACGCCAAGACCCTTCATCACCCGCGCCGCCGCAAGACGGTTATTTTTCTGGAGAATTTAAGTCATCTTATTACGCAAGCCGCATTGGGCGATCCAATAAGCGAAGCCAGTTTTTTTCAGAACTATTGCTTATGAAAACTCTGATAGATAATAGTTTGGAATTATTCAAACATACCGGAAAGGACCGTGACGATGGGCAGGAAACCGGCCGGGCGGGCGGACACGTTCGAATTGCGGCACCTGCGCTATTTCACCACGCTGGTGGATGAGCGCAATTTCGAGCGCGCCGCCGCCCGTCTCGGCATCGCCCAGCCGGGATTGAGCCAGCAGATCATGGCGCTCGAGGATATTGTCGGCATGCCGCTTCTGGACCGGACGCGCCGGTCGGTGAAGCTGACGACTCCCGGCCAGCTTCTTTACGAGGATGCCCGGAAAATCCTCGCCAATGCCGAGGCAACGCTTGCCGCCCTCAAACGCGTCGACCGCGGCGAGACCGGGCGTATTTCCATCGGTTATGTGGCCTCGGCCGCCTATTCCGGCCTGCTGATCCAGTCCATCGCCAGCTTCCGCGCCTCGCATCCCGATGTCGAACTGCAGCTGATCGAGATGGAAATGCGGTTGCAGCTGGCCAAGATCGCCGATGGCAATCTGGACTTTGCCTTCATCCGCCCGCCCGCGCCCGTTCCCGACGGCGTCACCACCCAGGTGGTCCTGCGCGAGCCGCTGATGGCCGCCCTGCCGGAAAACCATCCTCTGGCCTTTGCGCTGCAGATCGATCTTAAAAACCTCGCCGGCGAAACATTCATCACGCCCAGGCAGCCGCCGGATGTCGGCTTCCATTACAATACGATGGAGGCCTGCAACGAAGCCGGGTTCCAGCCGACGATCAGCCCGGAGGGCCGGGACTACACCACCATCGCCAGCATGGTGGCCATCGGGCTCGGCGTGGCGCTGGTGCCGCGCTCGCTCGATTGCCTGAGGCTGCCCGGCCTGCGCTATGTGCCGCTTGCAGCAAGCTCCACGACATCGGATCTCGCCATAGCCCACCGGAAAACGGAAGCCTCCCCCGCCGTCAGGGCCTTCATTCTCCATACACGCAATTGAGGCGGCGGCATCCGCCTGCCGCCCGTGGACGAAGAATTTACCCCCATCCGCGGACGCGACAGCGCCGAAAATGGCCCGGCGCGATGTAACCGGATGAGATTGCGGCAAAAATACCCGACGCGTCTTGCCGGCAGGGCGTGGGACCGCAATGCCTTCTGCATATTTATTGCCCCCACTTTTCCCCGCAGGTCCGGGCTGCCGCATAATCACGGCAGATTTCGATTTACCGGAGACAGCAATGACCGAGACTTACGATTACCACGCCGCCGGCCTCGAATCACCGGCATCCCACGCTTTCGAGATCGTGCCGCACGATACGAACCCGCTGCCTTCGCCCACGCGGGCGCTTTATGTCGGCCATGGCGGCCAGCTCTGCCTCACCCTTCTTTCAGGAGCGACGGTCACCTTCCAGAACATTCCCGCAGGCAGCCTGCTGCCGGTCAGGGCTTCGCGTGTATTTTTAACGCGCACCACTGCAACGGGTATAATCGGACTCAGTTAGATGATATGATCGCGCTGTCGGCCATCGATCTGAAAATACGACCGCCTTCATATGACACTTTCATGACAAAGCTTCAGGTTGATGTCAGCTAAATGACGCATCCGCCATCAATCGGCAATTGCGGCCGCGCGAACAGGGGGGCGTTCTGCTCGTTTTGCGCCGTCGTCACATGTGAAATCTGGTGGACTGACAGTGGCTCTTCTTACCGCGAAAACGACGGGAACTATAACATATCGTCCGGCAATCGGCAGCGTGCCGCTCAGCCTGCTGACCGGCGCCTATCTGCTGTTTTTCATGAACCAGACGTTGTGGTCGAAGGTCCATACCTATCTTTCCGCCTATCCGGTTGCCATCGTTGCGCTTTATCTCGCCATGGCAGCGCTTTTCGGCGCGCTGATCACGATTTTTTCCGCCAAATATCTGATCAAGCCATTTCTGATCCTGCTTCTGTTCGCCGCAGCCGCTGCTTCCTGGTTCATGGACCGCTACGGCATCGTCATCGACAGCGACATGATCCGCAACGCCATGGAAACGACGCAGGCGGAGGCGGGCAATCTGATCACCCCCGGCTTTCTCTGGCACACGGGGATTTACGGGCTGTTGCCGTCCATCATCATCGTCGCCATCCGCGTCCGGCACCGGCCAATTCTCGACAAGCTGCTGTGGAACACCATCAGCATCCTGATCTGTCTCACCATCACGGGCATCATCAGCTTCGCGAATTCGAAGACCTTCACTACCGCCATCCGCCAGCACAAGGATATCGTCAAAAGCGTCAATCCTCTGTCGCCGATCATCTCGACCGTTCATTATTTCACGCAGGCGGGCAAGGAAGCCGAGATCCAGGTCAGCCCCATCGGCAGGGACGCCAAGGTTCTGCCGGCGCTCGGCGGTGTGCACAAGCCGCGCATCACCGTCATCGTCGCAGGCGAAACCGCGCGCGCGGCGAATTTTTCGCTGAATGGTTACGGCCGCGATACCAATCCCGAACTGACAAAACGTGACGTGGTCTATTTCCCGAATACCACCAGCTGCGGCACCGCGACGGCAATTTCCATTCCCTGCATGTTCTCGAAGTTCCCGCGTTCGGAATATAGCCACAGCAAGGCGCTCGCCAACGAAAACGTCATGGATGTTCTCGTCCACGCCGGCGTCGGCGCAACGTGGCTGGACAACAATACCGGCAGCAAGAACGTTGCCGATCGCATTCCCTATTTCGATCTGCCCTCCACCAATGACAGCCGCTTCTGCACCGGCGGAGAATGTCGCGACGACATCTTCTTCGACAAGCTGGATGCCTGGCTCGACAATGTCAGGAAAGACAGCGTCATCGTGCTGCACCAGATGGGCAGCCACGGGCCGACCTATTATCTGCGCTATACCGACGAATTCCGTAAATTCACCCCGGATTGCCGCACCGCCGAGCTGGGCAACTGCTCCGACGCCGAGATCGTCAATTCCTACGACAACACGCTGCTTTACACCGACCATTTCCTTTCGACCGTGATCGACAAGCTGAAGGCGCGTTCCGACAAACTGGCGACGGGCATGATCTACGCCTCGGACCACGGCGAATCGCTTGGCGAAAACGGCGTCTACCTGCATGGCGCGCCCTATCTGCTCGCCCCGGACCAGCAGACCCATGTGCCCTTTCTCGTCTGGTTCGACGACGATTTCGCCAAATCCATGGGACTGGACAAAGCGTGCCTGGCAAAAAGCGCGGCAGAGGGCGGGCGCTCCCACGACAATTATTTCCACAGCATCCTTGGCATGATGAACGTCTCCACTTCGGTCTACGATCCCTCGCTCGACATCTTCAGCGGCTGCACCCAGCGCCAGAGCAGCTGAACAGACAGTGCTTGACGCTTATCCGGAGAAAGAGATACGCAGGACGACGCGATAGAGGGAGTTGTCTTGCGGGTTCTGCTTGTTGAAGACGATCACGTGCTCGGGGAAGCGCTGCGGGACCATGTCGCGGCGGCCGGGCACGCTGTGGACTGGTTCAAGACGCTCGGCGACGCCATGGCGGCGACGCTGACCATGGCCTATGGCCTCATCCTGCTCGATATGCGCTTGCCGGATGGCGAAGGCATCAGCCTTCTGCAAACGCTGCGCAGGCGCGACGACGCGACGCCGGTGATCATTCTGACGGCCCACGACCAGGTCTCCGACCGGATTGCCGGGCTGAATGCCGGCGCGGACGATTATCTGGTCAAGCCCTTCGATCTCAACGAGCTGTCAGCACGCATGCTGGCGGTCTCGCGCCGGTACGAAGGCCGTTCGGCCCCGGTCATCCGCCTGCCCGGCATCGAGATCAACCAGGTGGCGCGCAATATCACGGTCGATGGAACGGCGCAGACGCTGAGCGCCCGCGAATGGGCCGTATTGGAAAAACTCGTCGAACATCCCGGTGCCGTCGTCTCGAAAGCGCAATTGCACGACACGCTCTACGAATTCGGCGCGGAAATAGAAAGCAACACGGTCGAGGTCTATATCAGCCGGCTGCGCAAGAAAATCGGCCATGACCGCGTCGAAACCGTGCGCGGCGTCGGCTACACGATCAAATAGGCGAACGGCAGGCAGGCAGACATGGCCAGACCGACCAGCATGACCCGCAAGCTCGTGACGGCGCTGACCAGCGTTGTCGCCGTCTCCTGGCTTCTCGCCTGCGGGCTGGGCGTCATGGTGATGCAGGACGAATTTGCCGAGATTTTCGATTCCGGTGTGCAGGAAACCGCCGAAAGGCTTCTGCCGCTCCTGGCCGACGACCTCAGGGAAAACAACACGGCCCCCGCCTCGCGCAAGCTCAACCCATCGGCGGAAGGCGCGGAATATCTGACCTATCAGGTGCGCGACCGGGAAGGACAGGTCGTGCTGCATTCCCATGACAGTTCGACGGAACCTTTCGAGGTGTCGCTCGATCCCGGTTTTTCCGAAACGGCGACGCAGCGCATCTATACGGTCGCGACACCGGACGGCAATTATTTCCTGCAGGTCGCCGATGCCTTCGCCAACCGGCGAGAGGCGATCGAGGAGGCCGGCAGCGCACTCCTGCTTCCCGTTCTCATCCTCATCCCCGCCAGCATCTTCGCCGTCATCGTGGTGGTGCGCCGAACCCTGCAGCCGATCCAGACGCTGCGCGACGAGATCGGGAAAAAGGATGGCGGCAATCTGGCGCCGCTTGAAACGCAGCCGTTTCCGGGCGAACTCCATCCCATCGCCCGTTCGGTCAATCTGCTGCTCGGACGCCTGCGCTCGGCCATCGAGGCGGAGCGGGAATTCACCGCCAACAGCGCCCACGAATTGCGCACGCCGATTGCCGGTGCCCTGGCGCAGGCGCAACGGCTGCATGCCGATATTCCGCCGGAACTGGCGCCGCGGGTGGAAAATATCGAAAAATCCCTGCAGCATCTCGGCCATCTCGCCGAAAAACTGCTTCAGATGTCGCGGGCGGAGGCAAGGATCGGGGTAACCGACAAGGCGAGCGATCTCATTCCCGTCCTAGAGCTCGTCATCGACGATATGAGCCGAACGGCCATCGGCACCTCCCGCATCCGCTTCACCAATCGTTGCGAGGATGGCCTGTTCTGCAGGATGGGTGCGGATGCCTTCGGTATCATCATCCGCAATCTTCTCGAAAACGCCCTGATCCACAGCCCGGCGGAAAGCCCGGTGCAGATATTGACCGAACAGGACGGTACGATCCGCATCGTCAACGCCGGCCCGGCGATCGACCGGGCGCTTCTGCCCAAGCTGACGACACGGTTTGCCAGAGGCCCGACCACCGCGGACGGCACCGGGCTTGGCCTTGCCATCGTCAAAAGCCTGGTGGAGCAGACCGGCGGCGAACTGGTGCTTTCCTCTCCGGCGCCCGGCCGGCAGGACGGCTTCGAGGCGCGGGTGGTTCTTCCGGTCGAAACCGCCGCGATGGGCTGAAACGAAAAGCCCCGCCAGAGGGACGGGGCTTTCCTCGGTTCGGACAGGCTTTGCTCAATCCTCGTGGATATGGCTGTGATCGCGCGTATCGCGCATCTTCACATAGACCACCAGCGACAGCGCGATCATGATCGTCACATACCAGAAGAACCAATTTTCATGGCCGATCTGCTTGAATTTCAGGGCCACGAATTCCGCCGTTCCGCCGAAAATGGTGTTCGCCAGCGCATAGGGCAGAGCGACACCCAGCGCGCGGATATGTGCGGGGAACATTTCCGCCTTCACCACCGCGTTGATGGACGTATAGCCGGTCACGATCAACAGGCCGACCAGAACGAGGGCGAAAGCCATGATCGGATCGGTCGTGGTCGAAAGCGTGCTGAAGATCGCGTAGGTGAACAGCGTTCCGAGAATACCGAAACCCACCATCAGCGGCTTGCGGCCGACCTTGTCAGACAGCGCGCCGGCGAGCGGCTGGCACAGCATGAAGACGAAGAGCGCCGCCGTGGTGATTTCGGTAGCGCTTTCCTTGCTGAAACCCGAGGTGTTAACCAGGAATTTCTGCAGATAGGTGGTATAGGCATAAAAGGCGAGCGTGCCGCCCGAGGTCAGCGCCATGACCATCAGCGCTTCCCGCGGATAGTGCTTGAACAGCGCCCATCCGCTGGATTTCGGCTTGTCGGCCTCACCGGCCTTGGCGTTTTCGAAAGATTGCGTCTCGACAAGGCCACGGCGGATATAAAACACCGCAATCGCCAGAATGCCGCCGATGAAGAAGGGAATGCGCCAGCCCCAGGAGCCAAGCTGTTCCGGCGTGAGGACGCGCTGCAGCACGAGAAGCACGGCAAGCGCCAGGAGCTGGCCGGAAATCAGCGTCACATACTGGAAGCTGGAGAAGAAACCGCGGCGGTTCCTGCCGGCCATTTCGCTGAGATAGGTGGCGCTGGCGCCATATTCGCCGCCGACGCTGATGCCCTGCAGAAGCCGGGCGAAAACCAGAATGGCGGGGGCCGCAATGCCGATCGTCTCATGGCCGGGCGTGATGGCGATCAGCAGCGAACCCAGACACATCAGCGTGACGGAAAGGGTAAGGCCCGCCTTGCGGCCCTTGCGGTCGGCATAGGTGCCCATGAACCAGGCCCCGATGGGCCGCATCAGAAATCCGACGGCAAAGACGGCGGCGGCGCTCAGCAATTCGGCGGTCTGGTTGCCGGACGGAAAGAACACCGGCGCGAAATAAAGGGTGAAGGCCGAATAGACATACCAGTCGTACCATTCGACGAGGTTGCCCGCCGATCCGCCGATAATGGATTTCAAACGGGTTTTCTGGTCCGGCGCGGCGGCGGGACCATTTGCCATAATATTCACGGGTATACTCCAATTCATCTTCGTCTGGAGATGGAAGGGCGAACGGAAGGTGTGATAATTTGTCGCTCTCGGCGGGGGTATATACCCGCCATGTTGCAATGCGCAAGCTTATGCCGCAACGCAACAGGACGGCAAGAACAGCGATAACGGCCCGCATCGTCACGATTCCCGGCCCTTCAAACCGGTTTGCACAGCAGGATCGCGGCGATGATAGCGGGAAAAGCAGACCCGGACCATTGCAATCCGCCTTGTAAGCCAGACCTGCTCAAACTAAAAAATATCAATGATTTATGATATAGCTGACATCCAGATCGAAAAGCTTCTCATCGCCGCCGCCCGTGCGGGCGAAGCACTGGCGCGGCTGGACGAACGTATCAGCCGCTCGCCGATGCGACGCGGCTTCATCGAAAGGCAGGATTTTACCGACGCCATTTCCTCCATGTGGGTGGATGGCGAACTCGTCCACATGGAAGATCTGGTCCTGCATGACGCCCATATGGATGTGCGCGCGCCGACTCACGAGATGACGGCGGCGCACCGGATTCTCCGCTCGAGGCGGCTGATCTTTTCCAACGCCACCGGCTGGGCCTTCACCGCGCCAGGGCTTTCCAGGTTGCGCGGCAGGGCCGCCATCCCCGTCAGCGACGCAGCCTTTCCCGAAAAGACCGCCGGCCGGGCTCCTGAGCAAGAGGCCGACACGGCGGGAGAACCATCGCTGGATGGCGCCTTTTCCGAGCTGGACGCGCTTCTGGCGCGCAGCGCCGCAACGCTCAACGCGATCACTGCCGGCGATGCGCTTCCGACGATACACAGGGAGGAAAGCCATCCCCTCATCAGCGAACCGGACTGGGACGAGGACGAGCGGCTGAAAGAGTGGTGGGATGTGCAGGCGCGGACGGAAGAACTGCCGACCATTCTTCGCGCGGCCATTCTGCTCGACGCCTGGAACATGATCGAGGTGCTGCAGCGCAGCCCCTGGCTCGGCCGGCTTCTGACCTCCGCTCTGCTGCGCGACGGCCTTGTCACGCCCGATCATCTGCCGGCGCTGAGCGCCGGTCTTCGCATCGTCCCGCGCGAGCGCCGGCACGCCAGAAGCCAGACGCAGCGCCTCGCAGCCCTGCTGGACAGCTTTTACGAAGCGGCGCAGGCCGGCATGAAAGAACATGACCGGCTGACCCATGCCAGAGAGCGCATGCTGCGCAAACTGGCCGGCCGGCGTTCGTCTTCACGCCTGCCGGAACTGGTGGAGCTGGTGGTCTCGCGGCCGGTCGTCTCGGCTGCCATGATCGTCAAGGAGCTCGGCACGACGCCGCAAGGTGCAATCGGCCTTGCCAACCAGCTGGAATTGCGGGAGGTCACGGGTCGCGGCCGCTTCCGCGCCTGGGGCATGCTTTAACGTCGAATGAGCGGAGCGGACCTGCGGAAAACCGGAAAATGACGGTCTTTTCGGCCGTTCTGCCGCCGGCGACTGCCGCAGGACTGCACCGATCACGAATCTTAACAAAATTTAACTATTGCGTAGGTCGACGAAGCGGCTATGTTCCTCGCTGCGTTGCAACACGATTTCTTCTCCGGCAACGCGGTCGCATTCGGTCCCGGCAACTTTTCTTTGCCGTCCGCATTTAAGTGTCCATTCTGAGGGAGATGCAATAATGACAATTTCAGTCTCACAACCCGATTCCGAGCACGAAACCGATGCTCCTTTCGCTAGGAAGGTCCTGACGGCGCGCAATCTTGCCGGCTATACGGTCGAACAGCTTGCCGTGACCTGCGGCCTCACCACCAGCGAAATACGCGCGCTGGAAGACGGCACCGACAGCGATCCGCTGCGCATCAGGCGCGTTGCCGCCGCACTGCATATTCCTGTCGAAACCGTTATCTGATCATTCGTAGCGATCACGACAAAACCCAGCGCCGCCGGGGACGATGTTTACAGGAACATCCGGGCGGCGCGCGTGGGCTGAGGCCGCCACGGCCGTCCGGAAGATTTTCCGCAGCGCTCTCTTAACATTTTCGTTATCCGGCACCACATGGGGTTCACGAGCCACCATGTCCGGCATGGCTGCGCCCGTGCGAGAGCAGCAACAACCTCCGGAAGCCTGCCATGACACCAAGCCTCGACACCGAAGAACGGGTTGCTTCCGTATTGGATGGATTGTGGCCGGCGGAGAAGACCGAGATTCTCGACTGGCTCGTCACCGGCACCAAGGATGAACGTTTTATCGACGAGATATTCGTGGAGCTGTGCGACAGGCTGCGGGCCAGCGGAATTTCCGTCGCACGCGGGGCGCTCGCTTTCCGCATTCGCCATCCGCAATGGCTCGGCGCACGGATATTGTGGAAAGCCGGAATGGCCTCCGCCGAAATTGCCACCTATGGTTACGGCTCGGAAAATACGCCCGAATATCTCAACAGCCCCATCAACGACATTCATCAGGGTGCTTCCGAAATCCGCCATCGGCTGAATGGCGACGGGATCGATGAAGCCGGTTATACGATCTATGAAGAGCTGCGGGCCGAGGGGCTGACGGATTATTGCGCATGGCCTATCGAACACACCTTCGGCAAGCGCCATGTCGCGACATTTTCGAGCGACAGGCCCGGCGGCTTTACCGACGCGGAAGTCCTCGCCTTGAAAAACCTGATGCCGGCCTTGGCGCTGGTGAGTGAGATACGGCTGAAAAACCGCATGACGCGCACCCTTTTGGAAACCTATGTGGGTCCACATGCGGGCGAAAAAATCCTCAATGGCGCCACGACACGCGGCAGCGGCATGACGGTGGGCGCAGCGATCCTGATCTGCGACCTGCGCAATTTCACCCATATTTCCGACCTCTGGCCGCGCGACGACGTCATCGAGCTTCTGAACGGTTATTTCGACGCCATGTGCGCGCCCATCGAGGAGTTCGGCGGGGAAATCCTGAAATTCATGGGCGACGGGCTGCTGGCGATTTTCCCGCTCACCGATCCGAAGGCCTGCGAAAACCTGCTGAAGGCCATTGCCAGCGCCCAGCGGGGCCTCGTTGCGCTTAACGAGATCAACCGGCAAAAAGGCCACGATCCCCTTGGTTACGGCATCGGCGTGCATGTCGGCGACGTCATGTATGGCAATATCGGTTCCAAGACCCGGCTCGATTTCACCGTTATCGGCCCCGCCGTCAATATAGCCTCACGGCTGGAGACGCTGACGAAGGAAACCGGACGCACCGTGCTTTTCTCCGAGGAATTCGTGCGCATGGCCGGAAACCGGGAAGAGCTGGAAAATCTCGGTCCCTGGCTGCTGCGCGGCCTCGAAACCCCGGTCGAGGTTTACGCCCTTCCCCAGAATCCGGTGCAGATACCCCCGGCTCAGTCTCGATAGCCGGCACGCCCGGTCTGCCGACATATTTCCGGACAAATCCGACATCCCCGGACAGCGCTTCGACGGAACGATTTCCACCACCCGGTCCGTCGTCAAAACGCTTGACAGGTCTGCCGTGTCGATCTAGCAAAATGGAACATATATTCCATATCGAAACATTGCTTGCATTCATATTCTGTCTCTCCGGGAGTGAGACGGGTATGAGAAACCGGAGGAAAAATGGTTACGAAATTGGCACTGCTCGGCGCTGGACGGATCGGCAAGGTCCACGCCAAGGCGATCACCACCGACAGCCGTGCGCAGCTGGTGGCCGTTGTCGACGCCATGGCCGGTGCTGCGGAAGCCATCGCCCGCGAGGCGCAGTGCAAGGTGAGCACGATCGATGAGGTTCTGGCCGACAAGACGATCGACGCCGTCATCATCTGCACGCCGACCAATACTCATGCCGACCTGATCGAACGTTTCGCCCGGGCCGGCAAGGCGATTTTCTGCGAAAAGCCCGTCGATCTCGATGTCGCCCGCGCCGAAGCCTGCGCCAAGGTGGTCGAGGAAACCGGCGCAAAGGTGATGCTCGGTTTCAACCGCCGTTTCGATCCGCATTTCCAGGCCGTACACAAGGCGATCGAGGATGGCCGCATCGGCAAGGTGGAAATGGTCACCATCACCAGCCGCGACCCCGGCCCGCCGCCCGCCGACTACATCAAGGTGTCCGGCGGTATTTTCCGCGACATGACCATTCATGATTTCGACATGGCCCGTTTCCTGCTCGGCGAGGAAGTGGAAAGCGTCTTCGCCACCGGTTCCGTTCTCGTCAATCCGGAAATCGGCGCGCTTGGCGACTTCGACAGCGCCAGCATCATCCTGACGACGAAGAGCGGCAGGCAGGCGATCATCTCCAACTCGCGCCGCGCGACCTATGGTTACGACCAGCGCATCGAGGTACACGGTTCACTGGGCTCGGCAGCGGCCGAAAACCAGCGGCCGGTGTCCATCGAAATCGCCAATGCCGAAGGTTATACCCGCCCGCCGCTGCATGATTTCTTCATGACGCGTTATACGGCTGCCTATGCGGCGGAAATCACCGCCTTCATCGACAGCATCGAAAACAACGTCGCTCCGTCGCCATCCATCAAGGACGGGCTTACCGCCCTGAAGCTGGCCGATGCGGCGCTGAAATCCGCAACGTCGAAGACGGCCGTGACAATCGGCTGAGGACCGCGGAAATCACACCATGAACCGGACCCCGCCCGGCAGGCGGGCCGGTTTTCGGGGATATGTCACCAGCCTCGACATTACCCTTGGGATTGATCAGAGGACCCAAGATTTCAACCTCTCATCAATACCCGGGGCCAGACCCCAGGGTTGGTGAAGAAGCTTGCAGTGGAAAATGCCGGCGGCAAACCGTCGGCGATCTGCCTGCCAGAAAGGCAGTTTCCGGCCTTACATGGCTGCTATTCGGAAAATAAGGTTGTCTGACAAGGTATGGCCATACCATATGGTTGTGCCCATCTCATTCACGCCGAATCCTCCTTTGCCGGCAATTGCCGGATAGCGGTTTTTTAATGCCATCACCCAAGACCGGTTTTCTTTATGCGCTCGTGGCCTTCACGATCTTTGCGGCGCAGGATGGCATCTCGAAACACCTTGGCAGCGCCTATCCGCCCGTCTTTGTCGCCATGCTGCGATACTGGGCCTTCGCGGTCTTTGTTCTCCTGATGGCCGCAAGATCGCCGGGCGGCATCCGGGGCGCCGTCATGGCCAACCGCCCCTGGCTGCAGATCGGCCGCGGTGTCCTGCTGGCGGTCCAGATCGTCTTTTCGATCTTCTCCTTCGCCATCGTCGGGCTGGCGCACAGCCACTCGATCATCGCTTCCGCGCCGCTCATCGTTGCGGCACTGTCCGTGCCGCTGCTCGGCGAACAGGTGGGCTGGCGGCGCTGGTGCGCCATTTTCGTCGGTTTCATCGGCGTGCTCGTCATCCTCAAACCCGACGGCGAAGGTTTCGACAACAGCCTGATCATAACCTTCATCGCCGCCTTCATGCTGGCGCTTTATGGCGTGCTCACCCGCCTCGGCAGCAGGAGCGACACGGCAATGACGAGCTTCTTCTACACCGGCGTGGCCGGCGCGGCAGCGCTGACGCTGGTGGGGCCGTTTTATTGGGTCAGCCTCGAACCCTATGACTGGGGCTGGATGCTGGCGCTCTGCATTACCGGCATGACCGGCCACTATTGCCTGATCAAGGCATTCGAACTGGCGGATGCGGCTTCGGTGCAGCCTTTTTCCTATTACCAGCTCGTGCTCGTCTCCATCATCGGCGTCACCATCTATGGCGAGGTCGTGACGTCCAACATGGTCATCGGCGCGGCCATCGTCATCGCCGCCGGTCTCTTCACCATCTGGCGGGAACATGTGGTCGCGCGCAGACAACGCCGGGAAATGCGATAGGCCGGCCGGCAGCGCGGCTCAGGCGAGAGCGGCCTCGCAACGCAGCAGCATGCCGAACAGGTCGCGCGGCTCATCAGGATCGGCCAAGAGATCCAGCTCGGCATAAAGCCCCGTGCCCGGCAGTTTCGAGCGCACATAACGCAGCGCCGAGAAATCTTCCGTCGCAAAGCCGACACTGTCGAACAGCGTGATCTGCCTGTCGCCTGCTCGCCCCTGTTTTTCGCCGGTTATGACCTGCCAGAGCTCGGTCACCGGATAATCCGCCGGCAATTGCTGGATTTCGCCTTCGATACGGGTCTGCGGCGGATATTCGACGAAAATATCGGAGCGAAGCAGAATATCGCGATGCAATTCCGTCTTGCCGGGACAATCTCCGCCGACGGCATTGATATGAATGCCGGGGCCGACCATGTTGTCGGTCAGGATCGTCGCATATTGCTTGTCGGCGGTGACGGTGGTGATGATATCCGCACCCTCGACCGCCTGTTCGGCGCTCTCGCAAATCTCGATGGCGAACCCCTGCCCGGCAAGATTGCGGGCACATTTTTCGCTGGCCGACCGGTCGATATCGAAAAGCCGCAGCGTATCGATGCCGAGAATGGCCTTGAAGGCGCGCGCCTGGAACTCGCTCTGGGCGCCATTGCCGATGACGGCCATGCAACGGGAATTCGGGCGGGCAAGGTGCCTGGCGGCGACGGCCGAGGTGGCGGCGGTGCGCAGCGCCGTCAGGATGGTCATTTCGGTCAGAAGCAGCGGATAACCATTGCCGACATCGGAAAGCACGCCGAAGGCCGTCACCGTCTGGCGGCCCTCCCTCATGTTCTTGGGATGACCGTTGACGTATTTGAAGCCATACAGCGTGCCGTCGCTGGTCGGCATCAGCTCGATGACCCCCTCCTTCGAATGGGAGGCGATGCGCGGCGTCTTGTCAAAGCTTTCCCAGCGGCGGAAATCCTCTTCCACCACATCGGCGAGTTCCCTCAGGAACGTGTCGATCCCCACCCGCAGCACGAGTTTCATCATATGGTCGACACTGACGAAGGGGACGATATTGAGGTTCGGTATCGTTGTCATCGCAAGCCCCTTTCTCAGCCGGCCCGTGTCGGGCGGTCCATCACCCGCTTGCCCATCAGGCTGGCGGCAAGATCCACCATCAGCGTCGCCGTCCTGCCGCGCTCATCGAGAAACGGGTTGAGTTCCACCAGATCGAGACTGCAGACCAGCCCGCTGTCATGCAGCATTTCCATGACCAGATGCGCTTCGCGGAATGTCGCCCCGCCCGGAACGGTGGTGCCGACGGCCGGCGCAATCGACGGTTCGAGAAAATCGACGTCGAGACTGACATGCAGCAGGCCGTTCGCCGCCTGAACCCGCGCCAGAAACTCGCGCAGCAGCACGGCTACGCCATGTTCGTCTATCGAACGCATGTCGTGAACGGTAATGCCGCTCTCTTCCAGCGCCGCCCTTTCGGCGGGATCGACGCTGCGAATGCCGATCATGCCGATATTGTCTTCAGGCACGGCATGGGAAAGCGGCGGAAAATAACCGGCAAAACCCGCCCGCCCGCTGAGATAAGCGACCGGCGTACCGTGCAGATTGCCGCTGCGCGTCGTTTCCAGCGTATGATAATCGGTATGGGCGTCGAGCCAGAGGACGAAAAACGGCCGGCCGGTCTCTGCCACCCGGCGCGCCATGCCGGCCACGGTTCCCGCCGAAATCGCATGGTCGCCGCCAAGAAAGATCGGCACGGCATTGGCGCTCTCGCGATAGGCCGCCTCCGTCAGCGCCTCGGTCCAGGCGACCGTTTCGGCCAGATGGTGCACGGCCGGGTTGGGGTGGCAAAATTCCCTGAGCGGCGCCGGCGTCACATTGCCGGTATCCACAACCCGGTGACCCAGCTCCTCCAGCGCGCGCATGAGGCCGGCGATGCGATAGGCGCTCGGTCCCATTTCGCATCCCAATTGCCCTGCTCCGATCTGCAACGGCGCCCCGATCAGCCTGATATCCATTTCCGTCCTCGCTTTCCCAACCGACAGACTCACTAAAGCATGGAGACATGGCTGAATGAACATAAAATATTGGCAAGATTATCGAAATGAGCTATCGATCTGATAAAATCTATTTATCAGAATGGTTATCCATGGATATTCTCGACGAGCGGCTCGTGACCCTTCTGCGACACAATGGCAGACGCAGCATTTCCGATCTGGCGGTGGAGACGCAAACCTCGCGCGCGACGGTTCGCTCGCGCATCGAAAGAATGGAAAATGACGGCACCATCATCGGTTACACCGTCATCCTGCGCGCCGACGCCGTGGAGGCGGCGATCCGCGGCATCATGATGATCGAGATTGAAGGCCATGTGACGGACCGCGTCATCCGCACCCTTGGCGGCTTTCCGGAAATATCCGAAATCCATACCACCAACGGCCGCTGGGACCTGATCGTGGAACTCAACGCCGCCACGCTCAGCGATTTCGACGCGGTGCTGCGCCGCATCCGCCTGGTGCCCGGCATCACCGGCAGCGAGACCAGCCTGCTGCTCTCCACCCCGCGCTCCACCCGCGCACGGCTCTGAGCCGAAGACGAAAGGCAAAAGCGGGATAAAAAGCATTTTTCGATTTTTTCGACTTGCGCCCCGGAATAAATCATCTATATGACGACCCACCAAAGCAAAAGCGCCACGCGCTTCAGGCTTTTGGGGAATAGTTCAATGGTAGAACAGCGGACTCTGACTCCGTCGATCTTGGTTCGAATCCAGGTTCCCCAGCCAATTCTCCCTAAATACCCTTAATTCCTTGATTTTCCAGTCGTGCCGGATATCGTTTTGGCATCAATGGCGACCTGATGCCCAGAACTGTAGCCCACAGGTGATGCCCACGCGAAATATGCGCGGCGGCAGCGCCGGTGGCAGGCAAGGGCAAACACCTCATGGCGGTCCGCCACGACGTCGAGAATCTCACCCGCCGCGGCAATATCTTCTATTGGCGTGCGCGCATTCCGAACACCTTCCAGCAATGCCGACCCGGCAGCCGGCTTTCACTGAGCCTTCACTGTTCGGATCATAAAAAGGCTCAGGTGATCGGTCGCAAGCTCAACACGCTGCTGGCCGAGCTGAAGATGAATTTGAAGGAACCGATGTCCAAGGCGCAGCTCCAAAAGCTTTGCGAACACGAACGCGACATGATGCTTGAGCATCTAGAAGACGTTTCGACGGCTGCGCGGCGCTACGGCCGTCCCGCCGACATCGCAGAGCTGGAAATAGATCTTGAAAATGGCTGGGCCTATCGCCTGATGGGGATGTTCGGGCTCCGCCACCATCTGTCACTCAAGCCCGACTGCCCCGGCTTCACCTATCTCCGGGGACAAGGGGTGCCAGCCTCCCATATGTTTGCGATCAACTCCAACTATCTCGAACTTTTGCAAGAGGCGAACTCACGCGGCTTTCAGGAGGGCATCCGAAGATTGATGTACCTCTTCGACATCGACCCGCACCCGCTCAATGAAGAAAAGGCTATGAAGGCCTATTTTACTGGCCGGGCAGCGGCGCTCTTCGACGTCGCGGAAAGGCATCCGCTCGCCGATCGCAACCTCAGCGAACTCACTGGCGGTTCGGCTTCGAGGGCACAACCTGTCGCCGCCGAAGGTTCCCCCCTAAACACGACGCCGCCGCCTTCGGTAATCGAGGCTCCCGCCGATGACATTGTGGCGTCCCGCACACTCGAAGCTCCGCCGATCCTGACGCTTGATCTCACTCCCTTGCCGCAAGCCGCCGCCGTCAGAGAGCCGATTGAGGAAAGGACCCGACCCGTAATCCAAGTCGCGGACTTCGAGACTGAGTGCGAACAACTCGTCAAGAACATGAAGGACGCATGGGACGACAGCACGGCACGTGATGCCCGCGCTCTGGTTCGCATGTTCAAGAGCGTGCTTGAAGAATACGGCATCGAGCACAGCGGTCAGATCAGCCAATACCACCTCGGCAAGCTGCGCCAGCACTTCAACGACATTCCGGTACGCTGGGGACAGAGCGGCAGAATGAGGGCGATGTCGGCACCCGAGCTACGGGCAGAAGGGGAGAAGCTACGCGAGCAGGCCGAGACGGAGGGCACGGAGGCGGCCGTGGGCTTGAGTGCTGCAACCATTCGCAAGCACTTCGGAAACCTCAACCACTTCCTCAAGCATGTCCGCGGGCATGGGTTTGAGCTCGACGATTGGAGCTTCGAGGGACTGAGGCCGAAAAAGCCGAAGCTTGGCGTTATTCGTGGACAGCAGCACAAACCGTCACCGGAAGAAGTCAAACCAGTCTTCTCCTCACCGATCTACACCGGCGCGCTTAACCACCAGCGTGGCCGAGGCAAGCCGGGCCCGCACGTCTTCCACGATGCGGCCTACTTCCTGCCGATTCTACTCACCTATCTCGGTGGACGCCGACTAGAATTCGCAGGACTTGCTCTGGATGACATCGCTGAAGATGATCAGGGGCTGGTTCTCATGGTGAGGACGAACCAGTTTCGACGCCTGAAGAACGAGCAGTCGAACCGCGTGCTGCCACTTCCTAACGAGATGATCCGCCTCGGCTTCATGGACTACTGTATCGCACTCAAAGAACTGGGATATGAAGCTGTGTTCCCGGACCTCATTTCAGACAAGACGATGAATGATCTGGGTGACCGGTTCTACGACGTCTTCCTCCCGATCATGAAACGCTCCTTAGGGGCGAACTTATGGGATCGCACTCTCCATGCGCTGCGGCACGGCATGGCTGACACGTTGAAGCAAGCTGGCGTATCTCCGGAAGTTATCGACGATATTTCCGGACGCCTCAGCGAGGGAAGTGAAACCAACACCCGCTATACGAACCCCGCAGGCCTGCCGTTGATGCGGGATGCTCTCAGCAAATATCCAATCATCACCTCCGGCATCGAACCGAGGCCCATCAAATTGCTGCCGTGGATCGAGAACCGGCTGCCGCCGCCCTGGGCGCGCGAGGCCAAGAACGAGGCGAGACGCCGGAAATAATTTCCGACGTCCCTCTCTGGCTTACGCGGCCTCCCAGACCTGGTTGAGGATGCGGGCGGCTAGCGCCGCCTTGTCCTGGGGAAGGAAACGCCCGTAGTGCTTGGCGACCATGTCGGCCGTGTCCTGGATTGCGTAACTCGCTTGCTCGTAAGAGCCGGTCTGCTTCAGGATGTGGGTCGCAAGTACGTCGCGCACATTGTGAGGACCGTGCGGCAATAGTCCCTTGATCGCCCCGCGCCCTGTATACGGGTTGTAAATGCCGTAGCGTTGGATCGTCAGGCGCCATGCCTCATAGAATGTTGTGACGTCGTAAGCGGCATCGGTACTGGTGGTTTTGACGGTCTTGACGAAAAAGGTACCGGGATCGGCGGCCGAGCGTAGCAGCACCGACCGATGTCGTTCGACATAAGCATCAATGTGTTGGTACAAATCCAGGAGATCCGGCAGCACCAGGCGAAATGGCTTGTCGCCGAAGAAGGATGAGTGCGCGTTCTTGAACGCGACCGCCGGAATGAAGACTTCCCAACCACCCTCGCGATCGCTCCAACGGATCTCGCCGCGCTTCATCTTCTCCAGAACACGCTCCGAACGTGGCATATGACCCTTGGGGCAGAGCATGAGCTGGCGCAGATTTTTCTGCCGAAGCCCGAGATGCAAACCCATTCTCAACATCAGAAACGCGCGGACGGCTTCGGCAGCCGGCCGAGGATAACGATGTTCATCCGGCATCAGTCGGATGATCTCCTCGGTGATCTTGCGGTACTCGCCGACAGGGCTTGCCGCCTCGAGAACCGGCATGATCGGCTCGAACGGATCGCGGTGGACGCGAGCAATCCGCTGGATCTCCTTCACGCGATGAGCAGCATGTTTGTGGAAGTCGTCGCAGGCACCATGCCAATCCGCATGAGCGTAGTCGATTTCATTTTGCGATACGAGACCGGCGATTGGCTGGACGCGAGCGAGGAGTTCAGGATGCTGACGCAGCCACCCGGTGTCTTCCTTGGTAATCGCCAGAGCAATCCGCAGCATGTCGACCTCCCACGCAGTATAAAAGCCCCGCCGCGTTTCACGCCATTGCAGATACCAGTCCCAGACGCCGGGGAAGAGCAACAGGCCGAAGGTCAGTTGCCGCAGCGGAACACCGTTTCCTCTGACCTCTCCATCCTTGGCTGCGGCAAGCGCGCCGAACATGAGCCCAAGATGCTCGATCTTCTGAGACGCCGTCTCCTCACCCCAGACACCGTTCCGTTGAAAACCAACCGACGTGAGAGCCGACGTCTTGAAGCGCACCAGGTCGGCCATTTCCATCGCCAAAGCCGGCGGCGCCTCGATCACTCCAGACAGCAGGTCGGGATCTTCTATCCATGTTTCTTCATAGTTTGCGGGAACGAGGATCTTCCCATCCCTCGGTGCGCGGCCGCCATAGGAGACGCCTGGAAACCGGATGGCATATCGCTGCTTGGCGGCGGCCGCCTGAAACTTTCTGTAGTCGGTCGACCCGCTGATAATAACACGCCGAACCCAGTCGATGATCTCTTCGCGCTTCTGAAACGGTAGGGCGTTAAAATCCTCCGGCAGATGCCACGCGAGCCGGCGCCGCTCCGACGGCTCGATCCCGGAAAGGTTGAAACCCGAAGCGGAGCGTGACGGGTGCGGAAGCTTGGCCTTGAAGTAGCCGTCCGGCAGCCGATAGCGCCGCTCGATCCGTGACAGCACGTGGAAACTCTCGGTGCTGCGCGGTACCCTCCGACCTTCAATCCAGCTCAACAGCGTATTCTTGTCGGTCAAATCGTCTGCGCCGATGATGCCGCGATAAAGCGTCCAGTAGGTTTCTCCGTGGCGGCGAAGATGAAGTTGCAAGGCCTCCGCGAAATCGGCCGGATCTTCCCATATATCGAATAGGGCTTCTGGAAACTCGACCTTGCCGCGGTCTGCCGACGAGCCTTGAGCCTGCGACTTCCCTGGCTGTGCTTGAACCCGCGGCGCCACTCGGACGACCGCCGGCGGCGCCACATTCTTCTTCGACGTTTTCGCCGGTGCGCGCGCTTCAGGCTTCGCGGCGTCTGCGGCGAGGCGAGTGTCCCGAATCCACCGAGCGATCGCATCCAGGGCAAAATCGATCTGACGTGCGTTCGCGGCGAGTTCTTTGGCATCGACGCCGGAAACCGCTGCGAGGAGGTTCCAATCGGTCGCCCCGTCGCTTCGAGGCGCTGGCCGTCTTATTTGGATGAATGTGTGGAGGTAGTCCCGCAATCGATGCAACTCTTCGATCTCCAGCATTGGCGAGAGACGGAGCTGGCAGAAGGCATCGATCTTGCGTTGAAAAGTTTTCGCAGAAAATTCGTTCATTTCCATTCACATAGCTGTTGTTGCGTTTCCCGCGGATGCGGGGCACGCGGGCTATGTGATGGCGATTAATCTCTGGTAACTGACCGGGCATGAATTCGGCGGACTCCGAAAAAACCGATTCAGTTGTAAACGGCGTTTCATGAAGTAACGGGGGGACGAAGTCCCCTTGTGAGAACGCCGTTTGCAAAAAGCTGGTGAACAAGCTGAGCAGATCGAGAGCCTCAGCCTTGCAGGTGAACCTTGCGCCGGAAGGGTTGGTCGTCGCGGGCGTAGCGATCAACGAGATCATCGAAGACCTCGTCCGCTGCCCGCTCGTCAAATCCTTGGTCGACGAGAACCCCGACAACGGCGTCGGCCAACTCTTCTATCCAGTCCGGTCGCCTCTGTTCGAGATAGCTGGTGATCGTCCAGAACAGCATCGCCCGCGCGACATCGTCGCGATCCGGGCGTCGCTCTGCCCGATGCCGATCTCGGAGCCGCTGTTGCCGCTCCTTCTGCCTCGCCTTTCGCTCGCCGTCACTCTGTCGTGTCATGTCTCGCTCCCCCGTGTTGTTATGGATGGCACTTCCATGGTCAGAGGACCGGCGGACCGGCGCAAGCCGTTTGTCGCGGCAACGGAATCATTGTGTTCTGAATCGGAATTCCGGAGCTTTGAATCGAATGAGCGCAATTTGACTCGCGTTGAGCGCACGTCGAAACAAGTTGCCAGCAAGCCATCGGGGTCAAGGCTTAGCGGGCAGATGCCAAGTGGAGATGTCTGGAGCCTCCCACTCAGATTTGTGAATCGAAATATTGCGGTTTGGAATCGTTGGCGTGAACTATCGAAACGTCAGTCCGGGACTTGGAATCGTTCGCCCATCAGTCTGAATCAAATGAGCGCAATTTGTTTCAGGCTGCCGGCAACCGACATCACGTTGTTTCAGGTTGCGCGAGTCGGTCCGCGAACCTCACGCCCGTTGGCCGAGTATCCAACCTTCCCAGGTTGTAACGTCATCATCGTCTGGCGGTCCTTCCGCGCGGCGCCCGTCGACGACGTCGAGCATTCCGAGCAGGCCAACGACGGCATCGAAACGATCCTCCCCGGTCTTGTCTATGCCAAACCCATCGGCGATCGTCGCTTCCAGCGCCTCACCGTTAATGTGCGGCCGGTTGGCCAACCATCGCAGGAGATGATCTCCAACACGGATGCGGCCGGCTTGCTGCCGCTTGCTCCATACGGGGCGCCGAAGAATGCCAAGTTGCCCGTAGACATCTCCTGGGTACGTTTCAGCGACGACAGGCGCTCCGGGTTTTATGAGTTCAGCAAGGCTTCCGTCGAAAGGCCATAGAGTGAGTTCTGAAAGGTTCGGTATGATGATCTCCTGCCAGCCAGTGATGGCGGCCTTTCCGACTTGATTCCCGCCCAGAGTCCAAAACAACATGCAAGCGTCGCCCCGATCCGCCGTTGCACGCTCGCAACGGCGGAGAAGCTCACGGCCGCTTCCGACGCCCAAGGCATCGAACAGGTGCAGGCGTTGCGTCCCGCCCGGCCGCATGGGATAGAAGGGACGATCGATAGCGATGTCGCTGCGATGCTCCGCGACATCGAACCACCGCTCAAAGCGCCCGGCACCAAAGGCTTTCAACGCCGAGCGGAAGTCGGCGAGACCCAATGCTTTGCCATAGCCAGCCGGCAGGCCGATCGGGAAATCGAAGCCGATCAGCAGCGCGGCGTCCGTTTTGGCACGCCTTCGAAGCCGAGGGATGAGGTCTCTCGTTTCGCCGACAGGCTCTGGCGCCGACAAGATCCATTTCGTGGCCTCTCGGACGGCGACGCACATCCACCGCTTTTTCCGGTCGATACTCCAGTCGCAGTGAGCGATGACCGCCGCAGACATCTTGACCTCCCATGTCCTCAGAAGGTCTATGAGGTGAAGGATAGGATGTCCATCACCGCGTCGCCGTCGAGCGCCTGGGCGTCGAACAGCCCACGGACCAGCCGGTCAAACGCCGCTCGATTTTCAAAAATCACCTCCGTGGCTCTGGCCTGCGCAAACTCCAGACGCTGGTGAACCCGCTTTGCCAGCTCGGCGTCTCGACTGAGGATCGCGGTCGGATCCTTGTGTTCGAGATAAAGCAACGGATAGCGACCACCGAAGCCGAGCGCCTGCTCCATGTCGAGGGCAATGCGTGTCGCGCGAGCGAGATCGCTCTGCTCCGCGCCGCCGGACCCAGCAGATACCGTCTTCAACACGACAAGCTCCGCTGCACGTCCGGCTAGCAACATGGCCAGCAGCCGCTCATACCAGTCCACTGTATGAGGTGTGTTCGTTGCGAACGTCAACGCGTTGTGGCCGCCGTCCTTGGTATCGATCGTCAGACCTTTGATGGAGCCAAGACGCAGGGCGTAATGGACAACGGCATGGCCGGATTCATGGATCGCATAGCGCCATCGGACGTCGTAGGGGACTTGCGGCCGATGACCGCGAATGCCGGATTCGATGTCGGCATAGATCAGGCGCCGCTGTTCACGTCGCGCCTTCAGTCGTGCTTCTCGGACGACCCGTTCGATGTCGGCACCCGTCAGACCCATCGCCCGCGTCGCTAGACGTCGAAGCGCCTGAGCAATTGCATCTTCCTGCTGGCCCTCGTTATCGCGCTGATCGTCGTCGTCGAAAACGATCTCTAGTTCGTCCGTGGGGCTACTGTTTTCAGTGATCCTCGTCATGGCTGAACTCCGGCTTGAGTGTCCGATTTGGCGACGAGGTCCAGATCGGCACCAAGATGATGTGCGAGAATACCGGCGAGCGCCCCGATGTCGGGCCGCGGGATCTCGATATGGGTTTCCAGCCTTCCCGACCTGCAGATCGCCTCGTCGATTTCGTTCGGCCGGTTGGTGGCGCCAACGACGATGACGCCCTCGCTTTTCACCGCACCGTCGAGCAGTTCCAGAAGCTTGTTGACGCATGAATTCCAGTAGTCGGCATATTGCCGCGACGCCGAGACCCGCTTTCCGATGCCATCGATCTCGTCAATGAAGAGAATACATGGCGCCTGCGCTCGCGCTTCCGCGAAGGTGTTCGACATCCGGTCAAGCACGGCATGCAGATATTCGCCCTGGAGCCATGTCGAAACGGACGTCACGACGAGCGGGAGCTGAAGGCTGTTGCACATGGCGCGTGCAAACGTCGTCTTGCCCGTTCCCGGCGGTCCGGAAAGAAGAAGTTTGGTGCTCATGTCGGACCAGGCCAGATCGCCCGAGAGGTAATCAACCAAATCCGCTTTGACACCCAGCGCCCAATCTTTCGCTGCACCGTAACCGCTCAGCGTTTCTACCAGCAGCGGCGGTCGACCCTCTCCCGGCGACTCACCATCTGCAGGCGCAGGATTGATAACCTCTGCGCCGGTCGGCTGGGCTTTTGATCTGCGATTACCTGCTGACGGAGCTGCGCTGTCGCCCTTGCCGCTGCGGTCTTGCGACGACTGCATCGCCCGTTCACTGGGGCTTTGGGTAATCAGGCGCCGCGAAGAGGCGGCCTCGCCTTTGTCCTTCTCGTTGTGCCGCTCTTCGCGATTATGGACCGCAAGCCCCACCAACGCTTCAATACTGGACAGGATCGACCGACCGGGCCGGATGGCAATAGCGAGATCGTCAAGTGTCAGGGCGCCCGCATCGATCACCGCGATGAGCCTGTCATGGCGCGACACCGCCTCGGCGCCGTAGACAGCTTCCAGCAAGTCGGCGAGAAATGTGACACTGATCCCTCCGCCCGTCAGTCGTACATCGCTTGTCAAATCGACTTGATCCGGAACGCCGTGGTCGGCTTCAGCCACGGCGAGAACCGGCGAACCATGCCCCAAGGCCCAAAGCAACTGAGCGCGCATGGCCGAACGACTCGGGCGATACGTCTGAGACACCGGAATTTGCAGGAAGACACGTTTGGCTTGGCCTTCCACATAGCTCCAGAGCTCATCCACGAAGGTAAAATCAGCAGCCATGCCGACATACGGACCGAATGGCACGAAGGGAGTATCTTCGACAAGGTGCGGCAGTGCCCGTTCGAACCCCTCGACCGACACCTGCACGGAAAAGACCCCGGCGGATTGCCGAAGAAACGCGATCAGATCGCGCAACTCGACGCCGGACTCCTCCATGGCCGCCGCGAGCAAAAGGACCGTGGCCATCGTTTTGATGCCAATCACCTCACCCGCCTCGGCGACAACCCTGACCGCATAGGCGAGTGCCCCATCGTCAGGGCCGTTCTCGGCCGAGCGTCGCCTGAGCTGCGCCGGCCACACAGGCGCCGCCGACAAAAGGTCCGGTCGGCCGGTTGCATCCCGCGGGGTGTCGATCAGGAAGGCAGCGAGACGATCGCGGACCCACTGCCGGTCTCGTTCTACCTCTCCCGTCAGATGGGAGGGATCGAAGGCCGGAAGGTAGCGCGCAATGACATGGCCCTCGACGATCGCGGTGGTCATCATGAGCAGACCGTTGCGGACAGCCAGACGCCGGACCTCGCGGCGCTGAACATGACGCAGACGCCGAAGCAGGAAAAAAGACAGACGATCCATCAGTTCTCCTCCACCGGGAACGCCGCGGAAGCGGAAACAATTTCCCCATGACCTGCGTGATGGGCAGAAGCATGATGGTCGCGAGAGACAGCAAGATCGTGCCGCTCGTTTGCTTTCTCGGTGAGCCAGTCGAGAACCAGGCGGCACGCTGGATCGCCGGACCATGCGTGGTAGGACAGCCGGTCAAGGAGCATGAGAGGAACGGCGGCGGCGGCGCCATGTCCTTATCGGGTGAACGCAAGTGCGAGGCCGACGACCAGCGCCGGGTCATCTTGGCAAACGCAACGACGCCGGCCTGCCAAAGCAGTGCTGCCAGTTTTAGCAGGACCGCGAAATTCGGGCGGCGATGATGAGGTGCGTACGGTTTCTACGGACACGCAAGATCTCCTCGCCGGTCCAATCTTGGTCACCGGCGTCTTCAGAGCATGAAGGGAACGGGGAAAGGCGGGCTGCGCGCATCCGCGCCGCAGCCATCACCTTAGTCAGAGCGAAAGACGGATTCCGTCAGGTGTCGAGTAGACGCCGCGCAAAACCGACGCGGATGTGCTGCGGAGGCCATGAGGCTGCGGCGTCATCTTCTGCCTCCGCGTCATCCCGACCGTCGTCGAACGGATCGTCGTCGCCACAGCGGCATCCGGACGGATGCTCATCGCAGCACGCCGGATCTTCACAGACCATGACGCGGGGGATGGCCCGAAGGATTCCAAGACGCCGGGAAGATGTGGAATTTGCAGCCGCCGATGTCAGCGATGGCGTTGCCGCATCCGGAATACCGAGCGCACGTCGCGCCTCGGCCTCCAGAAGCTGCTGCACGCGGCGCCCGAACCGCAGACGCAGTTCTGCCATGCAGTTGGCCGCGCCATCGATCTCTAGCAGATCGTCGATCTCGGACAGTGCCCATACGCCCGCCGCATGGTCGCTCGGGCGGCTCGCGCCATCAATGATGGCAACGCCCACTGTCTCGACCATAAGCCGCTTCTGGGTCTTGTAGAGCCAGTCCGGCAGGATCATTGCCGACGCCAACATCCTGAGTTTCAGCTCTTCCAGCCGGCTGGTATCGCCGTAAGACGCGAGCGAGCGTTTCAGATCCAGCACGAAGGCGGCGCGCTTTGCGCGGTTCACAAGGATCAGGTCCGGCGTGTAGCTGCCCTTCGCAGGCGCGTCGCAATCGAGGCGCACTCCCTCAAGATGCTGCCAGTCATTGCCGGCGACAGCTTCGATCGCCGCCTTCACCAGTGGTAACTTGATCGACTGCATGAGGACCACGAGGTCAGGGTTGACCTTTGCCAGTCGCTCGACGGCCTGCTCCAACAGCTTGCCCTCACGAAACGACACGGCGCGCACGAGCGAGGCGATGTTGACGTAGTGACCCAGGATCTCGTCTTCCACCGGCTCGCCTTAGGCAATCGCGGCGATGGCCTTGTCGATCAGGACGTCGAAGTCCAATTCGATGTCGGAGTAGCGCACCAGATGTGGATGACGACGCAGCACCGGCGGCTCAGCGTGGCCAGCAAAGCGCTCGGCAAAGTGACGGCGCGGAGACGGGGCCGTCGAGTGGTTGATGATGGAAGAAGCCGCAGACGCGGCGCGCGGAACTTCCCCGACGGGGGACGAAGAGTGTAGGTTGGTCAAAGCCCGATTCCTTTCACGAGAAGGCTTGAGGGTCAGGCCCTTGTCGGTGGTGCAAACACCGGCTTGGGCCGCTTGCTCCGATCACCTCGGAGCCGCCTATACCTGACAGGACCCGGACCGGATCCAAAGGACTTCTTTGCGAAAACGAGAACAGATCCCGAACAAGGTTAACGCGGGACCTATATACGAATGTCGCCAACCGCCTAGTGGTAGATAGCTCATCTCCGACTTGCCGCTTAAGTATGAGTCAGAAGCCGACCGCGACGCAGGAATCAAGAAAGGGGCTCGAAAGCCCCTTTCTTAGGTTCAGTCCGCCGAAAGCTCGACGGTCTTCGACTTCATCCAAGCCGGTTTCCTCAGCGTCGACCGGTTTTCGGTAGAAACCATCGGGATCACGTTTGAGGCGTCGGCTTCGGTTACTGAAGCCGGACGCGCCAGGAACGCCGGCGGCTGGTAGTCGTCGACGGCAGTACCCTCGCCATCCGCCGGATCAAGGCTCGGCGACTCGATCCGCACGACGCCACCAAGTGATTCCAAACCGACTCGCATTAGCGCATCTGGCGATTTCAGAGCATCTGAGCGTTCAAGCGGCCAGTCGGGTTGCTTCGTCCGGGACACCGACCATTCAAGCAGTGGAAGCACCTCCTGGCTCAACCAAGCCTCAAGTCCTTTTGCCTCGGGCCAAGACTCCCGGTTGCCAAGATGGTCCAACGTCTGGAATACCTTGTACCAGTGACTCCCAGCAGGAAGCTCGTTCTCGGAAAGCTTTCGGACGTCAACGTCGCCGGGCGCGTCCAGAAGCAGCACGTTGCCCAAGCTGCGTTTGGCCGATCGGGCCACGGGCTCGAGCTTCGGGATGAGCGCCGTTTTCTGCAGACGCTTCCCCTTGCTCTCGAGAGCACTGACGACTGCCTCAGTAAGAGCAGCAGCACTCTGAACGAACGCGGCGATGCCATCCTTCGTCTTGATGTCGATCAGCGCTCGCAGGCCGGATAGTCCACCGATGTCAGCGAGTTCAGTAGCGGTCTCGTTTTCAGACGCTGTCTCGAAGCGCTCGGCAAGCAAGGTCTTCACCTCGCTAACCCGGATGCCCTCATGCTCCTCGGCGAAAGCCAAGGCAGCCTCGACCTTTTCCCCAGGCGCCGACGCCAAATGGAAAAGGACCGTCGGACTGACGGCAAGTGTGACTGCTCGATCTCGAAAGACCGAGAGGTTTCGAGCAACAGCCCGATAGTTCCGGGCCGTCTTCGAGGAGATGTCGCATCGCTGCGATACCCATTTCTCGAAGGTGCCCGGCTCTACGTGCTCGGATGCCTGCTCCAGAAGCGCGCCAAGTTCGAAAGCCTGTTCCGTGGAACGACGCCCCAAAGCCTGGATGCCAATAGCCGCAGCTTCCAACGCCTTCATGCTCTGTGCGCCGATGTCGAGCGCATCGTAGTCAAAGCGGGCGGTCGCCCGTTTTGTTGTCTTGTTGGTCATGTCAAAGATCCTTGCAGGTTGCAAAAGCATCAACTGCGTTTTCGCGGTTGATATAAGTATTATCGCATTGCAAGCAATCGTACACAATGTTTACCAAAAGTTGTCTTGATAGTTTATTCTAAGAAATCAAATTTATTACGTTAAGTTTTACTTATTTTTTCTATGTATTAGCGGTTTTAAATTTATTTTTACTTAATCGCAAGAGAGTAGCGATATTGCTCCTTTTGGTTGTGCCACCATCGGTAAAGTGCCCATTCTCGAGAGCCCGCCAACCTGGTACCAGATACGCAGTTCCATAAAGAGTGACACGATGTCGAAGGCAGTGCTGACAACGAAACTCGTTCCGACCTACGACGATCTTCCGGAACAGCGGTATCACTTCCCCCGAACCTACCTGCGTCAGGTCGAAGCGGCCAGAGGTGACTGGATCGTCTATTACGAACCGCGACGTCCAAGCGGCGATTTGATGAAGACCGGCGGCAAGCAGGCATATTTCGCGACCGCCCGGATCACCGACATAGTCCCGGATCCGTCGAGGCCGGATCATTTCTACGCACTCATCGAGGATTTCCTACCGTTCGATCATGCGGTGGCGTTCAAGGACGCCGACCACTATTACGAAAGCGGCCTTCGCAAGGAGGACGGCTCGACTAACAAAGGTGCGTTCGGCCGCGCCGTGCGAAATATTCCCGATGCCGAATACGACATGATCCTGGCGGCAGGCTTTGCTCATATCCTTGGAAATCGTGACCGAGAGCGCCCGACGCCTGATCCTGCTGAAGAAGCGCGCATAGGATTTGGCGATAACCCGCAGATGCCGTTCGAGATTGACAGGGTCGATCGTCGGATCGTGTCGCAGGTTGTCCAACGCCCTTTCCGAGACAGAGCATTCTCCGCGGCCATCAAGACAGCCTATCACGACACCTGCGCCGTGACCGGCCTCAAACTTTTCAACGGTGGCGGCCGATCTGAAGTACAAGCCGCCCACATTCGCCCGGTTTCGCATGGCGGCCCGGACAGTGTCCGCAATGGCTTGGCCCTATCAGGGACGGTCCATTGGATGTTTGATCGCGGTCTGATTTCGGTGGACGACGATTACAGCATGCTGGTTGCCAGTGGCAACGTACCAGACACGATCTCGCGGCTGATGAATCCCGAGCGGCGCCTTCTGGTGCCAGCACGTGCTGACGAGAGGCCGCATTCGCAATTCCTGCAGTATCATCGCGAGCGGGTATTCAAAGGTTGAGATAGCGGAAATTATTTCCGCTTTCATCGCGGCTTCCTGGCTGGCAGGATGGCAGGGCTACAGTCTTCAGCAGGGCCATCTGATTTCATCAGCCTCCCCGGGAATGGCTACTCCGCTATGTATGAAAACGCCGCTCGGTGCCATGACAACTTCTCTCGATGCTTATCGCTTAAAGGAAGTGGAGTTTCCCAACGGAGCAGCGCCCTTCCTTCTAAACTAAGGGCGGGCGAGAAAAGCGGCCTACCTATGTCGTCGAAACTCACAAGACCGCTATCGAATGCGGCATCCCACATGGCTGACAGGAGTAGGCCATTGTGGACGTCAAGCCGCTCGGCATCGCTGTCGCAATCCTTCCAAGGTTTGATGTGGGAGGCTCGGAGAAGCCCTTTGTCGGCAATACCCGTCAAAGGGCAACGTCCCTGCCAGTATGCCATCAGCCGTTCGCGAAAGATGTTTTGCCCGACCCGCTGAACGACAAGGCGTTCCGCTTCGGTCGCTTTCGGAAGACCCTTCGTCTGGTATAAGAACTCCTGGAGCGGCGCATCCGGAAGGCTGACGGCAAGTTCGTAAACTCGCGGCATCGCCGCATAAAGCATAGCTAAATCCGCGAACCGATACCGCGCAAGGCCCGGCCCTCCCCCATCAACCGGTTCCAGACCAATCTCTGAGACGATGCCGGGGTGATCTATCGCAACTATCCAGCCGCCCGTATGTTCGCGTGCGAGCCAAAGTGAGCCTTGCGCAGTTGTCGAGGTGTAGTGCCGCCAGCCGTTTAGCTCCTCATGTGGCCGCCGGAATCCGTTCTGAAATGCTACCTTGTCGCATTCCTGACGGATGACAAAAGACTGCGGCGACTCAATCATCAGAAGTCCATTGCGAACAGCCGCGCCTCAGGCGGCGTCGATGAAAGTTGGAGCCGCAACGCGGGATGATCAAGCGTGATCTGTGAGGGCGCCGTTGTTGTCGTGACTATATACTGGAATGAGGGCGGACTTCCCTTTTCCTCCAAACTGAGAGCGAAATCAAAAAGATTGGCGTAGATGCCGGCGTCTAGGTCTGCTTCGCGTGGGCTGTCGTGGATAAGAAAGGACGGCATGTCGGCCTTACCATTCACAGACAGAATCATTGTGGCGAGATCGAAGGCTACGATTTTGAAAGACTCGACAGCGGCAGTTGATAGTCCCGCGCCGCGTTCCAGCGAAATCTCCGGATGAAGGCCGTTGCCATCGAGCTTCATTTTACCAAAACAGCCTTTAGGCATCAGTGTGGCGACCAGTTGCCCAAAAAGCCCCGCTAGATCACCGATTGCTGCCGCGGCACGCTCTCGCTCAAGCGCCGTCTTCTGCCGCGCCCCTTCTAGTTTTTTGTCAATGAGGGCTAGGCGTTGAGCTATCCCAACACGATCCTTCAATTGAAGGTCAAACCAAGTTGTCTCTCTTACCAGTTCGCTCGCTCGATTAACTGCTTTATTAGTGGCCGACATCTGCTGTTCAAGCTGAGCAAATGAATCATCGATCTGAGCGATCTCTCGGTCTAATCGGAGAATCTCTCGGTCTAGTTTGTCGATTTCTGCTGGCAAAGCGCGTTGCTGGCGCTCTAGCTCCCTTATCTGTTGCTCGGCCAGCGCAATCCTTGACCGCACTTCGTCGAGGTTGCAACGCTCCAATGAGATGCCGCATCCATTGGCCGTCACTTCATTTATGTCGACGTGACAAATTGTACAGCGGACAATGACACCGGTTTCCAGCCTTGCCTGCTCGGTTCCCTGTTCAGCGCGGGCGGCAGAAACCTGACTCGGAAGACTATGAAATAGGGCTTTCTTCTCAGCTCTCGCGTCACTGCTCTTGTTGCGTTCGGATTGCAGAATTTGGCGTTTCTCGCGCAGCCCGTCGCCTGGTCTTTGACCTTTTGCGTGCTCAGCACCAACGGCCTTTGCAAGCACTTCATTCGCCTTGTCGATGAGTTCCTTGCGGACCAATTCCTCGGTCGGATCACGCTCCTTCGGGAAAGAAAGCCTTTCACAAAGCTCCGAAAACCGTTGGCTTTGAAACCAGTCGAGATGACCGAGCCTCTCGCGCAGATTATCCCGCTCGCGCGCAAGTGCTCTGGCCTCGGCAGTGGCTTGGATTTCGTCAGCGGAAAGTGCCCGGATCGCAAGGCGCACCACAGTCAGCTTTGTTTCAAGAGAGAGCTCTTGTGCAGGTGATCCTGAGCCGGATCGCTTGGACCGCCAATCAAACACGTCATCCAGCCGACACTCCTGATCGCGGGTGAGCCATGCGAGCAAGACGTCCCAAACTTGTCCAGCCTTCAAGTTGTCAGGAATCTGATCCCTATATCGGGCACAAAAACGATCCGAAATGACTGGCGCGATGCTTGGAGGCTCAGTAGCGACCAGAAGCTGGTCGAAAGTCTCCTCGATGCGCTCCGCACGTGCAGCGCGTGATGGCAGGTTCATGCCGATTGGACGGGTCACCACCCAGCATTCACCATCAATGATAATCTCCGCTCCAACAAAACCATTTGGCAGCTTCTGCTGCATGAGCGTGCGCTGTTCTTCGTTAGAGAAGTGCCGCTCGCCCAGGCAATAACGGATCAGACGGCAGAACGTTGTTTTGCCACTGCCGTGAGGTGTGGCGCCAGTCCCGTTCGTCGAGAGATCCGGCGACCAGACAATATTGACTCCGCGCCGAAGCGGAATGTCACGCAGCAAGGTCTGAGGGTCCTGCCAGAGCGCTATGCGTCGAACCCACAGCCTTGGTCCTTGCTGACCTTCCGGCAAGGTGAGCTCAATTTCGGCCGGCTGAAACAGATCAGGCTGCAACACGGCCCTCCCGGATGAATGGTAGGATAACCGCCGGAACCCGCACCAACCCCTGATCGAGACTTATGCCTTTGAGCCGAGACCAAGCGAAAAGTGCGCGACCGACAGCAGGATCATTTGCATTCAAGGTTGATCGATCGAGCCTCTTCCCTGCGCCCCAGAGCGTGCCGTCGCTCGAAACATCTAACACGGCCGATGAAACGAGGGCATTGAATGCTGTACCCCATGCAACATTTGTTGGCGGAACGAGCTGGGTCACTTTGCTCGGGTGTGCCACGAGACGTTGCCACTCGCGACGATCTTCTTCAGATAGAAAACCATCAAGGAGAGCCGGCTGCAGGCAGGCCAGCGCGGCCAGCCGGACGCGACGCACGTCGGAAGGTTCCGGCAGAATACCCACTAAAGCGCGAAGCTGGGCGCGCACCCTTTCACTTTCGTTGTTAGCTTGCGGCCAAGACCAAACTGCATCCGGTAACTGTCCGAGCGACGGAAGCTCGATCGGCTGCGCAGCAGCAGAAATCGGATCGCCCATACCGAGTGCGGCAAATGTCCCCTCTTGCTCCATCCTGTCCCAGGCTTCGAGGACAAGGCGGCGGGTGCGGTATTCACCGTGTTGACGGATTTCCTTTTCCTTGAGGACGCGGAAGGTTTCCGAGGGGTAGCCGGGGCCTTTCACGTCGGCGGGGTCGAGGATGTAGCGCAGCTCGTCGCGGCTCAAGCCGTAGGCGCGGGCGTAGAAGGCGTCGAGTTCGGCGCGCAGATGGGCGCGGCGGTCCTCGTCCCAGGCGAAGGGAGGTCCGTCATAGCCTAGATCGCGGGCAAAGGAGGCGAGGCCGTGCGAGGTGTAGGTGAGTTCCAACACCTTCGGGGTGATAAAGGTGAGGCGTGGCTCGGTGTAGAAGCTTGGAGGCAAGATAGGCAATTGCACCAGCATAAAGACGGCAAGCGTTGTCGCGCTAACTTTTTGACGCGCAAGATAGTCAACCGTTAGAGAATTGAGACAAGCTGTGAAGGCTGCATGCACCTTCGGCGACGTTGGAAGGAAAAATAGCCGAATCTTATGGTTCACAGCAACATCTGGAACAATCGACGCAATGAGCGTCCGTTCGTTGGTCGCGTTCGAGATATCTCGCCAGCCGGTTAACCACTTTCGAGTCCACCCCATCGTCGCAGCGCGGGCATCACGCAAGGAGGCGTCGATCCAATATCGAGGCGACGGCTCGAATGTGGGCGATGCCTTATGTTGGAGGTCGAACTCCTCGGCATCACCACCAGCGTTGTACCCTGACCAACGATGGTCGAATTGATGCGCCATCTTGGCTTCGAATAATGGAATGAAACGTGCCGGCTTTTGTCCATTAACGGAATGCCATTCATTGCCCACTTGTTCAAACCCAGATGCGGCTAGCTGGGTACCGGTATGGAACAGATGGCTGCTATCAGCCATGTCGAACATCTTTGTCATGTAGGAAAACCGCCACGGATTACCCGTTGGGCCTTTGCATTCCTCGACCAGCACCGGCACACGGGCATAAATATTGGAAGTGAGTTCCGCGTCAGCTCTGGAGCGGAACACCGGCACAGTCTTGGTATTGGGATTGATGGCGGCAATCTGTAGCGGCGAAAGGACAAAGCTACGTTCGGGTTCTGCCAATTGGGCTGTGTTCGTGAGGAAGAAACTGAAATGGGCCTCAGCCACCTGTCGACCCAAGGTGAGCAGACAGAATTTCATGCGGCTGTCTACTGCCGGGAACAGACCCTCCCTGTTCTCTACATCGATCAACCGCGCAAGCTGGCGCTGGTCTACAAGATGGGCGAAGAACGGCGCTGTGGTTGCGTCAGTTGCGATTCCCGTCGGCACGATCAGGCCCGCGCTCGCGCGCGAAAGTTTGGCAAACAACTCGGCGAACAATGCATAAGTGTTCACGTCACCCCGTCCTGTGAGTGCAAAGCGCCCGCCATCCTCCCCTGGTACCCGAACGAATTCACTGGTCGCTTCAGCCTCACGCTTGGCTTGTGTGAATGTATTAAACAGCTCCCGCTCGCGCGATCCAGGGGCGGCACCCGCCAACAACTTGATTAGCCGATCGCGCGCTGCCTTGTTGGTGGCATTGGCAATCTCAGGCGAGCGCGCAGCGAAGAACTCCTGCTCTTGCAGCTTGATCCGCTCCCACGGTGGATTGCCCAACACCACGTCGAAACCGCCGCGCTGCATCACATCTGGGAACTCAAGTGGCCAGTGAAAAACGCGGGCGCGAAGGGCGGTCGTAGGCGCCTCGACCATCACCTGGCGCATCTTGCCCTGATTAAGCGCCATCCACATTTCTTCGGTCGTCGGCACCGTCCGCTCTGACGCACCTGCCGGTGCACCACCGACCTTGGGCAGCAGGAAGGCCGCAACATAAAGATCCGCCGCCGCCTTGGCGCGGACAAAGGTCTGTCCCTTGCGCAGTTCCTTGAATCGCTTGGCCTTGGCGCCGATCTGCTCGACCGTATCCTCGGGCAGGTCGCGGAAGCCCGAAAAATCCAGAGCCAGAGGCTTCATCGCGGGCATCGACGCCTGACCGGTGCCAAAGTCGAACCCGCCTTGACCCGCCGTCGCATCGCGATTGGCCTTGAGGTAGTATTTCGCGGTTTCCTTATCGTCGCCGGTCAGCGGCTTGTAAGCGGCATCAGGGATGCCCTCCTGCAGCACCTGCGTATCGAACACCCCGAGCAGTGCATCGCCGCAGCGGATCTGTGCGTCGAAGAAGCCCAGCGGTAGGCCGGGGTCCACCGTCTCGATCCAGAGCGCGACCTTGGTCAACTCCACCGCCATCGGGTTGCGGTCGACCCCGTGGATACAGCAGCGCGCGACATCTCGCAGCGCATGGCGGAAATCGGCGAGCGAGGGCGTCCCCTCGGCCCGGATGCGCGCGAGCCGCGTGGCGATGCGGCGGGCGGCGGCCAGCAGGAAGTGGCCCGACCCGCAGGCGGGGTCGATGACCGAGAGTTTCAAGAGCGCCTTGGCGGGATCGTCCGCCTCGGCCTCGGTCTTGTCGAGAACCGGATCGAGCGCGGTGTCGAGCAGCGCCTGGACGAGGCTGTCGGGCGTGTAGTAGGAGCCGGTGGTCTTGCGCTGATTGCCCTTCTGCTCGGCCGCCTCGGAGGCGAAGACGAGCGTCTTGCCATCGTCGCCCAACTGCGGCTGCAGTTCGAGGAGGGATTCGTAGACTGAACCCAGCTCTTCGGTCTCCATCGCGCGCCAGTTGACCGGCACCATGCCGTTCTTGTCCGCGAGCCAAGAGAGGCGGTAGAGCGCCTCCATGAAGGCGCGGTTGCGCAGCGTAGCGGTTTCGAGGTGGGGTAGTCTGTCTTCGGCGAATAGGCCGCCGAGAGCGGGCAGCGAGAGTACAGGCTGGCCATGCGTAAGGGCGCGGAAAACGACCTTCACGGCTTCATAACGGTCATGGTGCTTGTCCCAGGTGGCGGCGCGATAGCATTGCTTACGCAGCGACTGCAGCGAGTAACCTTCGGCGTAAAGGTTGCGGGCCTCGGGCCTAGCCTTGTCTGGATGAAGCAGGTTGCGGTCTTCAGCCACCATAAGGAAGATCAGGCGGTAGACGAGGCGCAGGAGTTCGTTAAACCACTCAGTGAGGTTCACTTCTCCGGAGTGCAGCTTGGCCGCAAGATCGGGATTGGCTTCGAGGAAGCCGGAGCCGAGAAGCTTTAGGGCAAGCTGGACCTGATATGCTAGGCGATCACGCGCAGCTTCGCCTTCCTTGGAGCCGGCGTCGCGCCACCGCTCGAGGGGGCAATCGGTGGCAGGGGTCTCTGCAGCGCCAAAGCGGGAACGGTGGATCAAAAGCCAGAGCACGGCGAAGGAAGCGATGTCTTCGTTCGTGAACATCTGGGCGAGATCCGCCTCGATGTATGCGGGTCTGGTCAGCGAGGCATTATCACGCATCAAGCGCAACTGCATGCCGTTGGTCACGATGCCCCACAGGGCATCGTCACTGTCGTTCAGGTGGTCCTGGAGCGCGAAGGCCGGGGAGCGAGATCGATCCGTCGAGAGCGTCGGGCTGCGTCGGTCAAGTTGCTCTTGAGGAGGGGCGACCACGATGGGCACACGGCCAGATGCCGATAGGGCAATCGGTGCCGATGCGACAGCGAGGTCAGCATACCCGAAGGTCTCCCTGACTAGACCGGAAATGAAGCGCGTGGTCGCGGCAGCCGACGGGTGCTCAATCCTGGCGAAGGCGTCGAAATGCGATTGGCCCACACGGAAGGCCGTCGCGATTTCCTCGCGGATCTGCAGACCTTTGCGAACCGAATAGTCCTCGGGGGACTGCTCCGGAGCCTGGCGCTGATCGATCTTGGCGATCATTGCCGGAGCAATCAGGTTGCCTTCCAGGCTCAGTGAGGGCCATGCCGACATGTCGGTGATGGTTTTGCGCGCCATGATTACACCTCCCCTGGGACGAGCACGAAGAGGCCAATGACATCAGGGGGAATGATCGGCTCAACACTTACACGCGACGTCGAACCGGCGGCCGAACGGAGACGTGCGTGGTCTTCATCCAACTCCGCCGCGCGCTTTCGGACAAACTCGGCAATCGGACCAGCCAGCAGATCCGGGAGTGCCGCCCGCGCCGCGTTGATTATGCGATCTCGGGCAACTGGTGCGAGGTCTGCAGTGGCGGGAGAGGCCAGCAGTTCGCGTGCCTTGCTGCCAGAAGCAATGACAGTGTTGCTGTCGAGGGCAACGAGCGCTGCCTCTTCAGCCAGCAAAAGGCGTTCGCGTCTTGCATGAACCGTTAGCTTGTAGCGAATGCGCAGAAGCGCGACGCGTGTCATCTGGGAGACGGCAGCACTTGGCCAGGCACCGACACGACCGATGCCCAGGTCCGGGAGCGCCTCACTGTCCAGCGAAGCCTCAAGGAGGCTTTCCGCCAGGGAGGACGTCAGCGGATGTGTTCTAGTCAGGAGGGATGTCCCTGACGGCGCTGGCTCCTGCAGTGCAAGCTTGATGGATCCCTTGAGGCCACGTTGTTCCAACGTTTCCTTCAGACTGGGCTGAAGAGCATGGACATGTGCAAGCTGCAATGACTTCTTCTTTTCCAGTGGAACTCCGAACCGCGACATGGCCCGCTCGACAAATTCAAGCGTCTCATCCGGTGACCCGAGCAGAGATTTGACCTTCTCCCATTCCGGGACGACCTCACTCGGCTTCATCGCATTCTGCGCAAATCGAGCACGCGACCGCTTTTCGTTTTCACTTGCATCTCGCCACCGGGTCTCCATCACCTGGATACCGTTGGTCAGTTGCAGGTCGAGGGTGAGCTGCTGTTGTACTCCGCCACCGCGGCGAAGCATCATCGCGGCCATCAGCGCATCGGTGACCGGCCCACGCTCATCAGGTAGAGGCACTGTCACGCCAGTTGCCTTGCGTATTTCCTCTGCCTTACGAAGGATGACGTCGAGCACGGCGCCGTCGATCGCACTGTCGGGCGAGAACATCATGATAGACCGCACGAGCTCGGCAGGCTGGCCGAAACGATCCACACGGCCTTCGCGCTGTTGATGGCGTGTCGGATTCCAGGAGAGATCGTAGTGGATCACCGTGTCGAACAGTTGCTGAAGGTTGATACCCTCCGACAGGCAGTCGGTAGCGACGAGAACGCGCTGCTCATCAGCGTCAGAATTCACGGCTGCCATTTCGGCAACGCGATCGCGGCGTTCGTCCGGTGTCAGCTCTCCCGTCACTGCTTGCACGTTCAGCTTCGTGAAGGCTTTGCGAAGCCCTTCCTTCACATGTTCCGCCGTCGCGAGGTAGCGGCAGAAAACGACAGGATTCGCGCCTTCCTTGATCAAAGGCTTGAGGGCCTTGATGAGGGCGTTCAGCTTGGGATCATCCGCTGAAAGAAGTGTGCTGGCCTTATCAAGCAGCCCTTGGAGCGCGGGATCGCTGGAGAAGACCGTGTTCGGCTCGATATCAACGGCGTCTTCATCGTCGCCATCCTCGTCGAAGATCTGCGGCTCGAGGCGTTCATCTTCGTTAGACGCCCGATTTCGCAGCGCACTCATTGCCGCAGCAGGAGATGACCCGACACAGCGCATCAGTGCCAGCGTGCCCCAGAAGGCAAGACGGCGATCCTTCTGCGTATCTCCCGCCCGAGAGACGACAGCGAAGCAATAATCGAGGACGGCCTCATGAAATGCTCGATGTTCGTCGTTCAGACGGTACGAGTATTCGGTGGTCTCGTGTTTGGGGAAGGCACGGTTTTCGTCCCATGCCCCCTCGACGAGATCGACGCGTCGCCGCTGAACGAATTGTCTGGCAAGGCGCTCTCGGTACTTTGGGTCATCAAAGTTCACGGTACCGAACTCCCGGTCGATCACCGACAGGAGCCGGGCGAAAGCTTCTTCATCCCCGGAATGCGGCGTTGCTGTCAGCAAGATCAGCCGACGCTCGGGATCGCGTGAAAGGCCTTGCAGCAAGTCGAAGCGCTGCTGCCTCCCTTTATGGGTCCCAACGCAGGCATGGGCTTCATCTACGATCACGAAGTCTGGGCACGCCCTGGCAAAGCCATCGCGACGCTTTTCGGCCTTGATGTAGTCGAGACTGACGACTGTGAACGGGTAAGCATCGAACAAGGTCTGCGCCAACGGGAGATTTCGCTCCAGACGTGCGGCCGTCCCGGAGGTGACGGCAACAGCGTCGATCCCGAACCTGTCCTTCAGCTCGATGATCCACTGATCAACGAGATGAGGCGGGCATAACACCGAAAAGGCGTCGACCTCACCACGATCCATGAGTTCGCGAAGAATCAGGCCCGCTTCGATCGTCTTACCGATGCCGACGTCGTCAGCGATCAGTAGGCGTGGCACCTGGAGGCGCAAAGCCATCAACAATGGAACGAGTTGGTAGCTGCGCGGCTCGAATGCGAGCTGCGCGGCCGAGCGGAACGGCCCCGCGCCGCGACGAAGGGTCAGCCGGAGCGAATCCGCAAGGAGTGCCGCCTTCGACTGGACTGTCGGGCGGGCATCGTCCGGCAGGTCAAAGCGAGCAGCTTCGACAGGCGTCAGTTCGAGATCCGGTGCGAGAACGACGATGTCGTTTTCGTTACCTGAGAGAGGGCGCAGAGCGAGGAGCCCCTCCGCGGGTGTCGGCAAAGCTACCCATTCCCGGCCGCGTGCTTTGACTAGGTCGCCAGGAGTAAAATTCAGTGTCATATCAACCTGCAAAATTCTTGATAAAACCGTCTGGTAGCCCTTCAGACGGAACTTCGGGCAAGCTGTATACAACCCAGCCCTTGCTCATCGCATCCGCCTCAGCTTCCGATGTCAGCTTTTTGGTCGACGCAGCAACCATACTTGCACGCCACGCAAACTCGAACTCAATGCCTCCGAAACGTGCGGGCATTGTATCGATCTGAGGAATGCCAGCGGCTCCAAACGCCTCATGCCAAGGCGATACCACTGCGCCTGGTGCTGCCTTTGCCACTCGGGAAATCTCCCCGCAACTCAGATCGATTAGAAACTGCGCAACTTGTGGGCTCGCGCGATTGATCAGCTCGTGGTCTGGCTGATTGAAGTAGGAGAGAAGGCAGCGATAGCAGCCACGCACGCAACTCCCATCCTCTTTCTCCTGCAACAGATCTGCATCCCCCGCCGCAATCGCGGCATCTACATTTTCGAAATGCATCAAGCCGAGCGCCGTCTTGGCGACCTCATTGATTGCTTTTTCGTCGTCAATCAGGCGCGTAAGCACGCCGGCTCCGCCTTCGGTCGCCTCATAGGTGAGAATTGCTCGCCTGTTATCTCTCGCGGGCAACGGCTCACTCAGGATTTCACCTTCCTCGAGCTGGAAGACAACCTCTATCCCACGCAGCAACGCATATTGGACCGTTGCGATCGTTTCCGGCTCGTATTGTTCTGGCCGTTCAAAGCGCAGCAGCAAGGCATTCTTTCGGTCGCGAACGATTGGCACTATTCGGACCGGTTTCACCACATCTGGCGGCACATCCGTGTCACCATCCTCGCCGTCGGACTTCGCCCAGTAACCGGATCTGGGATCGATGTGGAAGCCGAAGACGGTCTGATCCCTTCGACGCTTCAGGCCCTTGTTCAAGCGGCTGATTTCGGCGCTATTGGCGTATTGAAGTGACAGGAGCCACGTTTCTTCGCAGACGAACCTGGCGTTGGTCACCTGGATTTGGCCATCCTTTTTCGGCCAGGAGAACACGGTCTGGATATCAAAGCCCTGCCGTACCCGTTCTTCATCGTTTGCCGTAATGCGCTCAGTCGGCGCCGCTTCGACATTGTCGATACGAAGCGTCTTCTTGATGGGGACCTCTCCAGCCATGTGATTGTCGCAGCCGTGACAACGCTCCACTTCGCCTTCGTGGGACGCACCACAGTTGGAGCAAATGTAGATGTCCTTGGTCGCCAATTCGGATCCATCGCCTTGGCGTACCTCGGGGGGCAGCTTAGCCTTCATAACCCGATAGGCACGGCCTTCATGGTATATCAGACTGCGCGGCCCGAACTCGGAAATGGCCAGAAAACGGGCCCTGGAAAGGAATGTGCCGGTTTTCCCTTCACCAGGTACGAACGCGTACAGCGGTAGGCGTGGGAAATTGTACCCAGGCAGGAAGCCTTCCGTCGCAAGATACCGATACGAATAGAAATCGGATCCATTCGACGCCTTGCCTTGTTCGAGGATTGCAATTTGATCCTGGGCTTGCATCTGCGCGGCCTTGATCTTGCGTCGGTCCGCTCCCGAGAGCCCAGTGATCTCCGAGCGCTTGTTCGCCTCGGCCAACTGCGTTCTTGCGGAGCTGTAGAGCTCACGCCAACGGTCAAATGCCCTATCAAATGCCTTCGGCGCGTTCATGGCCGTTTGAAGAACGAACTCGTCCGGATCTTCCATCCAGATTGGGGTCTTGCCACCATCGGACGCCAGAATCTGTTTCAGAACTCGCGTCATCGGACCGCGCGCCCCAGAGACAAGAGTAGACTTCGAAACTACCGCCAGAACCTCGTCCTTCAGCGGGAATTTATCGCCGTGAAGGTCTAAGATTTCAGGAATATCTGGGGAAAGCGCCAATTTCGCTTCCGCCAGCCAAACCGCATGAAGGTGCGACCGGACAAGTTCCTCATTCGTGATGTCAAGCGCGGGCGGCCGAACGACACCGGCCACCATATCATTGCGCCGTTCAAAGAAATACTGGTCATGCGGAGATCCCGAAGCGCAGTATGTCACGACAACCGCCGCCTGCCCAGACCGTCCGGCACGTCCGGCGCGTTGTGCATAATTCGCTGGCGTGGGCGGTACGTTGCGGAGATACACGGCGTTCAATGCCGAAATGTCCACGCCGAGTTCCATCGTCGGGGAGCAGAATAGCGCTGGCAAAAACCGCTCGGTTTCGCCTGTTGCTCGAATTTCCGTGCGGTATTCCGAGGTCGCGAGATGTTGCATATCGTCCTGTTCGAACCGGAACCGCCATTCACGCCATTCGCGCTGTTTCTGCGATACCTGCGCCGTATGTTCACGGCCCTCCAGGCCCCAGTAGGAACTGCGCCCGTCGCCAAAGTCGTTCGCGATCGCGGTGTAAAGGTCATGGAAGTATCGGTTGCCGCGCTGGCTTTCATCAGAAAGCGCGGGCCCGGGGATAAGCCGGACCGCGGACGGTGACAGGCGCCAACCTGTCACGTCACCGTCAAGATCGACGGGCACAAGTAGCCCTTCATCGCTTAGGAAGGCAAGCACTCCCTCCATGAACTCGTAGTACTCATCCTTGTTCAGCTTCGCGCCTAGGACGGACTTCCGGTTCAGGAACCTTGCAATTCTGGAATTGGGGCCAGCCCGAAGAAGAGCTTGTTCTTCGCGAAGCGTGACCACATTCTTGCTACCCCCGCGCAGGACCAGGGAAGAGCGTGCTCTCGGGTTCTCCTTCTGGTCAATTGCCCACGGGGCCTGAAGAAGCATACGGGATTTCTGAGCCACACCATCGAGGACGGTCAGGTCTAAGGCCTCGGTCTGAATAGCCAGGCCTTCGAGCATCGCAGACAATATAGCCTTGAGAATAGCCTGCCGCTGAGCGATGCCGAGATCGCCAAGGAGTGGATGGATGGCCATGAAGCGCTCGCGATCTTCCGAAAGTTCCTCAAGGCCGAGGAAATTAACATCGATCAGATTGAGAACAGACAAGCTGGGATTGGTGAAGCGCCATCCACGGCGTAGGTCCGTCCAGACACGATGGGCGAGCACTTTAGCGAGCGAACGCTGTGCGTCTTCACGGATAATGGCGCCAACATTTGCGTCGAGAAGCCAATGCTGCCGAGCCTCCTTGTTGGCAGCAGTGAAACCAAGCGCCTTCACTACCTGAAGGCCGAACTCGTCTTCTGCAAGGCCTTCTGAGCCAGCGGAGATCACCGCGTGAAGAATGGCTCCGCGCAACAGACTTACGAACAAGAAGTCGTTGAAATGACCTGACTGCAGTGCGGCATCCTGACGGTTGTCGGTAAAGCCCAGCAGTTTGCGCTTCGTCGCAGGTACGCCGCTGCCCGGTTTGTTCATCCACTCCAGGGCACTGGCCACGAGCAGTGTTGTCGCAGAACTCCGCCCTTCGCCAGAGAGCCCGGCAAGCTTGCTGCGTTCACGCATGCCTTGCGTGGGCTCGTCATGACAGCAAAGGCAGAAGGCAAACTTCCCTGGGATAAACCAGAAATCATTGCCGCCCGCTCCATGGCGGCCGTCTGCACCCACCGCATATGATATAGGGGTGCGCTTCTTACGATAGCCTCTAAGCCGCTCGATGCCATTCTTTTCCTCCCGCCAGCTCTCAGGGTAGCCCTCAAGCTCCCCGGTGAACTGAAAGTCACTATCGTCGACATTTACTGGGCAGAGATAGCCGGCAACCTCGTCGTCCTCAGTATCGAGCGGGGTGTCATCAATGCTTCGGGGAAGAAAATGCAAATCCCCATCATCCTCGACCTTCGTCACGACATGGTATTCTTGACCACAGCTTCTGCAAAAACGGGTCGGATAGAGGCGATTGCCAGGTGCATCCGGATCCTCAAGCTGCCCTTCAAATAAGATCCGCCGAGGTCTGTCTGTGAGTGTTGTAAATACCTCGCCTGCGCCCGAGATGAAACGATGGAGTTTGAAGGCTAGAAAAGCACCATCCTTTGTGCCTCCGCGCTCGTTCTCAGGCAAACTTATCCGGGTCAGGAACTTTTCGAGGTAGTCGCGGCAGATTTCGGCCTCGACCCCAGTGGCCGACGACAGTTTTTCAACAGCTTGTTCGAATGGGATCGGCTTTTTTCTACGAAGTTCAAGCCCGTCGTCCAATCCGAGCTCCAACTCCACCCAAACCGAGAGCGGGTGGTGCTTCAAGGCCTCGTCGTCGAGTGTGTCCGGGAGGGACTGTGTTAAGATCTTGCTCAAGGCACCAACAACGTGCTCAGCCTTCAAGGCATCATCGGTGGCACGCTGCAAAGACTCGTCGATGACCGCATCCGGGCCAATCTCAGCACCAAACAGTCGTGATGCGAGGTTTGCGACAGCAACAGCACGGCTCTCATCCGATCCCTCGGATGCCATCGTCGCCGAGGTGCCGATGCAGATCGGCTCTTTGTCAGGAGAGCATCGATCACGCAGACGCCGAACGAGAACTGCAACATCAGCTCCCTGGCGTCCGCGGTAGGTGTGCAGTTCGTCCAGAATTATGAACTCGAGGCCGGATGCGTTTGCAATTACTTGCGAGTCCAGATCGTCCTGCCGTGTCAGCAGCAACTCGGCCATCATGTAGTTGGTCAGGAGAATATCTGGCGGGCTGGCGGCAATTCGCTCGCGTTCTTCTCGGCTTTCCTGACCAGTGTAACGCTTTACCACCGGCCTGAAATTATCAGGTAAACCAGAACCAGCGATGAACTTATCAATTTCCTTCATCTGGCTATTAGCCAGGGCGTTCATCGGATAGACGATGATTGCTGATGTCCGCCGCGGTTTTCCTGCGCGACGAGCACGGATAATTGCGTCGACAACTGGCACAAAGAAGCACAGGGATTTCCCCGAACCTGTGCCCGTCGTGACAACGTAGCTCTTGCCCTGCTTCGCCTTCGCAATTGCTTCGGCTTGGTGACGATGGAAGCGAAGGGGTGTCGCTCCGAACCGGAAAACCTTGCCCGTGCCCTCATCAAGGTCACCCGTGGCGACGAGTTCATCGACCGTCGGCCCAGCCATAAAGCGCGGATTGAGTGATAGGAGGGCGTCAGGCCAGAACTTTCCGGCGTCGTACTGCGCGTCGATCTCGGACTTCAGGTCGGGCGCTCGAATAGCGCTAAAGGAGCGCGAAAAGTGCTCATAGGCGTCGATCAATTGGTGATCAAATTCAAACGCTTTCATCAAGATGCCCAACTATCTGAACGACAAGATTTTTTACGATAAACAGCAAGTATTGAAAGCACAATTGGCTTTCCAATCGTCGCATTGTGGAAAATGCCACCCTACTTCAGTGTCGCTAGGCGCCGAATGACGCATTCCGCGTATCACTTCGCGCATACAATGTTCTACAGGAGGTGAAAGCGGAAATAATCTCCGCTGAGGGGCCGCAAGCGAATTGACCGGTTTGAGTGCGCTATGTTGGGAAGCAGTCATTCGTTCGGGTCCGATAACGAGACTGACCGTGGCGATCGTCCTGTGGACCCAATGCGATTGACGTTGCACTTTCCGCGGTGACCCCTTTTTATGGACTGCAGCCTATAGTGGCGGGGGATACATGCAGGTTCGGCTCGACCAAATTACGGTGAGGCATTTCAAGCGGATTGAAGAGCTCACTATAAATCTGAAGCCCGTCACGGCACTTGTCGGCGGGAACACCAGCGGCAAGAGCAGCGCGTTGCAAGCAGCGCAGCTCGGGGTGTCTATCCTGCAGGCGGCGTTGCGTAGGCTGCGTGGCGACGGCACGCCCGATTTCGCCGCCACAGTGTCGAACGACGCAGTCCTGTTTCGGCCTACTGAACGTCTCTTGGATCTGCGCCGGGGTGATCCGGCAACGCAGAACCTTGGCTTTTCCATTACCTATAGCGGCGTCGATCTCGATACGGACGCCGCAAAAGAGATCACGATTGAGGTACGGCGCGGAAAGAACGCTAACATCGCGATCAACCGCACCGGCGACGACGACTTTGCAGCCGTGCTCGCAGATCCCGACCGACCATTTTCGATACTGACACCGGGCCTTTCCGGCATTCCGATGCGCGAGGAGTGGCGCACGAAGGGCGCGATGGATGCTGCTGTCATGCACGGTGACGCGAACCTGTACCTTCGTACCGTGCTCGACCACCTATTTACCCGTGATTTGGACGAGATAGCTCGGGCCTCGTGGACGCACACACGCAACATCGGGGTGCTTCCTGACAGCGGTTGGAAGACTTTTTCTACCCTCCTTGACCGCTGCTATCCTGGTGCGCGCGTCGTCGTGGCGCATGACCAGCACCGCGATCGGTATGTGAAGGTCGAAGTCGAGGGGACGGATTCCCGAGTGACGATCGACATGGCTTCCACGGGCATGCTGCAGGTTATCCAGATCATCGCCTACGCTTGCTTCTACGCGCCCCCGCTCCTGCTACTCGACGAGCCGGATGCCCATCTTCACGCCGACAGCCAGTCGCGGCTCTACGAGGCGTTGCGCGGTGTCGCCGCAGAGACACAAACGCGCATCCTATTCGCCAGTCACTCCCCGCAGCTAATCCAGCGCCTGATGTATGACGCCGACGCTGTCGTCGTCTGGATGAGCGAGGGCGTCCAGGTGCCCGTCGACGAAGCCCAACGGCCTGCGATTCCCATACTCATGACCCTCGGTGCGCTTTCAGCCGGCGCCGACGCCTTCGACCCCGCGCGTCCCGTCCTCCTGATGACCGAGGACAAGCGCACCAAACCAGTCACCGCGCTGGCGCTAGCCAACGGGGCTCCACAAAACCTCGCCGTCATCTCCTACAACGGATGCGGCAATCTGCCAGCCGCCCGGCTGCTCGCCAGCATGATCACTGACATGAGACCCGACGCGCGGATCATCCTCCATCGCGACCGCGACTTCCGCACTCAACCGGAGATGGATTTTGAGATCGCGACTGCGGACGCCGAGCGTCTGCGGAATGGCGTCACTCGCGTCACGGAAGTGTTCACGCCTCTCAACGACGTTGAACATTCATTCGCCCAAGCCGAACACCTGAAGGCCAAGTTTCCACAGCTTGCGCCCGAGGTGGTCGACGCTGCAATCTCCCAAGTCACAGCCTTCAAGCGTGACCAACTTGTCGCTGCCGCCCACACCGCGCGCGGCCAAATCCGAACGACGGTCTACGAGAGCACGCGCAAGCGCGGAAAACCAGAATGGGCACAGTGCGGCATGCCTGCGGATCCGCCAGCAATTGCCAACTTCGTGCCTCCAAACGGCCTTGTCCCCGTAGCCTTCGAGCATAGCCACGGCAAAATGCTGATGGACGGCCTCCGCACGCGGATACATCAACAAGTTGGCGGAGCGACGCAGGATTGCGAGAATATAATCTACTCATCGTCAGACCACCTGATCGCGCCGAACTGGACATCTGTTTTTAACCCTCCGCCAGAGTGATGGCAGCGGGAAGTTTTCGACGCTTAATGCCGGGCTAAAATCAATATTGCCAACTCTTAGATCTTCCCGCCCTATAGCGCTATTTGTGAATCGATGCCGGTGAGACTTGAATGATAGCTGAGCCTGAGTGGACGGAGCGGATCGACAAGCGTGGACTCGACCCTCTAGGGATGCAGAATGCCGGCGTCGCGCTTTATCAGTCTCTAGTTCCGGGCATCAGCAACGTCACTTTGCGCATCCGCTACTACGGCCTCTATTGCTGGGTAAGCGACGCTTACGCGCGCGAAAAGGGATCCACAGACTTTGCCGAATGGCGCTCCTGGGTCCGGCGCGCCGAAGCTCTTTTCGCGCTCGTCGCGTCCTATCATGGAGGCGAGGGTGGGGTTGGCGGTGTCGAGTGGGCAGACCGGAGGCTCTCGCTTGAGGAGGCTGAGATAGATTTCGCGCAGGCCGCCTCTAACGACGCGAACGTGACTCGTTACCTCCGGCAGTCGTTGGGCGTCTTCGGCGGCGCCTACTATTCGCAGATGGTGGAACTCGGACTTTTCGTTGAAGGAGACCATGGTATCCAGCGGGCAAGCAACGGTCTCGGACTGGCCGCGGCCCAGGCCTTTCGAGAGGCGATCGGAGACGGGGTTGAGGCCCTTCTGATCGAGTGCATAAAGTCGGCAAAGGTTACGCTCTCGATCTTGGACGAGCTCTGGCCGATCCTCCCCTCGCAGATTCTCGAAAATTCGGACGAGCTGGCGATCTACGACCAGCTCCTTTTCATGACAGGAGCCGAAGCGACGACAGGTGACCTGAGTCGCACGGCGTCCCTTAAGCTCGTCCTAGCAACATCGAAGGCTATGGCCGGCCGCCCTGATCCGATGTCCGTCCGGTGGCATCTGTTCTCGACGCCCACGTTCGGTGACGACGATCTGGACCGGCAGCGCGTTCGGTGGGAAGCTTACCACTGCCACGATTTCATGCAGATCGCCGCAGCGGCCTTTCTGGAATGGGCTCTCGCTCTCATGGGAGAGCAGGATGCAGGTTTGACGCTCGCCGAAATCCGCGGAGAGATCTGGGAACGGCTCGGGTCGGATGAGAGTGCAGACGAACGGTGGTCCGCTTTTCAGCATAGGCTAGGAAACGAGGCATTCGACTATCGCGGTAGGTGGTCGAACTTGACAGGACGACGTGGAACTCCGGAAGCAAAGGCCTGGGACGCGATTTCGACGCTCGCCGCGCTGTTTGAGCGGATGGCATCGGACGAACGTCTGAGCGAAGTGATGCGGCGGGAGCTTCCCATCTCAGGCAATGCAAGGTCCATCGTGACGGAGATGAACTGGTTCTCACGCCGGGCGGATGAGCCCGTTCGCGACCTGATTTCGGCATATGTCATCGAGCGGGTGGTCCTTAGACATAGCTGGGTCGCGATGCAGAAGCTCCGGAGACAGAAGGACTACACGTTTCTGTTCGAAGTTCGCGACGGACGGCTCCTTCGCCGCAATGGATACGCGCCGGTCGCCACGACTCCACGGCTCAACCCCGCCATCCAGTTCCTCGTGGACGTCGGACTGGTCGATGACGACGGCCTCACTGAACGTGCCGCAAAACTGCTCGGAGGGGCGGCGTGAAGTACCTCGAGCGAATGGCGCGTCGGAGCGGAGGACGCCCGTATCATTCAGCCGTCGCGACGACATTCGCCGTCGAGTTCTCGGCCTTGGAAGAGGTTATGCTCCCCCAGCTCGTGGCGAGTGGTGCGACGAACATCCTCGTCGTCGCGGACGAGCGCATGGCCTCCATGTCGCTGTCGGACGGTTCCCGCCTTCCGTCGCAGTTGGGTCGTGACTACGCGCTAACTTCACCACCAGTTGCCGACGGTCTCTTCCACCCGAAGGTCGTTCTGCAGCTCGGTCGCAAAGGCGGTCGCCTTTTCGTCGGATCGGCGAACATCACCGCTGCCGGCCTTGCAGGCAACGCCGAAGCCGTCATCGAAATCGAATGCGGCGACGAACCCGGTCCCGAACGTGACATCTTACGAGCTGCCTGGGCCTACCTGGAAGGCCTGGTCAAGGAGAGATCTCGCTCTGCGGTCGACGCCATAGACTGGATCAAGGACAGAACGCCCTGGCTGCGCGGCGGAGGCGAGGCGGGGATGGCGACGCTCGATGATGGGACGCTCATCGCGTTCCTGACCAACGGCGCCGACGACGGGATCGGGCGGCGATTCCTCGACCTCGTCGGTGATGTCGCAGTCGAGAGCCTCGTCGTCGTCAGCCCCTACTGGGACGAAAACTTGTCTGCGCTCGAGTTCCTCCAGCAGCAGCTCCGGGCGGACAGAATCTCCGTTTTGCTGGATGCCGAGAACGTAGGGTTTCCTGTCGAAGCGGAACGACCGGCAGAGGTGGAGTTCAGAAATCTGCCCCGCAAGCTCGCCGGCCGGTTTACCCATGCGAAGGTCTGCGTTGCGAGCACCGCGGAACATGATCATGTGCTAGTCGGAAGCGCCAACTGCACGACGGCCGCGCTCGGCTTACTCGGACCTTCGAAAAGAAATGCTGAGGCCTGCATCTATCGAAGGCTCCCAGCGGGAGCGGCGGCGAAGGCCCTTGGTCTGGAGGAGATACTAGAACAAGATCCGCTCGACCCTGATGATCTGATCGAGGCCGGGCGGTCTCCACCCATTCCGCTCGAAGATATATCTTCTCGGCGGCCCGGCTTCTTCGAAATGGAAGGCGACGTGCTCACATGGATGGTTCCGAGCGAGGTGCCGAGCGAGGGAGTCATTCGCCTCCTGGACGGAAACACCCAATTGATCGACACTATCGCCTACGCGCTCGGATCCGAACGCCCCAACGTGACGTTCCGGATCACGGCCGAACGCAGGAGCGCGATAAGCTTCGTGACTGTCGAATCCGGCCAGTTCGTCTCCAGCAGAGCCTACGTCATCCAGCGGTCGTTGCTAAGAAGCCGGCGCCGAGAGATAGCGACCGGATCCGTTGCGAAGGCGATTGAGATCTTCGATGCGCACGCTGACTTCGAGCTCTGGATGCATCAGGCGGCCGACGAGCTCGCACGGGCAGACCTCAACGAGATTTCGACCGCATCGGTCGCGTCGTCCCGCGCCTCCCACGGTCCCCGCACCGAGGCGAAGCAGCAGGAGACGCGCTTTCTGAGCTACGACGAGTTCATGAGGACGCGTGTTCCGGACGCTCGTTCCGACGAGCGCCAGAACGCGTTGTCGGGCAAACATTCCGACCGTATCCGCCAGTTCATGAACGAACTCGTCGGCCAGTCGCGCGTCCTTGTTCACGAAGATGAGGCCGAGGACGACGAAGACTGGATGGATCTTGGGGACGAGAACGAGGTGGCCCTGACGGAAGCCGCCACGCGGCGGGCCGAAATGAAGGAAGAAGAAGAGGAAGAAGAAGAGGAAGATAGCCCCGCTCATGAGATCCGGGTTGACGCCAAGCAGTACGAGAAGATGGTCGGCCTTTATGTCGAGCGAGTGACGGCAGGGGACGAGCCGCTTGGTGCGCCCGACGTTCTTCGTGTCCGCTTCTGGTTGATGATGCTCCTTCACAAAGCTAGGACGACCCATCTGCCGAACGGTCTTGAGCCTTCCACGGACGACCGCGGCTGGCCTCGTATGGCATTCAGAGTGATCTCGTCGTTCTTCTGCGGAAAAAGGCCTCCCGTCCGACGTCTCATGATCGCCCGCGAATACAATTCGATGCCTGCGGACTTCCTGGAATGCTGGGCGACGGTTCTGTGGTCGTTGGACACCATCGAGGCTGTTCTACCCAAGTCGCCGAGGACAGAGAAATTTTTGCCATTTGTCGCGCGGGTGCGGGCCGAAGTTAAGAAGATACTCGGATTGACCCCGTCAGAGCTCGACAGCGACGTCGTGGTCGACCTCTGGAGAGCGATGGATGATTCGCTTGGCGCGAGACTTCTCAAAGAGAGAGAACCGGTTGCGGCCGGCTGATGCCATAGCCTTCGAAAGAAATGTCGGCATAGGAAGCGAGCGTTGTCAGGCAAACCTTCTTGAGCATGTTCCCGGACCAGTTGAGCATATAGTACTGACGTAGTGGTTGACGATTGTGGGGAGTGGAGTCGTGACTGAAGAGCGTTTGGCTCGAACTTTCAAGTCGCATCGTGATTACCATCATTTCCGACGCGAAGTCGTGAAGTCGCGTCGTTTCATTCGCTCTCCGGAGACGGAAGAATTTCTGCAAGCTGTCGCTGCGACGTGTCATACCCGAGAGAATATCGTTAACGTGGGCACGAGGTTAAGGCGCGCTCAAGTGGCACATGGCCTGAGGCCGATATATCAAACCGGTGACGACGGTGAAGACATCTACATCGACGACATCGAGTGCGCGGCCAACAAGACCCGCATGATGCCTTTGCGTGATCGCGCCAGCGACGGGCGCGTGAACACCCGTGGCATACCCTGTCTCTATATGGCGACAGACGATGCCACGGCAGTATCGGAAGTCAGACCTGCGATCGGTGCTTACGTGACTGTTGCCGTTTTGAAATGTATGCGCGAACTGAAGCTGATCGACTGCAGCATTCTCGCCGAAAAGCAGTTCATATACTTCAAAGAGCCAGAACGGGCGGAGTTGGAGAAAGCAGTTTGGTCGGATATCGACAGGGCATTTTCAACGCCGGCAGATCGGTCCGACGACGCAGCGGAGTACGCTCCCACGCAGATCCTCGCTGAGTTGTTCCGCTCCCTCGGTTACGACGGCGTGGCGTACAAAAGCGCGTTTGGTGAGGACGGCTACAATGTGGCGGTTTTCAATATAGACGATTTTGAAGTCGAGTGGTGTCGACTATTTCGAGTGGAAGACATCACGCACAAAATCAAGCAGCAAGCCGACTAAGCTGCGTTAAAGGGGCGCACAACTCGCACCTCTCTGAGGACGAAGCGGCTTTCACGAATACACGAACCCAGCTCTGGAGGACCTAAATAAACCGTGCTGAAACGAGTCCTTCAGTAGGCGTAGCGGCACGTCTTCAATCTTCTGCGCATGGCAGACGCGCGGTCGGAAAGTCTGCTTTCAGGCGCGCTTCCCCAAGGCGTGTATGACCGACATCAAGGCGCAAAGCTGCCGGGCGAATAATGGCCGCCTCACCGCAAACTTCAGGTTTGAAAGCGGAAATTATTGCCGCTTGACCGCCTAGTTGACTGATGCCCAAAGCCAGGGCACAAAGGTGGCATCCACGGTCGCTCGCGGCGGGAAAATAGAGGGAATTTCAAGGCCTTTCCGCTAAGCCATTGAAATGATGCGAGAATCCAGGTTCCCCAGCCAAATTTCTCCAAGTGAAATCAGCTTCTTGACTGCCGCACACGCAACGTCGCCGCGACGTTCGTCACGCACGGCGCTTAGGCACGGTAAATGACCGCGCCGCCCGTCATTCCTGCACCCGCAGCGGTCAAAAGCAGGGTTTCTCCCTCCGCGATGGGCCGTCCCATATGGGTGATGGAGAGTGAAAGCGGAATGGTCGCTGCGGAGGAGTTGCCGAAGGTCTCGATGGTGCGGACCGTCCTTTGCCGGTCGATGCCGAGATTGCCGCAGACGGCGTCGAACATGCGGGCATTGGCCTGATGCGGCACAAAACGGTCGATATCGGCCGCCATTCTTCCCGCTTCGGACAGTACCCGGCGCGAGGTCTCGGTCATCAGCGTCACTGCGCGGGAAAACACCTCGCGGCCGTCGCGCATCGTCATCAGGGCATCTTCGGCGGACATGGCGGCGGAAAAAGGCCGGCTGCTGCCGCCGGCCGCGATCTGGATGAGGTCGTAACCACCGCCATCCGCAACGAGATCGGCCGACAGCAGGCCACGCCTCGCCTCCGGGCAGGGGGCAAGCACAACGGCACCGGCGGCATCGGCAAACAGCACCGCGCTTGCCCTTTCCCCGGGATTGATCCGACGGCTCAGGATATTGGCGGCGACGACGAGCACGGCGCGGCCATGGGTGCGGACAAAACCATCGGCAAGGGTGAGCGCATAGAGGAAACCGGAACAGGCCCCGGCAAGATCGATGGCGCCCGATCGCGCCAGGCCAAGCCGGTGCGCGAGCAGCGGCGCCGAAGGCGGCAGGAGATGATCCGGCGTCGAGGTCGCAAGCAGCGTCAGCGCCACGTCATCGGCGTTGATTTTCGCCTCTTCCAGCGCCATGCGGCCGGCTCTTTCGGCAAGGCCGCTCAGAGTATCGCCCTCTTGTGCCCAATAACGCGTGCGGATGCCCGTCCGCCGTTCGATCCAGCCGGTTTCCAGTCCAAGATTGGCCTCTATCTCGGCATTGTTCACGCATCGCGCCGGGACGGCATGGCCAAAGCCGGCCATGCGGGAAGAACGTGTCTGCATTGTCAGGACTTTCGGAGACGGTTCTGGAATATTCTGAACATGGCCGCTCCCCGCCTTCATACCGTTCCGGCCGCGCGCGCCTTCGGCGGCGCGGTTTCGGTCACGATCCCGGCCACCTCGTCGATGGCGTCAAAGGCGCGGGCCAGATCCTGTGCCGTCGAACAATAGGGCGGCATCAGATAAATCACATTGCCGAGCGGGCGGATAATGAACCCACGCTCACGGAACAATTGCCGCATGCGCGGGCCAGCATCGGCCAGATAACCGCCGGCCGGCACCACGAGATCGAGTGCGGCGATGGTTCCCGCCTGCCGGATGGAGACAAAACGCTGGTCGCCGGCAAAACGCCGGAGATTGTCGCGCAGCGCCTGTTGCACTTGCTCGATGCGCGCAAGAACCGGTTCATCACGCCAGACCTGAAGATTGGCGACGGCGGCGGCGCAGGCGATCGGATTGGCCGTGTAGGAACTGGAATGGAAAAAGGTCTTGCGGCGGTCGGTCGAAACATGCGCGTCGAAAATCTCGGCGCTGCACAGCGTTGCCGCCAGCGGCAGGGAACCGCCGGTCAACCCCTTGGAGGTGCACAGAATATCCGGCGCGATGCCGGCCCGCTCGCAGGCAAACAGGGTTCCCGTCCTGCCCCAGCCGGTCATCACCTCATCGGCGATGACAAGGCAGCCATGGCGTTCGGCGATCTGCTTCAGCCCGGCCAGGACATCCGCACCGTAAATTTTCATGCCGCCGGCGCCGAGTACCAAGGGTTCGATGAGCAGGGCGGCGACACGGCCCGACCGGCAACAGGCCTCGAACAGGTCCAGTGTCCGCTGTTCATTGCCGGCTTCGGGAAAAGCCAGCCGGTCAACGCCGAAAAGCAGCGGCTCGTAGGCGGCATTGAACACGCCGCGCTCGCCGGTCGACATGGTGCCGATCGTATCGCCGTGATAGCCATGTTCCATAACCACGATACGGTCGCGTTTTTCGCCGCGATTATGGCAATAGCCGAGCGCCATTTTCAGCGCTACCTCCACGGCCGTCGAACCGCTGTCGGAATAAAACACGTGTTCAAGCCCGGCAGGGGCAAGCGCGATCAACCCCCTGGCGAGCGTTTCGGCGGGTTCATGGGAAAATTCGGCGAAGATGATCTGGTCAAAAGTCTCGGTCGCGGCGCGGATGGCCGCCATGATGGCCGGGTGCCGGTGACCATGGGTGATGACCCACCAGGACGAAATGGCATCGAACAGGTGACTTCCCTCCTCGTCGACCAGAAACGCGCCTTTGGCCGAAACGACACGTTTCATCGGCGGCTCCAGCCCGTGTTGGGTAAAGGGGTGCCAGACGGGTGAACGGTTCATGCCGGCGTCTCCAGAAAATCGGCGAGATTGAAATGCCGGGCAAATGCCTGCTGAAGCGCCTCGGCGCTCATTTCCGGCAGGCGGGGCAAACGGCCGAGCGGGCGAACGCCACCGAGGTTGGCGATGATGTGCTGGTTTTCGCGGTTCTCGTCGCCGATGAAGACAACGCCCTGCACCGGAATCCGTCGCTGCCGCAGCGCTTCAAGCGACAGCAGCGTGTGATTGATGGTGCCGAGCGCGGTTCTGGCGCACAGGACCAGTGGAATTTGCCAGCGGGCGAAAATATCGGCGAACAACACTCTGTCTGTCAGCGGCACCAGAAGACCACCGGCCCCTTCGATCACCAGGGGTTCATCGGTGTGTGGCGGCATGAGAAGCGCGGGATCGATCGTAATATTGTCAAGACGGGCTGAAAGATGCGGAGAGGCCGGCATGTTCAGGCGATAGGCTTCCGGCAGGATGCGCATCCGCGGCACGCCGCCCAGCCGTTCCACCGTCTCGCTGTCGGTCTCTTCCGCAAGACCGGATTGCACGGGCTTCCAATAATGGGCTTTAAGGGCGTGGGTAAGGGCCGCGGCAAAAACGGTCTTGCCGATGCCGGTATCGGTGCCGGAAATAACGAAACGGGGGCTCATCGCCGCTCCTCTTCCAGCAAAAGGGCGAGCAGCCCGACCATGCCGGCGATCTGGCCCTCATCCACATTAAGGGTGACGGCGACACGCAGCCGCGCCGTGCCTTCCGGCACCGTCGGCGGGCGGATCGCCCGGACATCAAAACCGCCGTCCCGCAGCCGTGCGGCAACCTTGAGCGAACGGGCATTGTCACCGATCATCACCGGCATGATCTGCGAACCGCTGGGCGTGACGCCCAGCCGATGGCGAAACTCTTCGCCGGCGAAGTTTACCAGCGCCATCAGCCGCGCCTGGCGCCAGGGTTCGTCGGCGATGATGCGCAAGGCTTCCCGTATCGCCGCCGCCATCAGCGGCGAGGGTGCGGTCGAATAGATGAAACCGCGGGCGCGGTTGACGAGATAATCGGCCAGAACCGCCGGCAGGGTCAAAAGCGCGCCGGAAAGCCCGAGCGCCTTGCCGCAGGTATGCAAGGCCACGACATGGCCCGGACCTTTCAGCGCCGCGGCGAGGCCGCGCCCGCCGGCGCCGAACACGCCGGTGGCGTGCGCCTCGTCGACAACGAGAAAACCGCCATGTCTGCCGGCAAGGTCGGCGAGCGCCGCAAGCGGCGCATAATCGCCATCCATGGAGTAGAGGCTTTCCACCGCAATCCACGGACGCCCGCTGCCGCCCGCCTGCCGCCAGCGGACGATTTCCCGCTCGAATGCCTCGACCTGATTATGCGGCACGGCAATCGCCTTTGCCTTGCCGGCCGCAATGCCGTCATGCACGCTGGCGTGGATCAGGGCGTCATGAAGGACAAGATCGTCCCGCAGCGGCAGGGTGGAAAAAAGCGCGACGTTGGCGGCAAAACCGCTGCCGAAATAGATCGCTCTTTCCGCCCCGAAAAACGCCGCCGCCTCCGTTTCCAGCGCCTCATGTTCGGGATGGTTGCCACGCAGCAGCCGCGACCCGCCGGCGCCGGTCGGCACACTCCTGTCCATGGCCTCGGCAATTGCCGCTTTCAGCCGCGCCGCGCCGGCAAGCCCGAGATAATCATTGGAGGTAAAGTCGATACCCTCCCGGGGTGCGAGCGTACGCAGCCGCGATTTGCGGCCGAGACCGGCAAGCTTCATCGCGTAGGGAGAGAGCGCGGCGACGTTCACCGGCACCCTCCCGCCTCGACAGGCGGCAGTTCCATCGGTTTCAGGCCCAGCCGCCGGAAGAGCGCGGTATCGTGATCCTCGCCCGGATTATCCGCCGTCAGCAGCGTTTCGCCGATGAAGATGGAATTGGCGCCCGCCAGGAAACAGAGCGCCTGCGTCTCGTCGCTCATCTCCGTCCGTCCGGCCGAAAGCCGCACATGCGAATGCGGCATCAGGATGCGTGCAAGCGCGATGGTGCGGACGAAATCGATCGGATCGACGGGGTCCGCCTTGGCGAGCCTGGCCCCCGGGATCGGGATCAGCATGTTGATCGGCACGCTTTCCGGCGGAACCGGCAGATTGGCGAGCGTCACCAGCATTGAAATACGGTCCTCGACCGTCTCCCCCATGCCGAGAATGCCGCCGGCACAGACCTTGATGCCGGCATCGCGGACATTGGCAAGCGTTTCCAGCCGGTCCTCGAAGGTGCGAGTGGTGATGATCTCGGAATAAAACCGTTCGGACGTGTCGACGTTATGATTATAGTAATCCAGACCGGCATCGGCGAGCCGTTCGGATTGTTCCGGCGTCAGCATGCCGAGCGTCATGCAGGTTTCCATACCGAGCGCCTTGACGCCCTCCACCATGGCGACCACCGCCTCCATGTCGCGCTCCTTGGGACTGCGCCAGGCAGCGCCCATGCAATAACGCGTCGCCCCGCCTTCCTTCGCCTTGCGCGCCTCGGCCAGCACCCGTTCCACCTCCATAAGCTTGGAAGCCTTCAGGCCGGTCGGATTGCGCGCGGACTGGCTGCAATAACCGCAATCCTCAGGGCAGCCGCCGGTCTTGATGGATAGGAGCCGGCTCATCTGGATGGCATTGGCATCGAAATGACGGCGATGCACCTGCTGGGCACGGAAGAGGAGATCGTTAAATGGCAAATTATAGATAATTTTAGCCTCATCGAGTGGGGAATTTGTCCCTGCCAGTGGAACTGGCTGTGGATTTTTCTCGATTTGCACGGCGAATTGGTCCATCAGACTGCCTCTCCCTCAAAATAAATAGATAGAACTCTCTTTTATCTATTTTTTTCGCCTTGCTTTTTGCAAGCACTTTTTTCGAGAAAATTTTCCGCCACCGGAGAACGTGCGGACTTGCGGCGGCGGAACCGAGGGGTTTCGAAACGGAAATTCAGCGGATACGCGCAAGGCCCACGGAAAAGACCGGGCCGGCCCCATGGCGCGAAAAGGCCGCACTTGCTAAGTGTTGCGCATGATCACACTTCGCCCCTCCACCGGCCGCGACGCTTCCCGCATCCTCGACATATGGAGCAGGGCGGTCGACGCCACCCACGATTTCCTTCTGCCGGCGGATCGCACCGCCATCGGGCAGGAGGTCGAAACCTTCCTGCCCGGGGCGCCGCTGACACTGGCGGTCGATGCCTCGGACCAGGCCCTCGGCTTCATGTTTCTGCACGACGGGCATATGGAGGCGCTTTTCATCGATCCGGATCACCATGGCAAAGGCATCGGCAGAGCCCTGGTCCTGAGAGCGCTTGCGCTTCACCCCGCATTGACCACCGACGTCAACGAACAGAACGTCAAGGCGATGGCTTTTTATCGCCGGCTGGGCTTCGAGCCGACGGGACGCTCCGACCTCGACGGTCAGGGACGGCCCTATCCGCTCGTGCATCTGCGATTTCATGCAACGGGACAATAGGCCTTCGGAAGCGGCAGGGAGGACAAAACCACGAGCACCATCATCCGTTTCGCAACCGATGATTTTTTACCCGAGCACCGCTTCGACCAATGGCGCGAAGTGCGCGGCAAAAGCCTGTTCGGCGTCACCATCGAACTGGCGCGGGACCGCCGCCACAGCTTCAAGGGTTCCTTCCAGGCACGCGCCGTTGCCGGCGCCGTCGTCAGCGAGATGCGCGCCTCGTCCTACCGGGTAAACCGCACGGAGGCCGACATAGCCCGCATTGCCGGCGACAGCCTGTGCATCGGCCTGCAGGTGACGGGCTCGGGGCTTTTGCATGCCGGCAGGGATCGGGTTCATGCCGTCAGCGGCGGCGATATCACCATCAACTATTCGGACTTGCCCTATAATGCGATACCGGGCGGCGAGGCGGATTTTCAGTACAGGATGCTGAAGATCCCCGTCGGCTACGAACTCATGCTCGGCCAGACCGCCGATGACCTTTTTGCGACGCGTTATGCCGAGAATACCGCCTTCTCCAGGCCATTCCGGGCGCTCTTCGACGCGCTGAACGCCAGCCACGGCAGGCTCATCGATCCGGCGCGCGACGTGACTCATATAGCCCGGCTCGCCATGACCGTTCGCGGTCGGCTCTCGCCCGCCATGCCGGAGGTGCGCGCCGCCCTCAGAACCGGGCTCTGTTACGCGGCCCAGGACATCATGATGCGGAAAAAATCCCGGCAGGAGCTGACGCCTGCCGCGGTTGCGAGAGAACTCGGCATCTCGCTGCGGCAATTGCACGTGGTTTTCGAAGGCGCGGAGCTTTCTTTTTCCCGCACGCTGTCCGCCATGCGCATCGAGGAAGCAAGGCGACTGCTGCTGGCATCCCCGGCTTTGCCGGTCACGCAGATCGCCTATGGCTGCGGGTTCGACAGCCTTGCGACATTTTACCGTGTGTTCGCCAGCGCCTATGGCATGACGCCGGGTGAAGCGCGCGCCGCGGATCGGTCGCCGGCTTAAAAATCCCGCCTCTGCGCGCAATGAGAAGACGCGCCACTTCAGCTGCTGTAAGGCCCGTGGATCACCCGATGCCGGAGCGCGGCCTATGACCAATTTTTTCGACTTTGCGATTTCCCGCCTGCCGGCCGCCCCCGCGGATGGCCGTGGACCTGCGCCCGGGGAAATAGACCGGCTGCTGCAAAACGGTTCCTTCCCGGCCGCGCTGCGCCTGCTGGCGGGCGGTTTCATCGCCCTCTATGAAGGCTCTCCCAACATGACCGCGCTTTTCGCGACACGACAGAGCCGGCTTCTGTGTCACGCCCTGCTGGCGCTCTATTTTCAAAAACGCAGCGGCGGCGCGGGCGAGCCGGCGCTTACCCGGGAAGATTTCGGTCATCTGGCGCTGCGGCACGGCCTTGCAAGCCATGACGTTGCTTATGCCTTCTTCAGGGAGGCCTTAAAACGGGGCCTTGTGAGGCCGGTGAACCGGTCCGACGAAACACAGCCCGGCGGAGTGGAACCCTCACCGCCGGTGCTCGCCATGCTGATCGAATGGTACGATGTACATTTCCAGGCGCTGGATCTGATCGATGAGGGGTTCAGGGCCGGACGGTTCATCGAGCGGTCCGAAATCATCCTGGCCGACATCCATCCCCGTGTGGTGCGGGCCTTCCTGTCCAATCCCGAGGTGCGGTGTCCCGGCCCGCTTTCCATCATCTTCAACTGGTTCAATGCGGGCGGCCTGCTGATGGACCGGCTGATCGCAGGGATCGACTGGGAGAGCCCTTCCGATCAGCACAGGTTTTCGACCGATGTGAGGACCGTCACGCAGCTGGCGGCTTCGCTTTCCCTGTCGCGCATCCATGTCGGCCGCAAGCTGGCGGCGGCCGAGCTGATCGGCGGCATCGGCTGGAGCGGACGGCGGGGTTCCTCGCCTCTCTGGATATCACAGGGCTTTTACGAGGAATATGCCCGCATGCAGGCGCGCAAGCTCCTCATTCTCGACGAGGCCTTCATCGACATCGCCTGAGGCCCGGCAATGCGGGGCTCTGAGCGCCTGGACGAGGGGAAAAGCCGGCGAAGCGGTGCGGCGGCGGGTTTTCGTCGATGGTTATGAGGGATATCCATTGACAAATCACGGGACTGCGGCTTTTCTACCGGCCATGCGTGAAGTATTGCGAGCACCGAAATTGCTGGCCCTGTTGTTTAGACTGGTGATGATACTGTCACTGGCAGGATACAGCGTTTCCACCGTCAGTGCCGCAATGCACGGTCCCGATGCGGGAGACATGCGGCATGGTCAATCGGCCGTGATGGATCATGGCATGATGATGGACCACGACGCTTCGGCCGCACCATCGGACAATCACCATCACGATGACATGGCCGGCCACGACGGCGGCGTCAAAAAGCCGGTCAAACAGGAATGCTGCGGCGATTTCTGTCTTAGCATGGCACTTCCGATCGGCCACGACGCCTTTGGCGGCCCCGTCGTTGCGAGCATCCGCGCCTTCCTCGACGACAGCAAGGCCGTGGGTCAGACCCCGCTCCTTCACCGTCCGCCGAATATCTGAACAGGCAAGGCCCGCCTTGGGCAATGACCGTGCGTGAACGGCTTTAGCGCCGCCGCGCCGTTGCATCTCCTGTTCGGAAAACACCCATGAACCCGATCCATATTGTGGTTGCGGCGCCCCTGCTTCTGGGCGGCTGCACAGCCACATCCATGATGAATGACGCCGCCTCTTATGACGACGCGGCAAACCCGACGCTTGGCGTCGCTCCAGTCCGCTACCAGACCCCGGTTGCGGGCTACACCGCCCGCATGCCGGTCGATCCTAAACCCTGGCGTGGCCAGAACGATGCGCAGGCTCCGAAAGGAGGCGCATCATGACGTTACGCCCCGTTAAACTCGCCGCCGCCCTTTGCATGCCGTTTTTTCTCGGCGGCTGCGTTACCGCCGCCCAATATACGGCGCGGGACGCAGGCTTCACCACTGTTTCGGCCAAGACATCCGAGGCGACCGGAAAGCAGGCGGTCTGGATCCAGAACCGGGCCGAGGCGCAGGCAACGCAGGCCCGTGTCAAGTCGCTGATGGCCGCCGGTAAAACCGTCGATGTCGAAACGGCGGTACAGGTCGCCCTGCTGAACAACAGGGGACTTCAGGCGGCCTATGCCGATCTCGGCGAATCGGCTGCAACCGCCTGGCAATCGACCATGCTGGTCAATCCGAGGGTCGGCATGGGGCTGACGGGAATCGGCACCCCCGGCCTCAGGGCCTATCAGGCGATCGAGGGTGTCGTCGTCACCAATATCCTGGCGCTGGCCACGCTCAAGAAAAATGTCGAGATCGCCGATACCGGCTTCCGCAAGGCGCAGCTCGCGGCTGCGCTGAAAACTTTGCAGCTGGCGGCAGATACCCGCCGCGCCTGGATCAGCGCCGTCGCGGCCTTCGAAAATGTCGGCCAGCTGGCGCAGGCGCAGACCGCAGCGGACGCCGCCGCGGAACTCGCCGTGAAGCTTGGCGAGGCAGGCTCGCTGAACAAGGAGGGCCAGGCGCGCGAACAGGTCTTCTACGCCGAACTGACGGGACAGATCGCCAAGGCGCGGCTTGAGGCCCGGCTTGCCAAGGAGGAGCTGACACGGCTGATGGGACTGTGGGGCACGGATATCGACTATGCCATCCCCAATCGCCTGCCCGCTCTTCCAAGGGCGCTGAGCAAACGTGACATGATCGAGGCCGAAGCGCTGCAACGCCGTGTGGATCTGCAGATGGCGAGGCTCGATCTGGAGGCGACCGCACGCTCGTTCAAGCTCACCGAAGCCACCCGATATGTGACCGATCTCGAAATCCGTTCCGGCTTCGAGACCGAACGCGAGCTTGAAGACGGCAGGATCCACAAACAGACGACCGGCAATGCCGAACTGGAATTCGTGATCCCGATCTTCGATTCCGGTCAGGCGCGCATGCGGGAGTCCGAACTCGCCTATATGCGCGCGGCAAACCTCCTGGCGGAAAAGGCGGTCAATATCCGCTCGGAAGCACGCTCGGCCTATCAGGCCTACCGTTCGAACTACGACATCGCCCGGCATTATCGCAACAGCGTGGTGCCGCTGCGCGCAAAGATCGAGGAAGACTCGCTGCTGACCTATAACGGCATGCTTACCAACACCTTCGAACTCCTGGCCGACAGCCGGGAAAAGGTCAATTCGAACCTGCTGGCCATCAATGCCAAACGCGACTTCTGGCTCGCCGAAGCCGGTCTCGCCCCCGCCATTTATGGCGGCGGCGGGAGCGCGGCCGGCGGGGAGACCGAGGTTGCCGCCGCTACCGGCGGCGGTGGCGGACATTAAGAAAGGGAACGACCATGTTCAATAGAAGACAACTTCTGGGCGTCAGCGCGGCTATGGTCTCCTCGGCGGCCTGGGCGAAAACATCCAATAGCAGCCTGCCGGAAGCGGCGGTGATGGAAACGGCGGCGACACAGGCCCCGGTGAAACCCGCCACCGGCCCCGACTACAACCCCGTCGTCACCCTCAACGGCTGGACCCTGCCCTTCCGGATGAACAACGGCGTCAAGGAATTCCACCTTGTCGCCGAGCCGGTGGAGCGTGAAATGGCGGAGGGCATGACCGCCCGCCTGTGGGGTTACAACGGCCAGTCGCCAGGCCCGACCATCGAGGCGGTTGAAGGCGACCGGGTGCGCATCTTCGTGACCAACAGGCTGCCGGAACATACGACGATCCACTGGCACGGCATGATCCTGCCCTCCGGCATGGATGGCGTGGGCGGCCTGTCGCAGCCGCATATCCCCGTCGGCAAGACCTTCGTCTACGAGTTCGACCTCGTGAAGTCGGGCACCTTCATGTACCACCCGCATTCCGACGAGATGGTGCAGATGGCGATGGGCATGATGGGCTTTTTCGTGATCCATCCGAAGGATCCGAAATTCATGCCGGTGGACCGCGATTTCGTGTTCCTGCTCAACGCCTTCGACATCAACCCCGGCTCCTCCGTGCCAAAGGTCATGACGATGACGGACTTCAACCTTTGGGCATGGAACAGCCGCGTTTTTCCCGGCATCGATCCGCTGGTTGTTTCCAAGGACGACCGAGTGCGCGTCCGGGTCGGCAACCTGACCATGACCAACCATCCGATCCATATGCACGGTTATGATTTCGAGGTGACCTGTACCGATGGCGGCTGGGTACGGCCCGAGGCGCGATGGCCGGAAGTGAGCATCGACATCCCCGTCGGCGCCATGCGGGCCTATGAATTCGACGCCAAATATCTCGGCGACTGGGCGATCCATTGCCACAAGTCGCACCATACGATGAATGCGATGGGACACGACGTCCCGACCTTCATCGGCGTCGACAAGAAAAGCGTCACCGAAAAGATCCGAAAGCTGCGGCCGGACTATATGCCGATGGGCACTGCCGGCATGGCCGATATGGGCGCGATGGAAATGGAAATCCCCGAAAACACCGTTCCCATGATGACCGGATGGGGTCCGCATGGCCCGATCGAAATGGGCGGCATGTTCTCGGTGGTGAAGGTCCGAGAAGGCATCTCCGCGGGCGATTACACCGATCCCGGCTGGTACGAAAACCCGCCCGGAACCCAGGCCTGGGAATGGACCGGCGAGGTGCCGGACACCCAGAAGACCAATGACCCCAAGACACAGATCACGCCGCGCCCGATGAAACACGGCTGAACACGCACGTAACCCCCACAAGAACCGAGGAACAATAAAATGACCGGACTGAAACTTGCACTGCTTCTCACCGCTTTCGCCACGCCTGCCCTTGCATCGGGCACCCACGGCGGCGGCCATGAAACGATGGCGATCGGCGAACCCGGCGACAAGGCCAAGGTGACCCAGACCATTCAGGTGACGATGAAGGAGACACCGGACGGCAAGATGGTGTTCACGCCTGCCAAATTCGAATTCAAGAAGGGCAAGACGGTTCGCTTTGCCATCAAGAATGTCGGCGAACTGGATCACGAGTTCATCATCGACGAACAGAAGGCCAATCTGGAGCACAAGGCCGCCATGGAGAAGGCTCCCGAAATGGAACATGACAACCCGAACGCCATCAGCCTCGCGCCCGGAGAAAGCGGCGAAATCATCTGGAAATTCACCAATGACGGCATGTTCGAATTCGCCTGCCTGAAACCCGGACATTACGAGGCCGGCATGCGCGGCGACCTCAAGGTCTCGGCAAAATAACTCAGCAACCCAAAGGAAACCCATAATCATGAAGACAATCGTTAAAATCACCGTCGCAGCGACGCTGCTGATTGCCGCTCCGTTCGGCGCATTCGCACAGGAATTCACCAAGGGAACGGTGAAGAAGGTGGATACGGCAGCCAAGAAGGTCACCATCATCCATGAGGAACTGAAAAACCTCGACATGCCGGCCATGACGATGGTGTTCCGCGTCAAGGACGATGCAATCCTCGCCAAGCTCAAGGAAGGCGCCAATATCGAATTTGTTGCCGAGCGCGCGGACGGCAAGCTGGTCGTCGCCCAAGTGAAATAAGCCATCGGCAGCCGCACACGCCCGTGAAGGGCCGGCACGGGCGTGTGCGATGCCATGATGGACAGGCCCGTGCCGGGTTGCGGTTTTCACGGCATAATAGCATTTGAGCGCCGGCTCCATTTCAGCGTGTTGCGGCCGGGAGGTTGCCGCCAAATAATATGATAAAAAAGATCATCTTTATTGGCTGACCGTCTTGCTGCGCGCGGACGGCCGATGTTATCCAGAAACCATGCAGCAAATTGACAGCCCGGATCTTCTGGACGCGTTTTTGAATGTGAGGACCAAGCTTGCCGCGGCGATCTATCACCGCGTGCGCTGTCATGCGACCACTTTCGATCTCGTGCAGGACACCTTCCTCCGGCTGTGGGAACGGCGGAAACTGCTTGGCCTTTCGGGCGATCTGTCGGGTTATGTCATCATCACCGGCAGAAACCTCGCCATAGACCACCAGCGACGCAAGCGGATCGCCCCGGTCTTTGCCGGCATCGACCACCTCGCCTTCATTGCCGATCCCTCGCCCACGCAGGAAACCCGCCTGATCGGACGGCAGGAGCTGGAACGTCTGCAAACGCTCATCGATACCCTGCCGCCCCGGTGCCGGGACGTGTTCCTGCTTTCGCGCATCGAAGGCCTGACCTTCGCCGAAATCGGGCAGCGACTGCATATCTCGCCCAAAACCGCTTTCGGTCATATGGTCACGGCTCTTGAAAAGCTGAAAACCGGCATGGCGCAGCCCGGCGAGACGTGAAAGTGACGCAAGGCAAGGGGACGTTTACGGAAATGCCGGCGGGCCGCGAAACCGACACCCCGAACGATGAGGCCGGGATCGGGCATGCGGCGGCGCGCTGGTTTGCGCATTTTCTGGAACCAGGCGCGACCGCAGCCGACGAAAGCGCCTTCCGGCGCTGGATCGAAGCGGATGAACGGCATGCACGCGCCTATGCCGATATCGAGCGCATATGGCTTGGTGCGGGCATGGCGCCAGAGCTTGCGCAACCGCTCGGCCGCCGCCGGCTGTTGAGGAACGGGGTAGCGGGCGTTCTGCTGATCGGGGCAGCGGGAAGCTGGGCCTGGCAGGCGGCAAGGCCGGCCGGTGACTACGAGACGGCGATCGGCGAAACCCGCAGCATCGTGCTTGCCGATGGCTCGACCGTCGAGCTTTCCACATCAAGCGCCATATCCGTCGACTTCACCCCGCAACGGCGGCAGATCACCCTTCTGTCGGGCGAGGCATTTTTCCAGGTCGCGCCGGACCCGAGCCGGCCATTCTCCGTCAACGCGGAAGAGCTCGTGACCACCGCGCTCGGCACGGCCTTTTCCGTCTGTCGCTCGGCGTCCTCCGTCTCGGTTTCGGTGGCCGAACATGCGGTCGAAGTGGCGGCCGACCGGTCGAGGACGGCAGTGGAGGCCGGCTACAGCATCTCTTACCGCGACGGCGTCCTGTCGCTGCCCGAAGCAACGGATATGGAAGCGCGGCTGGCCTGGCGGCAGGGCAAGCTGGTCTTCATCTCCACGCCGCTCAAAGACGTCGTCGCGCGGCTGGAACAGTGGCGGCGCGGCCGCATGATCGTCATCGGCGAGGCACTGGGCAAGCAGCCGGTGACCATGATCGTCGATGTCAGACGCCGGGAAAAGATCGGGCAGATCCTCGAGGAAGGGCTGCCCGTCACCGTCACCGATTATTCCCCCTGGCTGTCGGTGATCCGCCCGCGCTAAAGGCCGCTGCATCCACAAGGCCGCATCGGCGGACATATCAAAAAAATTTTGTCCGGGACCGAGGTTTTGCGCAAGCGGGATCGTACTCGTGTTTTGAGGCCGTCATTGCGGCAACAGGAGTAGGGGAAGGTATATTATCGTGTCTAAGCGTAAAGATCATTTCAGCCGCCGTCATTCAGCAACCGGATCATGCCGTATCCTGCTTCTCGCCACGGTCGCCGGCCTTGCCGTTGCCGGCCCCCTGCCGGCGGCGGCCCAGACGGCGACACAGGCGAACGCGCTGCAATTTTCAATCGCGCCGCAGCCGCTCTCAAGCGCGCTGGTGCGCTATTCCTCCGTCACCGGCTTCGATGTCGTGTTCAATGGCGAGATCCCCGCAACGGTGAGGACGGCGGGTGTCGCCGGCGCCTTCACCCGCAAGGACGCCCTGGCGCGCCTGCTAGCCGGAACCGGCCTCTCCTATACCTTCACCAGCGCCAACACCGTGCGGCTCAGCAATCCCGCGCCGGCCGGCGCGGCGGAAGCGGGTTCGACCCTGCTGCAGCCGATCGAGCTGAGCGGCAACAGGGGCGGCGACAATGCCACCGTGGCGGCCAAAAACAGTTCCGGAGCCACCAAGCTCGATACGCCTCTCATCGAAACGGCCCGCTCGGTTGCAGTCGTCACGAAAAAGGAGATGGAACAGCGCGGCGCGCAGGACATCATCGAGGCTGTGCGTTATTCCGCAGGCGTCACCACCGGCACTGCCGCCGGCTTCGATCCGCGTTTCGACCAGATCTATATCCGCGGCTACGACGCCACGACGATGGGCGATTACAAGGACGGGCTGCGCCAGCCCTATCTCAACTATGGCATGTTCCGCACCGATCCCTATTCGCTGGAGCGTGTGGAAATCATCCGTGGTCCGATCTCCGTGCTTTACGGCGCCGGCACGCCCGCCGGCATCGTCAACAAGACGTCGAAACTGGCAAACGGCACGCGTATCCGCGAGGTCGAGGCGCTTTACGGGACGGAAACCCGCAGGCAGGCCGCCTTCGATATCGGTGACACCATCGACAGGGACGGCACATTGTCCTATCGCCTCGTCGGGCTGGCGAGAGCCGGCGACACCAATTTCGACATTGCCGACGACCGTTATTTCCTTCAGCCATCCTTTACCTGGAAACCGTCCGACGCGACCAGCCTCACCGTCTATGGATTGGTCCAGTCCACCGAAACCGACGGTTCGGTCGGCGCATTGACCGATCCCGCCGGCAATGTTCTGCCGCTGCGCGGAAGCGACCCCGACTACGACTATCAGAAGGTCCGTCAGCAGCAGGTGGGCTATAATTTCTCCCACGAATTTAACGACACGCTGACCTTCAGGCAGAATCTGCGGTATTCGCATATGGACCTGCGCAGCCGTTATCTCGGCATATCGGGCTGGACCGGTACGGTCGCCCATCGCGATCCCTGGGCGATCCGCGACGACATGAAGGCCTTCCAGGCCGACAACCAGCTTGAATGGCACTTCGATACCGGCCCTGTTTCCCATACGCTGCTCACCGGCCTCGATTATACCAATGTGAAATCCTCCTTTGCATATGGCTATGCATCCGGCGGCTCCGCCTACGACTTCGATATCGCCAATCCGCGTTACGGCTTCTCCGGCCCGACGCCGGACTATAACGCCTATCAGTCGGAAGCCGATCTGCGGCAGGTCGGGCTTTATGCCCTCGACCAGATGGAGGTGGACAAATGGCGCTTCACCCTCGGCGGACGGCAGACCTGGGTCGACCAGACCCGCCAGGGTTCGGCGACCGAAGACGTCCAGAAAGACGCCTTCACCGTTCAGGCCGGGGCGCTATATGCCTTTGACAACGGCGTTTCGCCCTTCTTCAGCTATGCCACCTCCTTCGATCCGGTCACCAAGCGTTCCGCCACCGGCGAGACGCTCAAGCCCACCGAAGGCGAGCAATTCGAACTGGGGATCAAATACCAGCCGCCCGGAACCGACATCATGCTGTCGGCGGTCGCCTATCATCTGGCGGAGACGAACAAGCCGGTGGCGGTCGATCCCGCCGGCCTGATATTCCGCTCGCTCGGAGAGGTGACCAACAAGGGGATCGAACTGGAGGCGAAAGCCAATATTGCCGTCGGCTGGGATGTGATCGCCGCCTATAGCTACACCCATTCCAGAATTACGGCGGGAGATGACGTCGGCAATGCGCCCTCCTCCGTGCCAAGCCATGTGGCCTCGCTCTGGGCAAACTATACATTCCAGGAAGATACGCCACTCCATGGCCTCTCGGCCGGGGCAGGCGTGCGTTATCTCGGCGAAAGCTACACCAGCACCAAAAACGTCGCGAAGAACGATGCCGCCATCTATCTAGACGCGGCTCTTTCTTACGATTTCGGCGCGGTCGACAAGGACTTCGACGGGCTTGTCGCCTCCTTCAACGTCCGCAACATCGCCGATGACCGCAATGTCGCCTGCACGGACGGCTATTGCTATCTCGGACAGGGCAGGAACATCACCGCCTCCCTGAAATATCGCTGGTAACCGTGGCGACCGCGGCCGGCAACCCGGTGGCAGGGAACGTGGCGACAGCCATGGCGCCCTGCCTTCGCACCACCCATGACCGGCTGCCGGACTTCGCCTCCATCGGCGCCTTCGGCTATTGCACGGACAAATTTGTGCTGACGCCGCCCGGCGGCGCGGAGATCCTGCCCTGCCGGCGGCTTGCCTGCGAGGATGTCTTCTGCGGCCTGATGGCCCGTCACGCCGCCGCCCATCCCGGGGCCGACCCGAGAGCCGCAGCCTCCCTCTGGACGCTTTATTATTTCAGCCTGCTGACCATTACCCCAACCGTCTGCCGCCTGGTGCACGGCCGTCACCTGCCGCTGGCGCTCGACGAGCTGAGCGTGATCGTCAATCCGGCAAATGCCCTGCCCATGGCGTTCCTGCTGCCCCATGCCGGCGGCGAAGCCGGCAAGGCCTGCGCATCCGCGGACATGCACTTGTTTCTGCGCGACCACCTCGCGGTCTTGATCCCCTGTATCGCCAAGGCCGCGCGGCTTGCCCCAAAACTGCTCTGGAACAATGCGGCCGTCTATCTGTCGTGGATCATCGGGGAAATCGAAACACAGATCGATCCGGCGCTCGCCCGCAGCTGCAGGCCCGTGATCGACGATCCCCTATGGCCGGACGGTAACCGCAACCCCATGTCCGGCATGGTGGTTGAGGGCAACAGGCGCGTCTGCTGCCTGCGATACATGATCCCCACCATTGGCGGATGCGGTGCGAGCTGTCCGCTGCCCTGCGGGCAAAACAGGGACAAGCCGGATGCCTGATCACTCCCCCACCCGCCGCCTGCTGATGGCGGCTGCGCTGACCCTGCCATGGCTGAACGGCGCGAAGGCGGCAATGTCGAAGGGCGGCATCGTTTCGCTCGACTACGGGCTTGCCTCCACCCTGCTTGCGCTTGGCACCACGCCTGCGGCGATCGCCGCACGCGCGGACTGGGACATCTGGATGGTTGAGCCCGCCATGCCCGAGGGCGTTGCCGATCTCGGGCTGACCGCCGAAATCAATTTCGAAGTGCTGGCGAGGCTGAAACCCGACATCATCCTCACCACACCTTTCCTCGCCCCGCTGACCCCGAAACTGCAGGCGATCGCACCGGCGGTGGAGTTTCCCATCTATACGCCGGACAGCGACGCGCTGACAGCGTCCTACAGTGCGACCCGCAAGCTTGCCGCCATCCTCGGCAAAGAGAGACAGGGAGAGGATTTCCTCCTGCGGGCCGAAGCCTGCTTTGCCGATTGCCGGCGCCGGCTGGAGAAGCTGCCCCCGCCACCGGTCGCCGTCATCAATTTCATGGATGAGCGCCATGCGCGCGTTTATGGCGGCCCCGGCCTCTATCAGGGCGCCATGGACAAGATCGGTCTTGCCAATGCCTGGCCGGGAAAGACCAATTATTGGGGCTTCGAAACCATTCCGCTGGAGCAACTGGCCATCCTTCCAACGGATGCGCGGCTCATCGCCTTCGAGCCGCTGACGCCGCCCGACATCCTCTCGCGCCTTGAACAGAGCCCCTTATGGAGCAACCTGCCCTTCGTCCGGGCCAAACGGGTCTCCACCCTGCCCGGCGTGCTGATGTTCGGCATGGTGCAGGAGGCCATGCGGTTTGCCCGACTGCTGACCGCTCATCTGGAAAGCGTTTCCTGATGCCGCCGGTCGTTTCGCGTCTCCTCCACCCCGGCAGCGTTGCCGCCGGCCTTTTTCTCCTCGGGACCGTTTTTGCGGCCGGCGATATCTGGCCGCATCTGCACCACCTGGGCGGCGACGGCGCGCAATATGACGTGCAACGGCTGATGCTCCTCCATTCCACCCTGCCGCGCATGGTAACCGCGCTTCTGGCAGGCGCCGCGCTGGCGCTGGCAGGCGCATTGTTGCAACAGGCCCTGCGCAACCCGCTCGCGTCGCCCTCGACGCTCGGCATTTCAGCGGGCGCCAATCTCGCCGTTGCCGCAACCCTGTTCGCCTTTCCCACCCTGGAAGGCATCAGCCGCGACGGGGTGGCGATTGCGGGCAGCGCCTTGGCCGCCCTTGCGGTCTTTTCCATCGGCGCCAGACGCGGCTTTTCACCGCTGTCGCTCATCCTTGCCGGCCTGATGATCGGCATCTGGTGCGCCGCCTTCGCCGCCATTCTCGTCCTTCTCAACGAACGTTATCTGAGCGGCCTGTTCATCTGGGGAGCGGGATCGCTGGCGCTGCAAAGCTGGGCCGTTCCCGCCGCCCTCCTGCCGAAAATTCTGGTCCTGACCGCTCTTGCCGGGCTGATCATGCGGCCATTATCGCTGATGGAACTGGGGGATGTCAGCGCCGGGGCGCTCGGCCTTTCCGTCGTGCGGCTGCGGATTCTTGCCGTATCGATCGCGGTCGCGCTCGCTGCCCTTATCACCAGCGCCGTTGGCGTCATCGGTTTCGTCGGCCTTGTCGCACCCGCCATCGCCCGGCTGGCGGGCGCCCGCCGCATCGTCCAACAAGTCCTCTGGTCGCCGCTCATCGGCGCGGGCCTTCTGCTTCTGACGGACGAAATCGTCAAACGCCTTTCCGATGTCACCGGCGGGCTGATACCGACCGGTGCGATGACGGCCCTGTTCGGCGCGCCGCTGGTGCTGTTTCTGCTGCCGCGCCTGCGAGCGACACAGCGGGAATTGCCGGCCGCCGCATCCGGCATCGTCAGACACCGTCGCCTCTCCGCCGGTGCGACCCTGTTTTTCGCCGGCCTGGTGATTGCCGGTGTGACGGCTGCCATTATTTTCGGCCGCGCGCCGGATGGAAGCTGGGGTCTGCTGCCCGTCGGCGAATGGGCCGACATTCTGCCCTATCGCTGGCCGCGGGTTCTCGCCGCCTTCGCAGCCGGCAGCCTGCTCGGCGCGGCCGGCGCCATTCTGCAGCGCCTGACCGGAAACGAGATAGCAAGCCCGGAAGTGCTCGGCGTTTCAGCCGGCGCGACACTCGGCATGGCGATCGCGCTTTTTGCTTTCACCGCATCGGGACCGGCAATGCAACTGGGCTTCGCCAGCGCCGGGGCCGCGGCGGTTCTTTTCGCCATCCTGTCGCTGGGTCTGCGCTCGGGATTCACACCGGAGCGGGTGCTGCTGACCGGCGTGGTGCTGACGGCCATGCTCGATGCCGTCATCGGCGTGCTGGCGGCCGGCGGAGACCCCCGCGCCATGATGATCATTCGCTGGATGGGCGGATCGACCTATCTCGTCGATGGATTTACCGCCGGGATCGCGACCGTCTGCGCCATCGTTTTTGCCGCCATGGCCCTGCTGGCACAGCGATGGCTCACCCTGCTGCCGCTCGGTGCTGGAGCAGGGCGCGAACTGGGCGTCCATGTTGCTTCGGCGCGCGCCGCTCTTTTCATCCTCTCGGCGGCCATGACGGCGGCGGCGACCCTTGTCATCGGCCCCTTGAGTTTCGCCGGGCTGATGGGGCCGCATCTTGCCCGCGAGATCGGATTTCGCCGCGCCGGCCCGCATCTCATCGCCGCCGCATCGACCGCCGGCTGCCTGATGGTGCTTGCCGACTGGGTGGGACGGATGGCGGCCTTTCCCTACCAGCTGCCTGCCGGCCTGGTGTCGGCTCTCGTCGGCGCGCCGCTTCTGATGGTGCTGCTGGGACGGCGCAAATAGGCATCCGCTTTTGGCCCCGCCGCCCGTTTCCCCATGACGAATCCCATCGATTCGCAACAGCGGAGCGGTTAAAACCGCAACCGGGAACAGGGTGGCCGCAAAGCCTGCATATGCCAAATGATTTTCTACAAAATAAATAGAAAAAGAACGACCTGTCTTTCTTGACGCGCTTCGCCTGCCTAGGCTAGCTGTCATCATCATCTGCCCTTGCGGTGGAAGCGTGATGATATCGATCCAGCAAATCTGCACGGCCACGTCGATGCTGGGCAATATCGGCCCGGTTGAATTGGGGGAAAAGGTGACACGATACGTTATCATCGGGGCGGGCGCCGTCGGCGCGAGCCTTGCCGCGCAATTCGAGCTTTCCGGCATCGAATACGCCCTGATCGGACGCGGCGCACAAATCGCCGCCATCATCGAGCATGGCTTGAGTTATCAGCGCCCTTCGGGGACACGCCAGATAAGGCTGAATGCCTTCGACATATCCGCCCCGCCGGAACTGAACCGCTCCGACATCCTGCTGCTGACCGTCAAGACCCAGGATGCGGCAAGCGCCCTGGCGGACTGGTCATGGCGTGAGGTTGCGAGGGCGGACGGCGTGACGGCCGCGCAACTGCCGGTCGTGACCTTTCAGAACGGGCTGGCAACCGAGGCGCTGGCGCTCAGGACCTTCGCCAATGTTTATGGCGCCAGTATACTGACCCCTGCCCGATATACGCAAACGGGCGCCGTTGCAGCGGCCGGCAATCCGCAGGTTGGCGTCGTCACTCTTGGACGCTTCCCCTCCGGTTCCGATGAAACAGCGGATAAGATCGCGGCGGATCTGACCCGCGCCAATTACATCGCCGAAACCACCGCCGATATCCGCCGCTGGAAATCGGCGAAACTCCTTCACAATGTGCGCAATGCGCTGGATCTGTTCGAAGGAGAGGACGATCTGCGGGTTTCGATCGCCGAGGCGCTGGTGGACGAGGCCCGGCGCGTGCTTGAGACGGCCGGCTACACCATCGCCTCGGCCGCGGAACGCAAGATCGATATTTCGGGCTGGAGCATTGCGCAGGGCAGCGGCATCGAGCCCGGCCAGCAATCGACCTGGCAGAGCTTTGCGCGAGGCGCCTCAAGCGAGGTGGATTTTCTCAACGGGGAAATCGTATTGCTGGGCCGCCTGCACGCTGTCGCGACACCTTATAACGAAGCTATTCAGGCCCTTGCCGGCAGGTTGGCGCATCGGAGCGGCGTCGCGAAAGCGGTGCCGCTTGAAGCGATCCGGTCTCTTGTCGGGCAGCGTTTCGGCCAGGAAAAAACCGGCCTCGCCGCCGCGCAATGATGCGCGCGGCCCAGTCTTCAAACGAAACTCATCCAATTGAAGCGATAAAATGAGAGAAGCCATTCCAGATCAGATCCTTACCGCAGCCGGTGCGCTGTTTTATAATGAAGGCATCCGGGCAGTCGGGATCGATCGCATCATCGAGGAAGCGAAAGTCGCCAAGGCGACCCTATACCGGCATTTCCCGTCCAAGGACCACCTCGTCGCCGCCTATCTTCAGGATCGCCATGACCGCGTCATCCACTCGCTGCAGGATGTCCTGACCGCGACGACCGATCCACGGGAACAGATCCGCGCCATTTTCGAACGTCTCTACGAAAAGGCCGACAGCCCGGAATTCAGGGGCTGCGCCTTTGCGCTCGCGGTTGCCGAACATGGCGATTCCGAACGGGTCATCACCGTGGCGCGAACCCACAAGAGAATGGTGCGGGATATTTTCCAGGCCGTCATGTCAAAGGCCGAGGTTCGGCCGGACCAGGCCGCCTCCCATCTTTCCCTTCTTTACGAAGGTGCGCTCGCGACCGTCGCCGTCGGACGTGATCCGCATGCCGTTCTCATTGCCCGCGACTGCGCGCTTTCGGTCTTCGATCTCGCCACCGGCCGGACAGCTCCAGGAGACAGGGCATGACAAAGACCATCGACTATTTCTTTGGCATCGGCTCTCCCTGGGCCTTTCTCGGTCTCGAACCCTTCGCCGCCCTTGCCGAGGCACACGATGCCGCCATCCGCCCCCATGTCATCCCCCTGATCGAAGACAATGGCGCGATCTATTCCCGCAACCGGCCGGAGGCGCGCCGCGCCTACTGGACGAAGGATCTGAAGCGCTGGGCGGCGCTGCGCGGCAAGTCACTGAACTTCGAAAATCGCGCCGCGCTTTCCGACCCCACGCCCGCCGGCTTCATGGTCATTGCCGCCATCGAGGCGGGTGCGGATTGGCTGACGCTGACCAAGGCGCTCCAGCAGGCCTTCTGGGAAGGCGGCGACGATATCGGCAAGGCCGAAATCCGCCGCGCCATCGCGGACAGCGCCGGTTTCGACGGCAGGGTTCTGGACAAGCGCGGCGGAAGCGAGGCTGTCGCGGCCATCTGGAAAGCCAGTTACGAGGCCGCGAAAACCGCCGGCGTGTTCGGCCTTCCGACCTTTCGCTATGACGGCGAGCTTTATTGGGGGCAGGACAGCCTGCCCTTCCTCGAGCGTCATCTCAAGGGCGAAAAACTGGTCGCCTGATCCGGGCCGAAACCGGGCACCGTCGCCTTGTGGCACCGACCCGGTTTTCCGCATTCCCCGGACCGTTCCGGGAGCTTCCGCCCGCCGATCCCGATCGTGAACCTCAGCATCGCCGATGACCCTCTGCCCCGGCTGTTCGAAAGCCGCGGCAGCTGCCATGCCGCAACCCTTCTGAGCATGGATATGCGCCAGGACGTGGTGCAGCCGGCAATTGGTGCGGGGCTCGGCCGGGCAGACCAACCGGGTAAAGGCCGCGCGTTTACCGGAGACGCGCCGCCGGCACGGATTTTCGACAAGATGACATCTGCAGAGGGCGGAACGGGTCGCTGGTCGTCATCACCTTGCTTCGCCGCCAACCGGGACGTTCCGACGCCGGCGGAAAAGGCCGCCGCAGAGCATGGCGAGCCTCGGAAAAGCTGATCCTACCGCCTTCCAAAACCGCGACAAAATAATCCATAATTTCGATAGAAAAAGAATAACTAGTCTTTCTCCTTCTGGCCACCCTGTTAGGCTGTGCGTCATGATCGGATTGCCAAACAGAGGGACCGCGCCATGACCGCACGATGTATCAGCAAGCACGGCCTGCTGCCGGTTGAGCCGTCCACCGCTGAACGCTAACAGCGACGCGGCAACACCGGTCTGACAGTCCACAGGGATAAGGCAGGCAGATTTCCCGATTTTCCGGGCATTTGAACCATGCGGCAGGCCGCCGCGTGAAAGCCTTCCCGTGCGCGTGATCGGCAGGCGTGAAACGGCTGCGGCCGCTGAAATCGACATACAAGACACAACGCTATCAATCAGGATTTTTTAATGACCATACCTTCCTCCTTTTTCTCTTTGTCCCGACGCGGGCTGTTGGCGACGTCGTTTGCGGGCGCAGTCTCGCTTTTGACGGCGATCGGTCCGGCGCCGGTTCAGGCCGCGGACGGCCCGCGCAATGGCGGTGACATTACCTTCCTCATCGATTCGCTCGGCGACAGCTGGATTCCAAACAACAGCGCCATTTCCAGCTTTCAGGGCCATGTATGGGGTCACGTCACCGACAAGCTTCTGTATGTCGACGCCGAGGGCAAGGTCAGTCCCTGGCTTGCCGAGCGATGGGAGCAGAACGACAATGCGACCGAATTCACGCTTCACCTCAAAAGCGGCGTGACCTTCTCCGATGGCGCGCCTCTCGATGCAGCCGCCGTCGTCGCCAATCTCGATATCTGGTATGCCGGCCGCAAGAACGAAGGCATCAACCCGATCGGGCTCTTCCCCAAGACCTACGACCACGCCGAAGCGGTTGACGCAACCACGGTGAAGGTCTTCTTCAAGAAGCCGACGCTCGGCTTCATTCCGACGCTCGGCTATCACGGTTCGATCCTGATTTCCCCGAAGACCATCGCGCTGCCCGCCAACGCGCAGGCGGACCTCAGCAAGACCGCCGGCAGCGGCCCCTATGTGGTCGAATCCTGGAAGGAGGGCGATTACGTCAAGCTGGTGAAGCGCAAGGACTACAATTGGGGTCCGGCGGCTGTCGGCCATACCGGCCCGGCCTTCCTCGATTCCATCACCTACAAGCTGGTGTCGGAACCGTCCCTGCGTGTGGCCTCCGTCCAGTCCGGCCAGGCGGACATCGCCTATAACGCCTCGCCTCAGGAGCTGAAATCGCTGCACGAGGAAGGCTTCACGGTGGCGACACCGCGTTATCTCGGCTTCGTCAACGGCTGGGCCGTCAACACCAAGCTGCCGCCTTATGATGACGTCAAGGTCCGCCAGGCGCTTCAGGCCGGCGTCAACCGCCAGGAAATCATCGACACGGTCTATACACCCGACTGGAAACTGGCCACGTCCTTCATTCAGAGCAACGTGCCGGGCGCGACCGACCACGGCGATCTCCTCGTCCACGATCCCGCCAAGGCAGAAAAGCTGCTGGACGAGGCGGGCTGGATCAAGGGCGCCGACGGTATCCGCACGAAGGACGGCAAACCGCTTACGCTGACGATCCATTCCAATCCCTATCTCGCCACATCGAAATCGGTCGATGAGCTCATCGCCCAGCAGCTCGGCAAGCTCGGCTGGAAAGTCGTCATCCGCGCCTATGACGTCGTGACCTATGGCGAAAAGGTCAAGTTCGGCGGTGCGGCCGTGCCGACCTATGAGGTAACCCGCAGCTTCATCGACGCGGGCACCGTCGCCGGCATTCTCACCAACGCCAATAATGGCGAGAACTGGTTCGCCCTCGACGACCGCGACGCGACACTCAACGGCCTGCGCGACAGGATCGCCGGCGCCGGCTCCTTCGACGAGCGCGCGCCGCTTCTCGACGAGTTGCAGAAATACGTGCTCGAACAGGGCTATTTCATTCCGAGAACCCAGATCGTGCAGCGGATTTACGTGCAGTCGCCGAAGCTGAAGGGCGAGGTCTATAACGGCGTCGCTTATGCCAGCTACTACACGGCCTCCCTCGGCGACTGACGCGCAACCGAGCAACGGGCAAGGAGATCATCGGCATGAGCAATGCCTACCTAACCTACGCCGCAAAGCGGCTCGGCCAGGCGGTCATCGTCATATTGCTGGCCTATGTCTTCACCTTCGTGGTCGTCAGCATCCTGCCTGGCGACCCGATCACCAGCGTTCTGCGCAATCCGCAGAACGGCTTTACCGAGGAAGAAATCGCGGAGATCATCGCCGCGCAGGGGCTGGACCGGCCCGTCATCGTGCAGCTCTGGTCGGCGCTTTCCGGCTTCCTCACCGGCGACCTGGGAATCTCGATGCGGTCCAACCGGCCGGTGGCGACCTTGATCGCGGAGGTCATGCCCTCCACCTTGGTCCTTGCATCCACGGGACTTGCCGTTGCCCTGTTTTTGGCGATTGCGGTCGCTTATGGAACCCAGGTCGTTCCAAAACGCTACGGCCAGGGGTTGCTGCGCGGGTTCCCCTCGCTGTTTTTATCGACGCCGAATTTCGTGATCGGCCTGATCCTCATACATCTGTTTGGCTTCCAACTTCGCCTTTTCCGCGTCATCGAGCCTGACAGTTTCTGGGCAACCCTGTTTGCGGCAATCACCATCGGAATTCCGTTTTCCGCGCAGATCGCCGAGGTTCTCATCGCCAATCTCGACAGGGAAGCGGAACAGGAATATGCGGCGGTCGCCCGAAGCCGCGGCATCGGGCAGGCGCGACTATTCGCCCAACATCTGCTCAAACCGGCCTCCCTGCCCGTCGTCACCGTTATCGCCATCACCGTCGGCGAACTGATCGGCAACTCGCTGATCACCGAAACGGTGTTTGGACGGACCGGACTGGGAAGTCTGGTGCAGCGTTCCGTGAGCACGCAGGACCTGCCTGTCCTGCAAGCGATCGTTTCGCTCGGAGCCGTGGTCTTCGTTCTCGTCAACCTGATCGCCGATCTCCTCTATCCCCTGCTCGATCCGCGCGTGAACATCCTCAGGGGGCAAAAGCGTCGTCCCGGCAGCGCCGACGACATATCCAGCGCCAAGGCGGTGACCCCATGACGTTCTCGTATAACCCCTCCCTGCGGGGCGCTGATCTCGCAGGTCGGCTGGCGGGCTTTCGTTTACCGGTAACCGTCGCGCTGTCCTTCGCTGTCGTCGCGCTCGTGGTCGCCTGGTCGCTGGCGCCCGGTCTCTTCACCAGCCATAGCCCGATCAACGGGGTTCCCACGGACAAGTTGCTCGGACCAAGCCTCCAGCACTGGTTCGGCACCGACCACCTTGGCCGCGACCTTTATGCCCGCGTCGTCTACGGCACCGCCTCCTCCGTATCGAGCGCGCTCGTCGCGGTCGTCATCGGCGTTTTCGCCGGCGGTCTGATCGGGCTTCTGGCGGGTTTTCTCGGCGGCTGGGTCGATATCGTCCTTGCCCGGCTGGTTGACGTGTTGCTGGCAATTCCAAAATTCCTGCTGGCCGTGATCGTGGTCACCGCCATCGGTTTCGAAACCATCAATGCAGCAATCGCCACCGGCGTCTCGGCCGTCGCCGTCTTCGCCCGCGTTACCCGTGCGGAGGTCATCAAGACCAGACAGGCGACATTCGTGGAGGCGTCGTTCCTGCTTGGCGGCTCGCGCTGGTACATTCTTCTGCGCCATGTCCTGCCCAATGCATCGCGCTCCATACTGCCGCTTGCCGTGCTGCAGTTCGGCGAGTCGATCCTGGTGATCGCCAGCCTCGCCTTTCTCGGCTACGGCGATCCGCCTCCCGCTTCCGACTGGGGCCTGCTGATCTCGATCGGCAAGGACTACCTGAAATGGCCGTGGCTGGTATACGCCCCCGCCTTCGTCACAATCGCGACCGTCCTCTCTGTAAACAGGATCAGCCGATGGCTACGCAAGACAGACTGACCGCCACTGCCCCGCGCGCCCTCTCCGTTGCGCCCATATCCCAGCCGGCCGCGGCCCCTCTCCTGCGGGTCGATGACCTTTCGGTCGCCTATGGCCGGCAGGGGGTCGTCAGCAATGTCACCTTCCAGCTCGGCCGCGGCAGGAGCCTTGCCCTCATCGGCGAATCCGGTTCCGGCAAGTCGACCATCGCGCGGGCGGTGTTGCGGCTTTTGCCGAACGGAGGACACGCCACCGGCCGCATCACCTTCGGCGGCCAGGAGATATTGGCGTTGCCGGAACGGAGCTTCCGGCCCCTGCGCGGCCGCGCCATCGGCTTCGTGCCGCAGGATCCCGGCAATTCCCTCAACCCGGTGCGGACGATCGGCGCGCAAGCGATGGAAGCGGCGGCGCTGCTTGACGAGCCGAACAAGGCAATCCGCAAGGCTCTCATTCTGGAAACATTCGCGCAGGTCGGGCTCGACAATCCGCAGGTCGTCTACGATTCCTATCCGCATCAATTGTCCGGCGGCATGCTGCAGCGGGTGCTCATTGGCCTTGCGGTTCTGCCGCGCCCTTCGCTGCTGGTCGCCGATGAGCCGACCTCGGCGCTGGACGTCACGATCCAGAAGCGCATTCTCGATCTGCTCTCACGCTTGCAGCACGACCTGGACATCAGCCTGCTGCTCATCACCCACGATCTTGCCATTGCCGCCGAGCGGGCGGATTCGCTGGTGGTTCTGAAGGGTGGCCAGGTGCAGGAAGCCGGAAACACCGCGTCGGTCTTTTCCGCGCCCGCATCCGCTTATGCGCGGAAGCTGCACGCCGATGTTCCCGCCCTCAATCCGGACCGTTACGTGCGGCTGCGCGACCCCGGTTTGCGCCGGCTGAAAGAAGAGACCGCCGTAACGCCGAAGATCGCGGTCGATGCCGTCACCAAGAATTTCAGGGTCGGCGACCGGGTGCTGACGGCGGTCAACAACGTTTCCTTCAAGGTGCCCGCCGGCACCACCCACGCGCTGGTGGGCGAGTCGGGTTCCGGCAAGACCACCACCATCCGGCTGCTGCTCGGTCTCGATGCGCCCGACACCGGCACCATCACCGTCGCCGGAGAGCCGCTGGCCGGCCGTTCCCAAGCATCCCTGCGGGCGGTGTGGCGCCACCTGCAATTCGTCTACCAAAATCCCTTCACCTCGCTCGACCCAAGCTGGAACGTCGAGCAGCTGGTGCGCGAGCCGCTCGACCGCTTCAAGATCGGCACCCGTGCGGAGCGACTGGAAAATGTGCGCGAGGCGCTCACCAATGTCGGTCTCGGCGAACATCTGCTTCACCGCAAACCGGCGGCCCTTTCCGGCGGCCAGCGTCAGCGTGTGGCCATCGCAAGGGCGCTGGTCCTCAAGCCGGATGTGATCGTGCTCGATGAGCCCACCTCCGCGCTCGATGTCAGCGTGCAGGCCGATATCGTCGAGGTGCTGCTTTCGCTGCAGGCGAGGCTCGGCCTGACCTATGTGTTCGTCTCCCACGACCTCGCGCTGGTGCGCCAGCTTGCCCACACCGTTTCCGTCATGCAGCGCGGCCGTATCGTCGAGCATGGAACGGTGCTCGACATCTTCGACAATCCGCAGCACCCCTACACCGCGTCACTGCTGGAATCGATCCCCTCCGGCGCCGCAGCGATCGCCCGCGCGCCGCAGGCCTTGCCCCGGCGGGTTCTCGACAAGGAAAAGATCGCATGACCATCGCCGCGCCCGCCGCCACTCTGCCCGCATCGTTTCGCCCCAAGCGACGGCTGGGCTTCAACACCCGCGTTTCCTTCAACGACGATGCCGGGCCGGCACAGGGGCTGCGCGAAGGCATCGAGCTCTTCCAGGCCGCCGAACATCTGGGTTACCAGTCCGGCTGGGCCTATCAGCGGCATTTCGATCACTATCTGTCATCGCCGCTGCCCTTCTTCGCCGCCGCCGGCCAGCATACGCGCCACATAACATTGGGATCGGCCGTCATTCCCATGCGGTATCAGGATCCCATCCTGCTTGCGGAAGCGGCGGGGACGACCGATCTGCTGATCGGCGGGCGGCTGGAACTCGCCATCTCGACCGGCGCGAATGCCGCTTTCGACGCCGTGTTCGGAACGGTAGACACCGACGCCCGCACGGAGGCAAGACGTCGCCAGGCCCGTTTTCTCTCGGCGATAGCGGGCGATGTCCTGCATAAGGCCGCAGGCGGGCAGCCTGTTGCCGAGGGTACGGAACTGCGGGTGACACCGCATAGCCCGACACTCCGCTCCCGCATCCGCCAGGGTGCTGCAAGCCTCGGTTCGGCGATACAGGCGGCGGAACTCGGCATCGGACTTATCTCGGGAACCGTCCAGCACGGTCAGGCCGAGGGCGAGTCCTTCGGAGATTATCAGGCCCGGATCATCGAGGCATACCGTTTCACCTGGCGCAAGACATGGTCGACGGAACCGCCGCCGGTCGCCGTGGCCGCTTCCATACTGGTTGGCACCAGCGCCGAGCTTCGCGAAAAATACGCGGCCTATGATCTGGAACGCCGCACCAAGGGCATTGCCGCCTCCCGTCCCAAGGGCGCCCTCGAACCGGTGACCCAGCCCGCGGGTTTTCAGATTTCGCCGGTCTTTCAGGGCACGCCGGATCAGGTTCTGGAGGCGGTGTTCAACGATCCCGGCCTCGCCGCCGCCGACGAAGTCGTGCTGTTCCTGCCCCCGGCCTTCGGCCTTGACGAAAACATCAGGTTGCTGGGTGACCTTGCCGACACCGTTGCGCCGCGCCTCGGCTGGTCGGCCGCCTCCTAGCCAGATCGGCAAGGCATGACCGCCGCGGCAAGACCGGCGGAAGACGCGGCGGTCGATGGTCCTATCTCCAGCGCCGTCATCGGCAATATTTTCTACTTATTCAATAGAAAAAGAAAGACCTGTCTTCCTCGCCAATCCGCCACATCCTAACATGCCCCCAACTGGTCGTTAATCTGAAGGAGCTCCCATGGCCGCGGAATTTATCAGCGTAAGCTTTCCCAATGCGTCGAACGACCTCACCCCCCTGCCCGACGCACCGGTGGATCCGCTTTTTCTGGAGCGTTATGCCCGTGCTCTCGATGATTACGGTTTCAACTATACGCTGATCCCCTACTCCTCGTCCTCGTTCGATCCTTTCACACTGGGCGCCACCGTTCTGGCGCATACGAAAAACATCAAGATCATCGTCGCCCTGCGTCCGAACACGGTCTATCCCACCGTCGCGGCCAAGTCGCTTGCAACACTCGACCAGTTGAGCGGCGGCCGTGTCGTGGTGCATTTCATCGCCGGCGGCAGCGACGAAGAACAGGCGCGGGAAGGCGACTTCCTGAACAAGGAGGAGCGCTACGAGCGGCAGGAGGAATATATCCGCATCCTGCGTCTCGCCTGGACCTCCACAGAGCCCTTCGACTTCGACGGAAAATATTATCAGTTCAAACAGTTCCGCAGCGCGGTGCGCCCGACCAACGGGCTTATCCCGATTTCGCTCGGCGGCTCTTCCGATGCCGCCTATCGCATTGGCGGCTCGCTTTGCGACATTTTCGGCCTCTGGGGGGAACCGCTTGCCGAAACCAAACAGCAGATCGAGCGCGTCCATGCGGAAGCCGCGAAAGCCGGCCGCACGGATCGTCCCCGTATCTGGGTCACCTTCCGGCCGATCGTGGCCGAAACCGATGACCTTGCCTGGCAGAAGGCCCACAGGGTGCTGGACCGGTTGAACGAGAACCGCCAGAAGGGCGTCAGCCGTGCGCCGCTCAATGCATCGCGCCCGGCCAATGTCGGTTCGCAGCGGCTGCTTGACATCGCCGCCCGCGGCGACGTGCACGACCGCGCCTTGTGGTATCCGACCGTGACCGCCACCAATGCCAGCGGCGCCACCACGGCGCTGGTCGGCTCACCGCGCACCATCGCCGATTCCATCCTCGATTACATCGATCTCGGCGCCGATCTGATCTCGATCCGCGGTTATGACAATTACAACGATGCCGTCGATTATGGCCGGTACATTCTGCCGCTTGTCCGGGAGGGCATTCGCGAACGGGAAGATGCGAAGAAAAGGACCGCGGCCTGATGCTGCCGTCCGGCCCGGCCACCTGGCCGGGCATCCTTTTCCAGTGCAGACGGAGCCATGTCCCCAGGCCGTGGGATAAAGCGCCCGCAACAGCCAGAGAGCCTCGATCCGCATGGTCCATGATACAGCCGCCCTTGACGAAACCGTGCGCGTGCTTGCGCAGGCCGCACCGGCTGCGGATCAGACCGGCCAGTTTCCCTGGACGGGCATTCGCGCCGTTCACGAAAGCGGGCTCCTCGAAAGCACCGTCGCGACCCGCTATGGCGGCCAGGGCGCAACGCTTGCCGATACCGCGCATGTTCTGGCGGCGCTGGGCCGGGGTGATCCGTCCGTCGCCCTGATCAGCGCCATGACGATCTTCACCCATCTTGCCCAGGCGGCCAAAAGCCATTGGCCCGATGCCCTTTACCGGCGTCTCCTGGCGGAGGCGAAACAACGGCCGCTGCTGCTCAATGCGGCGCGTGTCGAGCCGGAACTGGGGTCGCCGGCGCGTGGCGGCCTGCCCGCAACGCTCGCCCGCCGCACGAAAACGGGCTGGTCGATTACCGGTCGCAAGCGTTTCGTCACGGGCGCATATGGCCTCACGCATTTTCTTGTCTGGGCGCATACCGATGAAACGCCAGCGCGTGTCGGCACATTCGTGGTGCCGAACGGATTGCCGGGTATCAAGGTGATCGAAAACTGGCAAAGCCTCGGCATGCGCGCCACGGGATCGCACGATGTCGAATATGCCGATGTCGAAATTCCGGCGGAGAACGTGCTTGATCTCGTCGATCCATCGGTGGCCCAGCAAGACAACCGCGCCCATGCGGCAATCACGCTGGCCCTGACGGCGCTTTACCTGGGTGTGGCCGAAGCTGCGCAGGCCACCTTCATCCGCTTTGCGCATGAGCGTGTTCCGGCCAATCTCGGCCATGCCATTGCCCGCACGGACCGTTTCGTCACGCTTTCCGGCGAAATCGACCTCCTCATCTCCGGCGCGCGGCAGATCATCTTCGGCACGCTCGACAACAAGAACGGCGATGCGGAAAGCTTCGTCAGGGCAAGGCTGCTTGCCGGCCGGCAGCTGCGCGACGCCGTGCAGATCGCAGTCCGCGGCATCGGCAATCCCGGCCTTGGATCCGACCTCGGGTTGGAACGGCATTTTCGCGACATTCAGACCGTGCTCGTCCATGCGCCACAGGAAGACACATCGATCTCCCTTTTGGGCCGGGCCGCGTTTGACAGGTGGAACCGGCAGGAGGCCGCCATTCCCCCGGCCGCGGGTCTGCAAATCGTCAAAACCGCCTGACCGACCTTTATGCCGCCACCCTAGTCAAGGACGGCCTTTCGCGCCGGGCCGAAGACCACGAAGCTGAAGACGGCGAGCAGCCACACACTGACGCCGGCATAAAGCATGACCAGACCAAAACCGTCCGCAAGCGCCTGGTGGATGAGGATGTCCGAAACGCCCTGCGGCGGGACGACCGCCGCTCCCGCCGCGATCTTTTCCGCAAGCGGCTGCAATTCCCGCATATCCGTACCGGGCGGCAGGCTTGCCCCAAGCGAAGACCGGACGCCTTCCACCAGAAGGAAGCCCATGATCGGGATATTGATGGCGAGCGAAATCATGCGCGCGCTCATGTCGATGCCCGAGGCCATGCCGGAACGGGCGGGCGCAACCGCACCCGTGGTGGTGTTGGTGACCGGCGTATTGGTCAGCCCAAGCCCGATGCCGGCAATGATGCAGCCGGGCAGCATGGTGAGCCAGCTTGCATTTTCGATGCCGCTTCCGAATTTCATCAGCATGAAGCCGAGACCGATGACGAATAGCCCGGCCGGAATGACGAGGCGAGGCTGATAGCGCAACGACAGGCGTTCCGCCAGGGGCGGCACCACCAACGCCGGCAGCGTATAGGCAAGCAGGCCGAGGCCGGCGGCGACACTGTCATAACCGAGGCCCGCCTGAAACCAGATCGGCAGATAGATCATGAACGGCCAGAAGCTGATATTCATCGCCGCCGAACCGATGATCGCCCCGGAAAAAGGCCGGATGCGGAATACGGAAAAGTCGAACATCGGTCTTGCGGCATGTCTTTCAACGATGACGAAGGCCAGGGAGCTTGCGGCCGAGACCACGAGGATAAAAAGCGCCGGCGGGCTGGTAAAACCGAGCTCAGGCCCCTGCGTGATGAAAAAGGCGAGGCAAAAGACGGCGGCTGAAAGCGTGAGCATGCCGGCAAGATCGAGACGCGCCGCATCCGGATCACGCGATTCTCCGACGCCGCCTGCGGCAAGCAGCCATGTCACGACGCCGAGCACCACATGGACGAGAAACACCCATTCCCAGCTCCACAGCGCAACGATGGCGCCGCCAATGATCGGGCCGAAACCAAGCCCTACACCCGATATGATGCCCCACCAGCCGAAGGCCATGCCGCGCTCACGGGCCGTGCGGAACTGATGCGACAGGATGGCGATCTGGCACACCAGCATCGCCCCGCCGCTCAGCCCCTGCAAGAAGCGGGCGCCGATCAGCACGGACACATTTTCCGTCATGCCGCAGGCCAGGGACGATAGTGTAAAAGCGACGATGCTGGCAATGAAGACGCGTTTGCGCCCGAAACGGTCCGCCAGCGCGCCCGTCGCCATCAATACCATCGTCACACCGATCGTATAGGCATTCATGATCCATTGAAGCTGCCGGAAATCCGCATGCAGAACCTGCTCCAGTGTGGGCAGGATGGCCGGAACGCTGGAGATTTCCAATCCAAACATCAGGGCGGAAAGACAAATGGCGGCAAGCGCCATGGCGCTTCTGCTGCCCGCTGGTGCGGTAACGGCAAGGGTCATTCTTCAGCCTTTCATGGGTCGTGTCGCAAAATGCGAAATCCGCAATGTCGAGCAGGCAAACTAGACAAAACTTGACCATAACTGAATTGGATGATTGTCTATTTCAGAGACAACAAATTGGAATAATGAGTATGAGCACGCTGGATGTGGATGCCGTCGAGGCCTTCGTCACCATCGCCGATCTGCAGAGCTTCACGCGCGCGGCAGAAGCGCTCGGCACCACCCAGGGCGCCATCAGCGTCAAGCTGAAACGGCTGGAAGACCGGCTCGGCCAGCGGCTGCTCGAACGGACACCGCGTTCCGTGCGGCTGTCGGCGCAAGGGGCGGTATTTCTTGCGCCCGCCCGCGAATTTCTCGCCGCGCATGATCGCGCCCTGGCGGGCCTCTCGTCTCCGCGCCGCCGTTTCGGCCTCGGCATAGCCGCGCATGTGGCGGGGCCGGAAGTTCCGAGCCTGCTGGCGCGGCTCAACGCGCATGACCCGGGGCTGACGATTGAAGTGCGGATGGACAATTCCCGCACGCTGCTGGACGCCTTCGACCGCGGTGAAATAGACGCCGCGATCATCCGGCGTGAGGACGACCGGCGCGACGGCGAGGTGCTGGGGCCGGAGCATTTCGGTTGGTACGCCACTCCGCAATTCGAACATCGCCAAGGCGAACCGCTGCGGCTGGCGGCGCTTTCCCCCGCCTGCGGCGTGCGCGACATTGCAGCCCGCGCCCTGGATGCGGCCGCCATAGCATGGACGGAGGTATTTCTCGGCGGCACCTCGTCCATGGTCACCGCAGCCGTTTCGGCCGGACTTGCAATCTCCGCCTTTTCCTGCCGTCTGGCGCCGCCGGGCACGGTCGAGGTCAGCCAGCGTTTCGGCCTGCCGCCGCTGCCCTCCACCGAAATCATCATGTTTTCGACCCTGACCGACGGCAGATCCCGGGAAGCCCTGCGCACGCTCGCCGCCGCCTTTCGGGAACACCGGCCATGATCGAAACGTAACCCGGGCCGGCATCGGCTAGACGGCAGGCGCCAACGTTTCCGGCCTCAGCTTCCCGGCCCGCAGGAGGTACTGCAGGGTGTAGGAGACCGAAAGCGCATCATCCAGCGCATCGTGACCCCGTAAAGGCGGATGCTCGACGCCGTAATAATCGGCAAGCTTGTTGCTGGGCGTCCTTGCCAGGTCTTCGACCGGCATTCCCGCCGCAAGCAGGAGCTTGACGGCATTGTCAAAACGATCGGCGGGGATGGGAGGCTGGATACCTGCGACGTAGCAGCTGATCGCCACCATGTTCAGTTCGTCCTTCCCCCACGACCAGCATTGCACACCCTCGGAAAAACGGTCGAAGCCTGAAAGCGCCTCCTGCAAAGGCACAGCCTCCGCGTCGATGGTATCCTGCGTGATGCCCGTCAGCGCGGTAAAGAAGGGATCGATCCCATATCGCCTGCCATGACGGTCGATTGGACATATATAATTCCTGTGGGTCGCGAGAAGCGGAAAATCCCCCTCCAGCCCAAGCCGGACAGCGCCAATCTGCGCGATAACCGGATCGGGATCATGGGCCGCGCACCAGAATCTGCGTTGCGAACCCTCCAGGCAGAGAAATTCGCAGTCGAATATGATTGCCGTCTTCATCGATCACTCTCCCACCCAGACGCTGACGACGAGAAGCGCGGTTGGCCGCAAAGTCGCCAATTCCCGTGAAAATCAGGCAGCAATGGCACCGGCCATGGGGCCAGCTGCCCCGGAAGGGCCTAGACGGGCTGCAGCATGCCGCGCTCCAGCGTCTCGAACGGCGTCACATCCTGGCGCGCCAGCGAAACGACCCATGCCCCCTGCAATCCGATCACCAGTCTTTCCGCATCGGCCTGCGGATCATCCCTCCCCAGCCGCGCGGCCTGTGCGGCGATCCGGCTCGTCCAGTCGTTGAGCACATCTGCGCCGATCCGGCGCAGATCAGGCTTTTCGTCTCCGGCCTGAATGATGCTGAGCACCGGGCAACCCATGATGCGGCCATCCTCCCGCGAGAGATTGGCGATGGCGCGGCACAGCGCAACGGAGCCTGCGGCAAAGCTCGCCGCGCCATCAAAACTCACATCGATCAGTTCGGCCACCTTGCGGCCGGCCCATCGCGTCGCCTCGGCGGCAAGCTGCTCCTTGCCACCGGGAAAGTGATAATAGAGCGAGCCTTTCGGCAGACCCGTCTCCGCGAGAATTTCAGACAGCCCGACACCCGCATAACCGCGCCGCCGAAACAGCGCAGAAGTGGCCCGGATCAGGGCATGGCGGTTCTTACTTTCATCCATCCGCCTGTTGTAAGGCCTCTAGACCATTTGGTCCAGAGATGTTATCAGACCGAACGGTCTAGCAAAATGGGGCACGGATGGCTGTGAATGCGGAGAGCCGGGAGATCAGCATTGTTTCGCAGGAGCATGAGCTCGTCGGGCGGTTCTTTCCTCCCAGCGGGCCAGCCCGCGCCCACCTCGTCCTTCACGGTGCGACCGGCGTTCCGGCACGTTATTACCGCGCCTTCGCCACATGGGCCGCCGGGCAGGGCATCGGCGTCCTGACCTATGACTACCGCGATTTCGGGGCATCGCGACAACGCCCGGTCCGCGAAAGCCGCGCCACCATGGCCGACTGGGGCATCGCCGACCAGATGGCGGCGGAGGCGGCACTCTGCAAGATTGCACCGGACGGTCCCCTCTGGCTGCTCGGCCATTCCCTCGGCGGGCTGACATTTCCCTTTCGGCGCCATGACGAGCGGCTGGAGCGCGTCATCACCGTCGGCTCGGGCTTTGCCCATGTCAACGATCATCCCTGGAGCTATCGGCCTGCGGTCATCGCCTTCTGGTATCTGCTCGGCCCGGTCGGCACCCTGCTCGCGGGCTATCTTCCCGGGCGCAGGCTGCTGCTGGGCGCGGATTTGCCCGCCGGGATCTACTGGCAATGGCGTCGCTGGTGCACAAGCCGGGACTTCTTCCGGGGCGATATCGGAAAATCACTGCCGGAACCGGATTTTTCCGCAACGCGCTTTGATCTGCGCATGATGACGATGGCCGACGATGTGGTGGTGCCGCCCGCCGCCGTGTGGCGTTATGCCGATTCTTTCCCACAGGGAAGCGTCAGCCGCAGAACCCTGCGCCCCGCAGAATTTGGCCTCGCTTCGCTGCGCCACATCGAGGTGATGTCGGAACGGGCGGCAGCGGCATGGCCGGCAATTCTGGGGCTGGAAGAAACCTCGCCGAGATAACGGCGAGTTCGTTCCTGCTGCTGGTAATCCAGCATCAAGCGGCTTTATGAATTCGTCGCTTGCCCCGCCGCTTGTCGTGACGGTCGCGATCATGGCACTGGAATTTCCGATGGCCGCCATTCAGGCCTGTGTCCTCACCATGCTGACCTGCATGTATCTTAAGGACGCCCGGCATCCGGGACACGAGCAGATTGCCCGCGCATCGATTGCAGCTTCAGCGCGTCCGGCGTTCCCCTTCCGTGCAAGGGACAACGGGCGCGCTCACGTTTTCCGAAGACCGATGCGAGCGTTCCAGAATGAGGGGAAGAACGCCGCCGGCGCGCAAAATGGCGATTTCCGCGCTGGTTTCGATTGCCGCCGATGTCTCGAGGGATATCGAAGCCCCGTCAGGCCTGTTGACCGTCACCGATACGGCGCAGCGGGGCGAGACAGCGGCGGGATCGGCACTGATTGTGATCACGTCACGAGCGGTCAAGGCGAGCTGTTCAATCTCGACATTTTGCGGCAACCGAAGCGGCAGGACACCCATGCCTATCAGGTTCCAGCGGTGAATGCGCTCGAAGCTTTTCGCCAACACGGCCCGCACGCCCAGCAGCGCGACACCCTTGGCGGCCCAGTCGCGGGATGACCCCATTCCGTATCGCTCGCCTGCCACGACCACCACCGACCTCTTCTCCGCCCCGTATCGCCGGGCCGCGTCCCACAGGGAAAGTACCTGGCCCGTTCCAGCATGCATGGTCGAGCCCGGCGGAATATCGGACGCCAGAAGGTTGCGCACGCTCCTGTTGGTGAAGAGGCCGCGGATCATGACTTCCCAATTGCCGCGACGCGACGAGAAGACATTCAGATCAAGCGGGTTCTCGCCGCGTTCGACAAGATATCTGCCCGCGTCACTCTGCGCGGGAATGGCGCCCGCCGGAGAGATATGGTCGGTCGTGATGTCGTCGCCAAGCACCAGAATGGGATGGGCGTCGTAGGTGCCCAGCCTCGTCCCATTGCCGAAGCCGGCGAAAGGCGGACGTCGGATATAGGTCGATTTTTCATCCCAGGGAAAAAGCATCGTCGTGGGGGCGGGCAGATCCTTCCAGGCCTTGCTTGCCTCGGCGGCATCGTAGGCGGGCGCAAAATCCTCGATCCGCGACGCCATTTCCGCGGCCGCATCGATCTCGGCGGCGGTCGGCCAGATCATCGAAAGCGTGACGGGGGCGCCGGCGGCTGAGACACCAAGGGGATCGTTCATGATATCGAGCTCAACCGTACCGGCCAGCGCGAATGCCACGACCATCGGCGGCGAGGCCAGGAACCCGGCTTCCAGCTGGGGATGAACCCGGCCGGGGAAATTGCGGTTGCCGGAAAGAACCGCGACGGGAAGAATGTCCCGTTCCGCCATGGCCTTCGCGACCGGGCTGGTGAGCGGACCGGAATTGCCGATGCAGGTCGTGCAGCCATAACCGACGATACCGAAACCGACCGCCTCCAGATCGGCCAGCAGCCCGGCGCGGGCAAGGTAACGCTCCGCCGTCGGCGAGCCGGGCGCCGTCGACGTTTTCACCCAGTGCGGCGGGCGCAGACCAAAGCCATTGGCCTTGCGGGCCAGCAGGCCGGCGGCGATGAGAAGCCGGGGATCGGACGTATTCGTGCAGCTCGTTATCGCGGCGATAGCGACGACGCCGTCATTCGGCTCGCCTTCGAGAGAAAGCGCGCCCTGCTTCTTCATGCCGGCAATCGCCTTGCGCGTCGCGCTCACGGCGATCCTGTCCTGGGGGCGGCGTGGTCCGGCAAGGCTCGGCTCGACACTGGAGAGATCAAGCGCAAGGGTCGCGGTATAGCGGGGATGGGCGTCGGGATCGAACCATATCCCGACCCGTCTGGCATAGGCCTCCACGAAGGCGGCGTGAGCCGGCGTCCGCCCGGTCTTGAGCAGATAATCGACCGACTGACGATCCACCGGGAAATAACCGCTATTCGCCCCGAATTCCGGGGTCATGTTGGCGATGACCGAACGGTCGCCCGCCGTCAGGCCGGAAACGCCGGGACCGTAAAACTCGACATATTTATCCTGCAGGTCGATCTGGCGCAGCAGATGCGTGACGACCAGCGCGAGATCCGTGGCAAGCACGCCGTCCTTCAACGCTCCCGTCAGCCGGACGCCGACGACATCCGGCACACGCAGGGCGACGGGCATGCCGAAAAAGACGCTCTCGGCCTCCAGCCCGCCGACACCCCAGGCAAGCACGCCGATGCCATTGATCATCGGGGTATGGCTGTCCGTGCCGATCAACGTATCCGGCATGGCCCACAACGTTCCGTCGCGCTGCTGCGAGGTCACCACGGTTGCCAGGCGCTCGAGATTGAGCGTGTGCATGATGCCGGTGCCGGGCGGATGGGCACGAAAGTCGGAAAGCGTCTTCGTTGCCCATTTCATGAAACTGTACCGCTCCGCGTTCCGCTCATATTCATGCGCGCGGTTGCGGATGAGTGCCGACGGTGTCGCAAAGACATCCACCGCAACGGAATGGTCGGTCGATACATCCACCGGGACAACCGGGTTAAGCAGCGCCGGATCACCGCCTGCTTCGGCCAGCGCCGAGCGCATGCCGGCAATATCGACCAGCGCCGGCCCGCAGGTGGTGTCATGCATCAGCACGCGATTTGGAAGAAACGGGATTTCGACCTCGCTCCGGCCGGTTTCAAGCCAGTCGATCATCGCTGCTTTTGCACGCCCGGCATCGTCTCCGCCGGTGCGAAGAACGTTTTCCAGCAATATGCGGTGAACATAGGGCATGCGCGCCAGACAGGCCCCCGCCGCGGCGGGAAGATCGATAATGTCGTAGCTGAGGCCGTTTATATCGAATTTGGTGCGCATGCTATTTGTTCCGTTCAGGCACTGCGGGAAGAAGACTGGCCGACCTTGAATTGCCCGGTTGGGCTGTCATCAGCATCGGAGGTGGGAAAACGCATGAACCATGTCATGAAGAACGCAACGACCAGCAGGATCGCAAGAAAGATGAGGCCACCCAGCGCGCTTCCTGTCGTGGTTTTTGCATATCCCATGGCATAAGGCCCGACAAAACCGCCGAGATTGCCGATGGAATTGATTGCCGCAATCGAGACGGCAGCGGTGGCGCGCGTCAGAAACAGGCCCGGAAGCGACCAGAATGGCGACTTGAAGGCATATATGCCGGCCAAGGCGATCGAAATCAGGCCGATGGCGACAAACGGATCATGCGTCAGGCCCGTCGCGGCCAAGGCGGCGCCGCCAATCAGCAGCGGTACGGCGCTATGCTTCTGCCTTTCACCCGTGCGATCCGAATTCTTCGACCACAGCACCATGGCGACGGTGGCGATGGCATAGGGCACCATAGCGACGAGACCGATCTGGAAATGGGTCAGATCCTGTCCGAGCCCCTGAATGATCTGCGGCATCCATAGACCGATCCCGAGGTTCCCGACCTGATAGATGAAATAGATGGCCGAAAGAAACAGAACCTTCGGATTGGAAATCGCCTGCCAGAGGCCGAGATGCTGGACATGGCTGCGTTTTGCGTGATCGGCCTCCAGTTCCTTGACCAGCCAACCGCGCTCTTCATCCGTCAGCCACTTCGCCTTTTCGGGCCGGTCGGTCATATAGAAATAGTTGAAGACACCGGCGGCAACGGCGGGAAGGCCTTCGAGGATCAGCATCCAGCGCCAGCCGGCCAGTCCGAAGCCGCTGACATTGTCCATGATCCAGGTGCTGAGCGGTGCGCCCATGAGATAGGAAACCGGAATGGCGGCGGTGAAGAATGCAACCGTCGTCGCCTGTTCCTTGGCCCGGAACCAATAGGTCAGATAGATGATGATGCCGGGAAAAAAGCCGGCTTCGGCGACGCCCAGCAGGAAGCGCAGCGTGTAAAGCTGCCAGGCCTCCTGGACAAAGCCCGTCAGCACGGCGACCGCGCCCCATGTCAACAGGATGCGCGAAATCCAGATACGCGAACCGTATTTCTGCAGAGCGACGTTGCTCGGCACTTCGAAGAGAAAATAACCGATGAAGAAGATGCCGCCGGCAAATCCGAAGGCTTCCGCGGACAAGGCCAGATCCTTGTTCATCTGAAGCGCGGCGTAACCGAGATTGGCGCGGTCAAGATAAGAGATGACATAAAGAATGAAGGTGTAAGGGACAATCCTCCAGAAGACCTTTCTTGTCGTGGTCTTCTCGAGTCTGCCGATATCTGTGAGCGTCATGGCTACCTCCCCCAACGCATCATTGTTCAACTGCCTCCCAAGGCATTCCGCTTTTACATAAAGTGATTATAAAATGCAATTGATATTTGTGGCGCTTCGATTTAATGGAAGATCGCAACACTGGAGGAGGAGCACCGGCATGACACGCGGAAGGGACCTATATGCCTATGTCGGCGCAAGAACGACGCAGAAGCGCAATGCCCGCGGCAACGGTCTGAACGTTTACCGGCTGACGCGGCAACTCCAGTGGGTTCACCTGCAATTGCTGGAACTCGAAAACCCATCGTTCCTGGCCTTCGACCGCACCGGGCAATGTCTCTATACCGTGCATGGTGATTCCGATCGGGTCTCCGCATTCGCAATTGACGAGGCCAAGGGCACGCTCACCTTCCTCAACGAACAATCGACGAGGGGGCACAATCCGGTTCACCTGGCCTTTGACCCTTCGAACCGGTACATGGTGGTGGCAAACCACATCACATCGTCGCTGGCGCTCCTGCCCCGGTTCGATGACGGAAGTCTGGGGCCGGTTTGCGATCTGGCACAGGTTACGGGGGCAATCGGCCCGCATCGCATCGAGCAGGCCGTGCCGAAACCGCACCAGGTCGAGTTCGACCCGAGCGGGAAATGGATTGCCGTTCCAGACAAGGGAACGGACAAGGTTCTTGTCTTTGCCATCGATGCGGCAGGCAGCGCCCTTAGGGAAATCAGCCACTGCGCGGCGCGTGAGACATCCGGGCCGCGGCATATCGCGTTCCATCCCCGGGGGCATCTGGCCTATGTCATCAATGAGCTCGATTCCACCGTCACCGGCTATCGCTTCGACCGGCACGCGGGAAAACTGCAACCGTTGCAAATCCTGTCCTCGCTTCCCGACGGCTTCACGGCCAATAGCCGCGCATCGGAGATAGGGATCACGGCTGACGGTCGTTTCGTCTATGCCTCCAATCGCGGCAGCGACACGATCGCGGGTTTCGCCGTCGGCGATGACGGCCGCCTCGAACTCATCGGCCATTGGCCGACAGCGGGCAGAACGCCCCGGTTTTTTTCGATCTTGCCCGGCGACAGGATGCTCGTGGCAAACGAGGATTCCGATACGGTCGTCGCCTTCGATATCGACCGGGATAGCGGCGCGTTGGTTCGCAGAGACGAGGTCCTGCATGTCGGCAGCCCGGTCTGCATCCTCACCAAAGCCGCGAACTAGACCTTCGGCGTCTTGATCCGGCTGGCGCCCATGATGTGGGTAAAAAGAAAGGCGGCCGCCTCGTTTCGACGGCCGTCCTCGATCAGATCGAGGATTTGCAGATGTTCAGCCGTCTGCCTGGGCAGGCGGCTGCGGTCTATGGTGATGTGATATTCGATGAGCCGGCGCAGCCGGTTGATACGTTTGATCGCATCCAGGAAAAACTCGTTCTGTGCGCAGGCGACGAGCATCTCGTGAAATTCGTTGTTGGCCTTGAAGATTTCGGCGCGGGACCATGTCTCATATCCGCCGTCACGCAACCGGGTCTGGATTTCGCGCGCACGCTTGAGACCCTCGGGATTGAGCTCGAATGTGGGAAGCAGCATGGCCTGCTGCTCGATCACGGCGCGGAAGGCATAACCGTCCTCATAGCTCTTTTTCGAGGTCAGCGCCTGCGTGAAGGCCCAGCCATTGCCCGGCAGGCGTTCGATCCAGCCCTCTTCGGCAATCCGCCGCAAGACCCGCAGAAGTTTGGTGCGCGGCAGATCGTAGAACCGCATGAGTTCGTTTTCGCTCAAGCGCTCGTCGAGCTTGCCGGCGAGGCGATCCTCGGCGATGCGGAAATAGATCGCCTCATCCCCCTCGGCATCCTCAACGCCCGCCGATTTCACATTCTCGAGACTATCGGGATCGGCAGCCAGAAAATAACCCCGATTGGGCTCCGCCCGCACGATGCCCTGGGTCTCCAGTTGCTTCAGTGCGCTCATGATGGGCGCGCGGGAGACGCGGAAGGCGTCCGCCAGCATTTGAAGAGGAAGATGCTCACCCTTGCCGATCCCGTTCGTCTGGATGAATTCGATGACGTTGCCGACGATCTGAGGCGTAAGACTTTTCCGTACCATGGGGCTCGCTCTGTGGTTTTACCCAGTTTTGTATGATCGCCCGCGTCAAAGCAACAGGCGGCGGCCCTGTGGAACCGCCGCCTGCCCGTTCAATCCTCGTCCTGCCGGAAGCGGGAAAGCCCCTTGAAAAGGAACGGAGCGATCAGCGCGACCAGCGCAAAGGCGATCATCGTCGCCGAACTCGGATGCTGCAACAGGATCATCGGATCGCCAAGGCTCATCTGCAGGGAACGCCGCAACGCGCTGTCGGCCAGAGGCCCCAGGATGAGGCCGACGACGGCGGGCGCCACCGGATAATCGAATTTCCGCATGAAGAAGCCGACCACGCCAAATCCGGCCAGCAACAGAAGTTCGACGACGGAGGGATTGGCGGCAATGGTTCCCATGGAGGCGAATACGAGGATGCCCGCATAAAGCCAGGGCAGCGGAATGGCGAGAAGACGCACCCACAGACCGACCAGCGGCAGATTGAGCACCAGCAACATGACATTGGCGATGAAGAGGCTGGCGACCAGCCCCCAGACCAGATCCGCATGCTGCGCAAACAGCAAGGGACCCGGCTGGATATTATATTGCTGGAAGCCCGCCAGCATCACGGCGGCGGTCGCGGACGTGGGAAGGCCAAGCGTCAGCAGGGGAACGAGCGTACCGGCGGCAGACGCATTGTTGGCGGCTTCGGGACCGGCGACGCCCTCGATTGCCCCGTGACCGAACTCTTCCGGTTTTTTCGCGAGTTTCCGCTCGATATTGTAGCTGAGAAACGTCGGGATCTCCGCGCCGCCGGCAGGCAATGCGCCGATCGGAAAACCGATGACCGTTCCGCGCAGCCACGGCTTCCACGAACGCTTCCAGTCCTCGAGCGTCATCCAGATCGATCCCTTCACGGGGATCGGCTTTTCCGGCTTGTGGAGATGGCGGGACGCGACGAGCAGGGCTTCGCCGATGGCAAAGAGGCCGACGGCCAGCGTCGTCACCTCGACGCCATCCAAAAGCTCCGGAACACCGAAGGTCAGGCGCGCCTGCCCGGTCAATTGATCAATGCCCATCAGGCCGAGCCAGAGACCGAAGGCGAGGCTGGTCAGTCCCCTGAGCGGCGATGAGCCGAATGTCGCCGAAACGGTGACGAAGGCGATCAGCATCAGCCCGAAATAGTCCCAGGGGCCGAAGCGGACGGCGACCTTCACCAGAATGGGGGCAAGAAATGCCAGGCCGAAAGTGGCGATCAGCGCCGCCACGAAGGAGCCGATCGCAGCCGTGGCCAGTGCCGGGCCGCCGCGACCGGAACGCGCCATCCTGTTGCCTTCGAGCGCGGTCACGACGGAGGCGCTTTCGCCCGGCGTGTTGAGCAGGATGGCGGTTGTCGACCCGCCATACATGCCGCCGTAATAAATGCCGGCGAACATGATGATCGAACCGCCGGGATCGAGCTTGAAGGTGACCGGCAGCAGAAGCGCGACGGTCAGCGCCGGGCCGATGCCGGGAAGCACGCCGACAGCCGTGCCGATGATGACGCCCACGGCGGCAAAGATCAGGTTTGCCGGTTCGATAGCGGTGGAAAACCCCTGGAAGAGGGCAAGAAGCGAATCCATGATCACCTCAAAAAAGACGTTCGAGCGGCCCCTGGGGCAGCGCAAGGGTCAAAAGCTTGTTGAACATGAGGAAGATCAGAACGGCGATGATCGCGCCGAGACAGAGATCAACCGGCAGCGCCCTGCGGCCGAAGGCCCGGGCGGTGAAGGCAAAAAGCAGCGTCGACCCCAGAATGAAACCGCCGCCGAGCCAGATTGCGCCGATCAACCCCGACAGGGCGACGGCAATCCAGCCCACCGCCTTCCAGTCGGTCGGCTCATCCTCCAGATCGCTTGGCCGGAAGGCGCTCACCAGATGCCCAAGCGCCAGAACGACAAATAATAGAGCGACGAAATATGAGGCGGCGTTCGCACTCATGCCATAGGTCGCACGCGCCGTCATCCGGCTCGCATCCCAATAGGTTATGACCGCTATGGCAAGAAGGATGACCGCGACGACGGCGGCAGCCGGATTGCGCGGCGAAGATGGTTTCGATGTCATGATATGCCTCGCAAGCGGGAAGCGGTATCGCCGCTTCCCGCGCTGGTAGGATCAATTGGCAAGACCGATGGAGGTCAGGATCGCGCGCACCCGCTCCGTTTCGGAGCCGATGAAGGTCTTGAACTCCTCCGACGGCGCATAATAGTCGGTCCAGCCGCGCGCTTTCAGAATGGTCTGCCATTCGCTCGACTTGACGGTCTTTTCGAGCGCCGCCTTCAGCGTATCGAGATCTTTGCCCTCAACCCCCGGCCCAGCGAAAATACCGCGCCAGTTCACCAGTTCGATGTCCAGACCCTGGGCCTTCAGCGGCTTGGCCTCGATACCCGGGATCGGCTCCGGATAGGAAATGGCGAGCGCCCGCAGGTCGCCGGACTTGATCTGGCCCTCCCACTCTCCGTAACCCGAGACGCCCGCGGTCGCCTGGCCGCCAAGCATGGCGGCGAGCGATTCACCGCCGCCGGAATAGGCGACGTAATTGACCTTGGCGGGATCCTGACCGGATGCCTTGGTTACAAGAGCCGCGAGAATATGATCGGCGCCACCGGCCGACCCGCCGACCCAGATGGTTTTCGCCACGTCCTTCCTGATCGTCTCCTGCAGATCGGCAAGCGACTTGATCGGCGAATCCTTCGGCACCACGATCACGAGCGGATCGCCGGTGAGACGGGCAAGCGGCGTCACCTGCGTCAGATCGACGGGCGACTTGTTGGAAATGCTGGCGCCCACCAGGGTGATGCCCGCAACGAGCAACTGGTTGGGACTGTCCTTGGCCTGCCCGACAAATTGCGCCAGGCCGACCGTGCCGCCGGCGCCGGGCACGTTTACAACCTGCACGCTTTTCGCCGCACCGGTCGCCATCATGGCCTCCTGAAGCGAGCGTGACGCCGAATCCCAGCCGCCGCCCGCCCCGGCCGGCGCGGTGATCGTCAGTTCAAGCTGCTGCGCCTTTGCAGGCATGACGGAAAAGCTGGCAGCGGCGAGCGCGGCCGCAAAGCCAAGTCCGATAAGTTTTTGCATGGGTTCCTCCGACAATTTCGTGCTCCCTCCGAGCAGCGCGACAAATCTGCATTATATAATTACAAAAGTAAATATCTTGCAGAACAAGATTTTCCGCCCCGGCTGGTACTGGCGCCGACCGGCTGAAATGGCGATGGTTATCGGGGCGTCCAAAAGAGGCCGAACCCTCCGACGGATCGCGAAACCGCGCGCTGTCGATGACCAGATTGGAAAGACGGTCTTCGACGATGAAAGCGATATGATCACCGGCTTGATTGCATCGCCGAATTACAATATTTCTTTTAAATGAATTGCGATTTTTGAAATAATACGATGAACGATCACAAGGCTCTGAAGATCTTTCTGCTGGCGGCCGAAAAGCGCAATTTCGCGCAGGTCGCCCGCGAGCTGGGCATGACGGCCGCTGCCGTGACCCGGGCGATTGCCGCGCTCGAAGACGATCTCGGCGTGCAATTATTTGTCCGCACGACACGTCAGGTATCCCTGACGACGGACGGCGCGGTCTTCGCCGCACAGATTCAGCCGGCTGTCGAGACGCTCGAGACTGCGCGCCGCGATGTCAGGAATGCACACAAGGCCGACGAGGGAAGACTAAGGATCAGCGCGCCGACATGGCTCGGCAAGAGGGTATTGCCGCCGATCCTGTCGGGGTTCCGGGAACTGTACCCGAAAATGTGCTTCGAGATTTCACTGTCCGACGGGCTGGTCGACATCGTCGACGACGATTACGACCTCGCTATCCGCATTTCATCGGCCCCGTCCGACAAGTTCACCATCTGGCGCAAGATCAGGGCCGTGCCGCGAATAATGGTGGCAGCGCCGGACAGCCGGTTCGTGCGCATGGCACATCCGGGCGAGCTTACGCCTGACGATTGCCTTGCCTATAGCGGCGAAAGCCGGCGGGAGAGCTGGGTCCTGTCGGATGGCGGATCGAACAGCACGATTGCGGCCGGGCGGGCATTCAGCGCCAATAATGGCGAGGTTCTGGCCGACATGGCGGCGCAGGGCGCAGGCGTGGCCCTGTTGCCGCGATTTCACATCGCCGAACATATCCGCAACGGCCGGCTCGTCCATGTTCTGCCCGGCTGGGCGCCGCCGGACCTCTGGCTGACGCTTTATTATCCGCCCTATCAGGCGCTGCCGCCCCGCATCGCGACCTTCTCGAAATTTTTCGAGGATCAGTTACCGGCCCATATGGCGGCGCTGGAGTGACATCACCGTCGGCATCATCCGGGCTCGCCCACATATCGCGCAGAGGCGGACCGCCGCCACCGGGCCGCTTGCCAAAAATGCCTCGAATGCCGCTGGAACAGAAATCCCTGTCCCCTCCACATCGATCGGATTACAGCCTCAAGCGATTTCGAGGCGGCAAATCTATCCGATCGTGTAGTGCGATGCCATTTCGCGAAGATGTGCGATGGTTGCTTGCGACAGCGCGCCGCTCGCCAGATAATCGGCAAAGCTGTAGGAGAATATGTCGCCAGCTTCTATCTTCTGGACTAGATCGGCCTCACCGAAGACAACGAGGTACTCATGATCCTCGGGTGCCCAAATCCACAGGTCATGGCCTGAAAAATGGATCAGAAGGCCATAGGGCGAGTTTTCAAACAGCGCATCGAGCATCAGCCCGACCGGCTGCGATGCAAAATGACGCGGTGGCCGACTGAATTCATAAGCCGAGAACGCGATTTCGCCGGCGCCGATCCGGCCGGCAACAAGAGCAATTTCCTCTTCGCTCGGAAACTCGGGAAAAATTCTCGCAACGAAATTCCGGCTGCGAATGACATCATCATCCAATGTGCAATGTTTGGTAATGAAGTCAGTCATTTAAACCCCCGGTCCATCGTTGTAGCGTATTTCGGTCTGACGACCGTTTGGCCTGCGGATCTGCAATGTCGGACGACCATCGGAGCTTCCCGGACGAACCGTGACCTTGCTGCCGTCTTCCAGCTCCCCGGTGCGACCCGGCCCATATTGTGTTTCGATACCCTTCTCCTTGCCCGGTTTCAAGGAATCGAAGTCACGTTCGGCCTCCACCATGCCGCCATTCTTTTCACCATGCTTGGTCTTGCCCTTGGTCTGCTGGCTGACGCCCGCCTCATTCTCCAGGTCCTCCTGGCGCTTTTTCTGTTCTTCGGCCTTGGCGGAGCCACAGTCCCCCGTACAGCCTCCCGCCTCCCCTTCGGCGGGTTCCGAATGGCTTTCATTGTACATCTTGTAGAGTTCGTAGCCCTCATAGGCGAGCATGGCCAGGCCGATCGCGGCCCCCACCGGCCCGAGAAAGCCAAGGGCGGCGCGCGCACCGAGCCTGGTTGCGACGCCTGCGGCCGCACGGCCGAGCAAAGCTTCTCCTCCGGCGGCGGCGACAGCGCTCATGCAAGCCCCCGTTCTTTCGCCGCATTCGCCATAAGCCGCATCATGTCATCCAGCCGAGCGTCAGGATTGCCGCCTTTGAGATTGTCGCGGATATGCGGCGACTCGATGAAGCCGCCGTTGCTTGCGCTCATAAGATAGGTCCACTGGAAGAAACCACGCTCGGTTTTCAGCCCCTGGGCACGTGCCTGCGCCTCATATCGTTCCATGAACAAGAGCGCTTCGCCCTCGTCCATGTTCTGCAGCAGATGCGGCGCGGAACGCCGAAAGGCTGCTACTCTCCTGCGGCGGGCGGCAAGCATGCGGGTCGCGCTGATCGCCTCGATGTTTTCCGGGGTCAGGCGCAACATGCCGCCCTGCGCCGCCACACCTGCCGGACGACGCCCGCGCTTGACGTTCCCGCCCCAATCCTTGCTCGGTGCGAAGTAGATTTCGTCCGCCGGCCCCATCAGGCGGACGACCTGTTCCGGCGAAAGCACCGGAAAAACCTGCATGATGACATTCGGATCGGCATGGCGAAAAACGACAAGTTCGCTGCGGTCCCGCCTCCCGGCGCCATCAGCGGCAGCCAATGCCTCTTCCTGCACATCCCCGGCCGCCAACGCCAGCGTTCCCTCCTCCACAGGCAGCGAAACGCCCGATCCCGCAAGCGCATCCCGTTCCACCGGCAACCATATGCGGTTGATGCCACGAAGATGCCTGTGGATTTTTTCCTCCGACAAGGATCGATCGCCGACCCAGAACACCACGGCCGGCTTGTCTGCGACAAGCTTGAGCAGGGCCTCAACCCTGGTCCTGACCCGCCTCGGAAGATCGATTTCATCGGCCGGCAGCATGCCGCCGCCGCTCTCGTCACCCCTGGCGACCGCATCCGCCATGGCGTCGGACAATTTGGCCGCCAGCGCCTGCAATTCCTCGTCGTTCGGTTCCGGCGTTTCGCCTGGATCATCCGGCACAGACGGGGCCGGAGGCGAGAGACTGAGAGAAACCAGCCACGGCCCACCCAGCATCACGGCGGCATCGGATGCCACGTGCCGGTAGAGCGGCCGATGGCTGAGGCCCGCCTTCGAAAGATGCGCGGTAAGGCCGCCGAAAAGGGCTCCGTCCAGCACGGCATAAATCCGCTTGTCACAGCTGTCCGCAATCTCCGAGAGGCGGGTCAGATAAGCCTGACTGACTGCAGACAGGCCCGCCTTGCCATCATGCTGATCTTGCATCCCTATCCTCGAACCGTCGGAATGGACCGGCCGGCCATATTGGCCTGGCACGAGGTGCCGTCACTGTCGCCATCCGCCTCCCTGTCGCCGATATAGACATTGGACGAACCGGTCTGCGCATTGCCGCCGCAGTCGATCGCATCTCCAATCCGGCCCGCTGGCTTGCCGTTGATGAAGACGGTGGATGATCCTGCTGCCAGAGACCGCGGATGCGACGGCTTCGGGCAAGACGGGCAGCCATGCGGCAGGTAAGCATCCCCGACACGCATCAAGGGTCGACCGTTCACATAGACATTGTCACTACCGCCCGTGGCCGGCGTGGGCGGAAAATGGCAGGAATGGGCGGAGCCGATATCGGCGCGGCGATGAGCTTTGGGCATGGGTTATTCCTCGGATCCCCACCATTGCCGGACCCGATCAAAGGCATCGATCACTTCGCTGCGAGCGCGGCGAACACCGTCCACGATCTCCGGATTATTGTTAATCGCGTCATCAACCCATTGATTTTGCGGCAAGGGCATATGGTCTCTTACACGCTGGCTGTAAGCACCATGTGGGTTGCGTTTAACATGAGCATTATTCCAGGCCTCTCGGCTCATGTTTCCCTTGGTGATCTCCGACGAAGCGCCGGCTCCAGTAAAATCAAGACATAACGTGACGCTTACATTCTGGCCCGCAACATCGCCGGGCTGCCAATCCGAGACAAATGCGGTGTTGCTCATCGGGATTTGTCTATTTCCAGGGAGCTGCGTTATCGGCGTGCCAGTTCTTACATGGCTAGCCAAGAAAACCAGCTGGTTTGCTCCATCGAGAATAAAGCTCTCGCAATTGGGAAACCCATCCCCCGTAATAACGCATGTGATATCGGCTTTTTTTGTATCCCGGTTTATTCGAATGGAGACATTATTTACCACGTCCAGATCGGGGACGGCGCCGCTCCATCTTTCATCCGTGCGTGCGATCGGACTGCGGACGTCGATGCCATCGTTGAACGTTATCGGACTTCTTAACTCGAAGGGTACAAAACTGCTTGGCCCCGAATAATTGCTTCCATCAGAGACTTCGCCGCCAAGGACGCGATGTGGCGTATCCTTCGGTAAACCCCAGTTTTCAAGCTCTTCCACACCATCTGCAAATGGAAAAGCAAAGTTCTTGCCGGCATATTGAACACGAAGATTGACGTTCTGATTTCCGTCTTCCCGATAAGGCGTTATGTTCTTGGGATCTTCAGCGTGCCGAGGTTTTTTTTCAGGTTGAGAGTAGTCATTGCTAAAATCCAGCCCGGTCTCTTTCGTCAGAAGCGGGTTGGAACTCGGATCAGAATCACAAATCACCGCTTCAAATCTGGCGGCTTTCAAATTAATCTTGATGATATGAAAAATCCGCGCCGTAGCCGATGGTGAGCCGCTAAAACCCCTATTGTCGCCATGGAAAAATAAGCCGCCAGTACGGAAATCTGCTCTGGGGTGAAACGAGCGCGTATATAATGTCAAAATAGACATAGCTGCTCCTATTTGGGCTCTTTGATCACGGCCCGGTCTACTTGATCATCGCTAAGTCGATATACGACAAACCCATCACCGGAGATTTTGTCAGGATCTATATTCATTATTTCGTTAGATGATATTCTGACCGACCGGCTGAAGCTCTCATCAACGTCGGTTCCATAGATGTGGATCGTGGAAACTTCGTCCCAGTCCACGCGTTTTCCTGTTTTCTGATCGGTGTAATATCCGCTTCCCACCAAAATCCGCTTCGTGCGCAGGGCAGACGGCCGGGAATTTTTATCGCCGGAAACGAAGTTAAATCCATAAGTTCCATCGGCCGGATAGTCGAATTCAACCACGGAAACCTTGCCGGATACCCTCACTTCAAGCAATTTATCCTCATCCCTGATCTCCCTAGACTTCGGATTGTCATGAATCATGGATTTTTCGGGTCGATTAGGCAGCTTATCCCAGATGTCCTGTGAGACCTTTTGAGGCACGACAAGAACTGTCCCGCCACCTTCAAGAAGAGGTTGATCGACGATTATTGTAATATGTGTTTTCATTGACTTTTTTACCTCAATATTCGCCGCCGCCGCAGATGTCGCGACAGATGACGCCAGAGCGCCCGCTAACAATACGGTTCTTAAAAAAGCGCCGACCATGCTTAGTTCAGCTCAATTTTTGCTGACGTCATCTTTATGTTCTCATCCTCTTCGACAAGAAGTTTCAGACCTTTAATTTTTATCGTTCCATCTGCGGTCATGGAAATTTCGGATTTCCCGCAACGCATGTGGATAGCCTCGAAAGCTTCCACCATTTTTGTGCCGTGAACAATTTCATCAAAGTTTTGTCCCGAAGAGACGCGTACACTGCCTCCGACATTCTGGATAAGATCGGAACCCGTTGTAATCACGCTGGATCCTCCAGTCGTATGAAACGATCCGGCAACCGAATTGAACATCAGGGCCGCGCCAGCATTGACCATGTAGTTGCCGCTTCCCGTCATCGTCGAAAACATGGCTTCCAGAAAATACCCAGCTCCACGAATTCCGGATGCATGTCTGGTCATAAGTCCGCGTATGATGTCGCCGGCAGGACCGGTTCCGACATTGACACTCATGTTCTGCCCTACGTTCAGAACGTCTGACATTTGTACTTCGCGGAGGGAAGCACCACCCACAGAAACTACGTTATTATTATCAACACGCTCTGTTTTGTGGTTCCTTATCTTAAAAGTCATGTCTTTCTGCGCGTGAAAGTACATTTCCTCACGACCGGCATCATCTTCGAAGCTTAATTCGTTGAAACCCTTTCCCTTGTGGGTATTGGTCCTGAACGTGCTCTTCGTCTTATTCGCCGGCAGGTCATACGGCACGGTCTGGCGCGCATTCGGCACCACCCCCGTCACCAGCGGCCGGTCCGGATCGCCGTCGACATAGGCGACCATCACCTCCATGCCGATGCGCGGAATGATCTGGCCGCCCCAGCTGGAGCCCGCCCAGTTCTGCGCCACCCGCACCCAGCACGTGTCCGTGCCATCCTTCTTCGCCTTGCGATCCCACGGGAACCACAGCTTGATGCGGCCATATTGGTCGGGATGGATCTCCTCGCCTTCCGGTCCGGCGACGATCGCCACCTGCGTCCCTTCGATGCGCGGCCGCTTCGTCGACCGGTGCGGCGTCAGCGGCACGCGCGCCGGGATCGCCTCGAAGCTGTTGCGATATTCCGGCTCGTCGCCATTGGTCTCATAGGAGCGGTCGACGATGCTGTGGCTTGCACGGATGATCACATGCTCCTCATAGGCATGATCGGGATGCGCAACCTCGTAGGGCGTGAACCGTCGGCCCGCCTCCAGAATCCGCGAGGTGGACGAACCGAACACACGGTCATGATCCGCCTCGATCGATTGCGTGCGCAGCTTCTGCGCCCGCTCGGCCTCTTCCACCGTGCTGATCCGGGCCGGATATTCGTAAAGCTCGCGCTTCGTCGCATCCGGCATCTGCACCAGCGACGGCGTCATCGTGCCCGGCACCATGCCAGGCGTCTCGAAGTTCCAGTCCGCACCCGCCCGCTGGCCGGGCACATAGGAAAAACGCCGCGCCCAGTCATTGATGTGGTTGCGGTCCGAAGATCCCTGCGCCAGGCGCACCCGGCCCTCGCCCTGCGCCGAAGCCGACGGCGAAAGCCAGCCGCTGGCGCTGTCGGCAACATGCAGCTTGTGGGAACCGTCCTCATGGCTGAACCAGAAGAACAGCCCGTCCTCCTCGAAACGGCGCAGAAGATAGGAAAGGTCATCTTCATTCCATTGCACGCTGTAATGCTGTGCCGGCGGCGGTGAGATGATGCCGGACGTATCGGGGGCGGGAATGCCATGTTCGGAAAACAGCGTCTCGACGATCTCGACCGCCGTCTTATCCATCCAAATGCGGCAATCGGACCGCCGCGACAGAAGCCACATCTGCGGGCGGATCGTCAGCGCATAGGAGCGCAGCCCGCGGGTGATAGGCGGGCCTTCATGCAGTTCCGTCACCAGGCCGTTGAAGGGGCGGCGCAGACCGCTGCCCTCTTCCCCGTCGCCCTGGCTTACCTCGACCGACACATCCACCAGCCGGCCGATCAGCTCCTCGGGTTTGACAGCTTCCTTCTTCGCCCGCAGCGTCAGGCGAAGGTCGAAGAGCTGCGATACGCCCTCCTCGACCAAAAGACGCTCCGGCAGAAGCACGTCCTCGCCAAGCGGAGAGGACAGTTTAAGAACACGGCTCGCCTGGAGAAAGTCCGAGGATGCGGGCTGGTCGGTCATGGCATGCTCCTGAATCAGGATCCGCGGCTGGACTGCAGGGGCCAGAACCAGATCGTTTCTGAATTATAGTAGCAGGCCGAGGCGCATTGGGCAGCTTCCGCGCCGCCGCGCACGAGATCGATGTGACCGCCGCCGCTGTAACCCGGAATGTTGTTGAACGCCACGACGCCGTTGCGCGCGCCAATCCCGGTACGGGCCGTCGCCGGCGTGAAAGGCTCATGCTCGCCGAGATAGCTCGTCCTTGTCAGGAGACCGGCGAGACGGCGCATGTTCACCTCGATGCCCTTTCCGGCATGAGGTCCTTTCTGGATGCGATGCGAAGCGGGCACGATGTTGATGCCCGATTTCACGAAGGCGATACTGACGCGGATCGCGCAGGTATTGTGATAGTTCGGATTGCCGATGAAATCTTCCCAGCCGATTTCGGTGAACAGGTCACGCTGGCTGATATAGTTGGAATGCGACGGCTCGCTGCTCGGATAATTGGCATAAAGAGTGTCAAAGTTAACACGCATGGCTTGTCCCACTAGTTACTTTTCGGCTCACAGGGAAAGGAGACCTTAAGCGCCTCCCGCACGAGATTGGCTGCCCGTTCATCCAGTTTTTCCACGGGAAGATCACCGAGATAGGTGTAGATCCGGTCGGTGAGTTCATGGGGTGGAACGGCACCCGCACCACACCAGTCCGCTCCGCTGGTCAGATCCGCCACACCGGCAATATAGGCGCTGGATTTCGCAACGGAGACCAGTCGCCGCATTTCCGGATCAGACACTTCCGGCGCGAGCTTTCCCTCGATGGCCTGCTTGAGTTCGGCCCCGGAAAATATCCATGTCCGCTCTTGCGCACCGGCCGAAGAGGCACCGGACAGCGCCACAACAAACGGCACGGAGACAAAAAACACATATAGGGAGCGCATGATAAACCCGCCTCGTCCAACGTGGATGAGAAACATCACGACGTGAGCTGCAAAACTGCAATGAAGACGTTCCGGTGCCGGCCGAGGCCGGCACCGGGTGACGTTACGATCAAGCGGCCTTGGTCGTCGCCAGATCGTAGGAGGCGATCATCGGAGACTGCGGCGAGTTGTTGTCGTCGAACGGCGTGTACTTCACTTCCAGTTTGGTGAAGTTAAGCTTGATGGTTTCCACCGGACGGTCGCCGCTGGAATCAACCGAGTAGCTGGCGATAAGCGTGTTCGTCAGCAGATACTCGATATAGGTGTTGCCGGGGTTGCCGGTCGTCACCAGATGGATCGTCGCAAGCTTGCCGGTACGGCCTGCGCAAGCTTCCTGGAAAAGCTTGGTGGAAGAAGAATCGCTCACCTTGGTCAGAATGACTTCCGAAATGGTCGGTTCGGATGCTTCGCGGTTTGCAGCAGAACCAGCAGACGTGTTCATGTTACGGGCCACGTTCCAGTGAATGGCTTCGATGTCCATCCACTTGCGGTGTTCTTCATGCGTGGCGTCGCCCTGGATACCGTCGATCTGCAGATAAATTGGCATGCTGTAAGCTCCTGTAGCTGAAATGACCTCTTGCTTCGAGGCCGCGTTACCCTTCGTTTAATGCCGCATGCGTCGGGTAGCCCCTTCCGACGCGGCAACTTTATCCACCCCAACCTCTTCGGTTAGGGCGAATTCATCCGTTTCCCCAGCCGCTCCGGCACGAATGCCGAACCTGTTTTCATCAAAATCGACAACGATCTTGCCCACGCGTTCTCCCGCGATAACCTTTTCGAGGAAAAAGCTGGAAAGAGGCGGGAGCAGGTCCTTGCCGATCATGATCTCGATGGCGCGAGCGCCAATGTCACTTGCACCGGCACGCGACACCAATGCGTCGCGCGCGGCATCGGACAAGCTCAGGTCGGCGCCGTATGTTGCGAGAACCCGTTCCCTGATCTTGCCGATCTGCATATCCACGATCCTTGAAAGCTCCTGCGTGCCCAGCGGCATGAAGGGCAGGATGATCGTGCGCCCGAGAAAAGCGGGCTTGAACTGTTTCGTCAGCTCCGGCATCAGAAGCGCTTCCAGCGCCTCGCCTTCCGGCATCGTATCGGGATCGGCCGAAAGCGCCGAAAGCAGTTCCGATCCGGTATTGGCCGTCATGAAGATCGTAGTGTTCTTGAAATCGACATCGCGGCCTTCGCCATCGCGCAGCACGCCCTTGTCGAACACCTGGTAGAAAATATCCTGAACGCCCGGATGCGCCTTGTCGATTTCATCGAGCAGGAGAACGCCGAACGGTCTGCGACGCACCGCTTCCGTCAACACACCGCCTTCGCCGAAGCCAACATAGCCCGGTGGCGAACCGAGAAGCAGCGAAACCTTATGCTCCTCCTTGAACTCCGACATGTTGATCGTCGTCAGGTGGCTGTTGCCGCCATAAAGCAGATCCGCCAGCGACAGCGCTGTCTCGGTCTTCCCCGTCCCGGACATGCCGACGAGGAAAAATACGGCGGGCGGGCGGCGCGGATCGGACAGTCCGGCCCTTGCGGTGCGCATGGCATCGGCGATCCGGGCAATTGCCGCATCCTGCCCGACAACACGCTGACGCATGCGATCGTCCAGCGTGCGCGCGCTCTCGATCTGGTCGGCGAGGAGTTTGCCAAGCGGAATACCGGTCCAACGCGAAACGACTGATGCAATCGCATCCCGGTCCACCACCGTCGGCACAAGCCTTTCGATATTTGCCGGCTGCGCCTCACCGGCGGGCCGCAGGCGCGAGACGTTGGATGCGCCGGTTTCCGACTGCTCCTGGCTCAGCGCCGCCAGTTCGGCCATTTCCGCATCGTAACGGCCACGCAGCTCATCGATCCCGCTTACGAGCTTCTCAAGCTCGTCGCGGATCGACTGGATGCGGTTTTGCATGTCCTCATCCTGCGGCTCACGCAGAAGCCAGTCCAGCTCGTCGGACAGAAGGCGGCGTTCGCTTTCCATGGCGCGCAGCCGTTCCGGCAGCGTCTGCCGCGCCAGCGACACGGCGGCGGCGGCCGTGTCGAGCAGGCTGACGGCCTTGTCCGGCAATTGCCTTGCCGGCATGTAACGCGCGGACAGTTGCACCGCCGCCACGATCGCCTCGTCACGAACGGTGACGTTGTGATGTCTGACGAAGGTGTCAGCCACGCCGCGCAGCATGCGTATGGCGGTCGCCTCGTCGGGCTCGCGCACGTGCACGGGCTGGAAACGACGCGTCAAGGCCGCGTCCTTTTCGAAATATTTCTTGTATTCGCTCCACGTCGTTGCCGCGACGGTCCGCACCTCGCCTCTTGCGAGTGCGGGCTTGAGAATATTGGCCGCATCGCCCTGGCCCGCGGCGCCACCCGCACCAACGAGACCATGGGCTTCGTCGATGAACAGGATGATCGGTTCGGCAGAACGCTTCACCGCATCGATCACCCCGTGAAGACGGCGTTCGAACTCGCCCTTCACGCCGGCGCCGGCCTGAAGCAGTGAAATATCGAGGTTCAGCAGGCGCACGTTGCGCAGTTTTTCCGGAACGTTTCCGGAGACGATCTCCAGCGCCAGCGCTTCCGCGACAGCCGTCTTGCCGACACCCGCCTCCCCCACAAGAATGGGATTGTTCTGGCGGCGGCGTGTCAGAATATCGACAAGTTGGCGCAGTTCGTCATCGCGGCCGATCACCGGGTCGACCTTGCCGTTGCGGGCATCGGCGGTCATATCCTGGGTGTAAAGGCGCAGAAAATCGTTCTGGCCGGCGGCGGGTGCCGAACTTGCCGGCGCGGAAGAAACATCCGCGTCGGCGCCGTCTTCAACCGTACCGCGCAGCCGCTCGAGCGCCGCCCTATCCATCGCCTTCAGCGAGGGGAATGCCGAGCGGACGAAGGAGCGAAGCGAGGTTTCTTCATCCATCGCCAGCAAAAGATCGCACAGCGTCACACGGTTGCGTCCGGCCTCCAGCGAAGCGAGAACCCATGCCTCGCGGCCCGCCGTCAGGACGTTCTGGGAGAGCGACAGCGCCTCGCCGTCTCCGATAATGGCCTCTCCAAGGCTGCGGCCGATTTCAGCCTGCAACACCGGAAGTGGAATTTTTAATTCCTCGAATGTTTCCGCATAGATACCGGCATCTACAACCGCCAGCAGCCAGTGCGGGATATCCACGTACCTGTGACCCATGCGCACCGCAATGGAAGCCGCAGCTTCCAGCGCAACGCGCAGGTCAGGCTCAAGCGCTTCAACGAGGCGATTGAGATCGATATGCGACATGCAAATGAGCCTCCTGCCCGGGTTCATTCCACAACGTGACGTGGAATAACTATGATGATGAAACCGAGTTGTCCACCCCGTAGTTTATTTTTTGTCAGGTGAGATTAGGCAATAGACGCCACAATTTAGACACATTTAGAATAAGTCTGTCTGAGGAATAGCCTTACGTAAGGGAAGTAACTACAAAAAATCCATTACTATTTTCTGGAGATAGACTGCTCTTGAACGCGCCGCATGTTAAAAGAGATATAGAATTTTTCGGGGATTGCGGAGATAATATCCGCAACGATGCAAGAACGCGTGAAATATACTATAGAATTAAGGATGAAAGAAACCAGGCCCGTACAGAAGAGCGCGCTGCATCCCCCCAGGATAACTTGAAGATCTCCAGTAGCTGGGACAGTGTCAGCAATCTTGGATTGCAGATTATATATTCCGAAAGCAAGGATATCGAAATATTGGCATGGCTCGCGGAAGCAAGCCTCAGGCTGCGGGGATTTCACGGACTACGGGAAATCTACGAGCTTTGCCTCGATCTTTTTTGCAACCACTGGGACTCATTGCGCTCGATCAGCGATGATAATGACGAAGAAAAATTTGCACCTTTTGCGGGACTGAACGGCATTGGCAGCGAAGGCACACTTGTTCAGCCGCTGCGGCTGGCGGCCCTGATCCCGGGAGGAAAATTCGCGGAGCACAGCCTGTGGGATTTCCAGCTGGCGCAGCGGCCGAACGAGGGCAAACGCCGCGAAGAGCTTTATCGCGCAGCCTCCGAAGCGGGTGTCGCCGCCATGTCTTCCCATCTGACGGAAGTGAATGCCTGTCTCTCCTCGTTCGACGCCATCATGGCCGTTCTGACCGAGCGCTGCGGCCAGTCCGCTCCGGCAAGTTCCAACATACGCAACACGCTTATCGAGGCGGCTGCCGCCATTCGCACGCTGGGCGGGCGGGACCAGGAACCGGCATCGGTCGAACAGGCGCCGGCCGCCGTTACGGGCACGGATGACGGCGGCCAGCCCCCACGCACCGCCATGGTCTCACCGGAAGGCATATCCTCGCGCGACGAGGCATTTGAAACTCTTCTTTCGGTTGCGCGTTATTTTCGCCGTACCGAGCCGCATTCACCGATCTCGCTCTCCATCGAAACGCTGGTTCGCAGGGGGCGCATGGATTTCTCGGAACTGCTGGCGGAGCTTCTGCCCGAAGCGCAGGCCCGCAACGCCGTTCTGACGGCCGCCGGCATCAAACCCGGTGGAGAAAACAACGGAAAATAACAAACGCGGGGCGAGACGACGCCCCATAACAGTCATCTATGCCAAGGGGCATCAAGGAGGTTGAAATGGCAAGTGTACATGAAAAGCTGGAGCGGGTTCGCAAGCCCCGCGTCCACATCAAATACGAAGTCGAGACAGAAGGCGCGATGGTGGTCAAGGAACTGCCTTTCGTCGTTGGCGTATTGGGTGATTTCTCCGGCAATCCCACCCAGCCCCTGAAGCCGTTCGGCGAGCGCAAATTCGTTCAGATCGACCGCGACAATTTCGACGAAGTGATGCGCCGCATGACGCCGGGCCTTAATATTTCCGTTGCCAATACGCTTCAGAAAGACGGGACGGACCTGCAGGTCAACCTGAAGTTCGAGAGCATGGACGATTTCGAACCCGGCGCCGTCGTGCAGCAGGTTCCGGCGCTCAAGGCGCTTCTGGACGCCCGCAACGAGCTGCGCGACCTGCTCTCCAAGGCCGACCGTTCGGAAGATCTGGAGCGGATGCTCGAAGATATCCTCCAGAACAAGACGGACCTCGCGACGCTCGTTTCCGAACTGAAGGAAAAGAACGGCGCAAGCGAATAATCGCCTGTGCGGAGGAAAACCTCCCCGAACGGCCCCCGCCAAGGGGGCTTCACCTGTTCAAGCGGCATCTTAAAGCCGCATGTGGAAGGACTGAAACATGAGCGCTGAAAGCCTGCTGAAAAACGAAGCACAGGCAACGACCGCCGAAGACCAGGGACTCTTGTCCAAGGTGGTTGCCGCAACCCGCCAGACCGAACCGGACCGCGCGCAAAATCTGCTGCGCACGCTGACCGATCAGGCCCTGAAGGGAACGGTCAAATATGACCGCAACCTCACCGTCACCCTCAATCACGCGATCGCCGAGCTGGACCGGACGATTTCCGAGCAGCTTGCCGCCATCATGCAGGCGCCGGAATTCGCCAAGCTGGAGGGCACCTGGCGCGGGCTGAACTACCTCGTCAAGAATTCCGAGACGAGCGTCAATCTCAAGATCCGCGTCATGAACGCCGGCAAACGGGAACTCGCAAGGGATCTGGAAAAGGCCGTCGAATTCGATCAGTCGCGGCTTTTCAAGGCGATCTACGAAGACGAATTCGGCACCCCCGGCGGCGAACCGCTTGGCGCCATCATCGGCGATTACGAATTCGACAATTCCTTCGATGACGTGCAGTTGCTTCAGGGCGTCTCGTCGATCGCCGCGGCCGCCTTCGCACCCTTCATTTCCGCGGCCAGCCCGCGCATGTTCGGTTTCGAGGACTATCGCGATCTCGCCCGTCCGCGCGATCTGGAAAAGATCTTCGACACGGTCGAATATGCCAAGTGGCGCAGCTTCCGCGAAAGCGACGATTCCCGGTTCGTGACGCTCGCTCTGCCGCGCGTTCTGGCGCGCATGCCCTATGGCCCGAAAACCAACCCCATCGACGATTTCGCCTATGACGAAACCAAGGGTGCGGTCAACGGCGATCTGCAGCATGACGAATATTGCTGGATGAACGCCGCCTACGTCATGGGCACCAAGCTGACAGACGCTTTTGCGAAGAGCGGCTGGTGCACGGCCATCCGTGGCGCGGAAAACGGCGGCCGGGTGGAAAATCTGCCAATGCACGTCTTCTCCAGCGATGACGGCGACCTCGACCTGAAATGCCCGACGGAAGTGGGCATCACCGACCGCCGCGATGCCGAACTCGGCAAGCTCGGCTTCCTGCCGCTCTGCCACTACAAGAACACGGATTATGCGGTGTTCTTCGGCGCCCAGACCGCGCACAAGCCGAAGCTTTACGACAAGCCGGAAGCAACGGCCAACGCCGCCGTTTCGGCCCGTCTGCCCTACATCATGGCCACGTCGCGCTTCGCGCATTATCTCAAGGTCATGGGCCGCGACAAGATCGGCTCCTTCATGGAGGCGTCCGATTGCGAGGTCTGGCTCAATCGCTGGATCGCCAACTACGTCAACGCCAATGACGAGGCCGGCGAGGAAAGCCGCGCGAAATATCCGCTGCGCGACGCCAAGGTGACCGTGCAGGAAGTGCCGGGCAAACCCGGCGCCTACAATGCGGTCGCATGGATGCGGCCCTGGTTGCAGATGGAAGAACTGACGACCTCGCTGCGTATGGTCGCCCGTATCCCGTCCAAGAACTGAGCCCGGACCGGGGTGGTCCGCCACCCCGGCCCCGTTCGTCACCCGGAGCCCGCTCATGGCGCATCAGTCCTTGCCGGACGCCCGTCTATTCGCCGACCAGCTCATCGCTCTCATCGACGATGCGCTGACCGGCCAGGTGAACGCCATTCTCCACCATCCCGATTTTCAGGCGATGGAGGCGAGATGGCGCGGGCTTGCCATGGTCGTGCGCGAGGCGGGCCGCAGCACCGACGTCAAGGTGAAGCTGCTGAACGCCAGCTGGCGCGACCTTGCCCGCAATACGGAGCGCGCCACCGACTTCGACCAGAGCCATCTTTTCGAGGTCGTCTATAACCGCGAATTCGGCATGCCGGGCGGCGAACCGGTCGGCCTCATGATTGGCGACTACGCCTTTTCCCCCGACGATGTCGAGGGCGCCGATTCCATCACCACGCTGTCGCAGATCGGCATGGTGGCAGCGGCCGCCTTCTGCCCCTTTGTGGCGGCGGCGGCCCCTTCCGCCGTCGGCCTGCAGGATTTTGCCGAACTCAGCCGGGTTCACGACTTTTCCTCGCTGAAGCAGGATAAATCGCGGCTGCGCTGGAATGCGCTTCGCACACGCGACGATTCCCGCTTCGTTGGCCTTGTCGCACCGCGCGTGTTGCTGCGCTCTCCCTACAGGCCCTATGCACGGGAACGGGATGACGGATTTCCATTCCGCGAACACGTGGCGGAAAGCGGCGAGACACTGCTGTGGGGCAACGCCGCCTTTGCCTTTGCGACCGTGGTGGTGCGCAATTTCGTCGATTCCGGCTGGTTTGCGGATTTGCGCGGCGTGACGCAGGACGCCGTGGATGGCGGCATGCTCTCGTCCCGGCAATTGCCGCCGCTCGATCTCGGCATCGAAAGCAATGGCCTGTCCGCCCAGCCGCCCGTCGAGGTGCAACTGACGACCGGGCAGGAACAGCAATTTTCCGATCTCGGCATCGTGCCCGTCTCCACCACCTATCTTTCCGGCATGGCGATCTTCAATGCCAACCAGTCCCTGCATGCCCCTGGCCATTATTCCAGCGAGGCAGCGAGACAGAACGCCCGCCTTGCGGCCATGCTGCAATATGTGCTGTGCGCCTCCCGGTTCTCGCATTACCTCAAGGTCATCATGCGCGACGACATCGGCCAGCTCAGCGATGCCACCACCATCGAGCGCAAGCTGGAAAGCTGGCTTTCCTCCTACACGCTCGGCAACGACGATGCGGAAGCCGCGCTACGCACGCGCTACCCGCTGCGTTCTGCCGGGATCAATGTCTTCGAGGTGCCCGGCAAGCCCGGAACATTCTCCTGCACCGTGCGCCTTCAGCCGCATTTCCAGCTCGATGACGTCTCCACGAGCTTCCACCTCATCGCCGAAACCATGATGCAGCCCGCCGCCGCATCCCGGTCTCCGGCCGAGCCGCAAAGGATACCCGCATGACGCTGCGCGACGATATTTCCCGCCTTCTCGACGACGACCGGCTGCAGGAGGCGATCGGGCTGGCGCGCGAACACGTCAAAATCAAGCCCACCGACAAGGACGGCCGGCATTTCTATATCGACCTGCTTGTGCTTGCCGGCGACTATGAGAAGGCCGATGCGCAATGCAATCTCGCCGCAACATTCTCGCCGCAGGACAGTGTCGGCTTCTCCCTCTTTCGTCATCAGCTGCGCGCCATGGCCGCGCGCAATGCGTGGTTCGAAAACGGCGCGGTGCCGGATTTTCCCGGCGGCCCGTCCGAACTCGACCAGCTGGCCATCCGGGCGAATATTGCCGCACGCGCCGGTGACGCCGACAGTGCCAGGAACGCATTGAATGAACTCGACGAAAAGCGCGGCAATGTGCCGATCGGCCATGATGGCGCGACCGCCGGCGACATTCGCGATCTGGACGACCGCATTCCCCATGCGCTGGAAGTATTGACCAATGGGGGGCGCTACCTGTGGATCGACTATGGCCGCATCGAGAGCCTGAAGATCGATCCCATGAGCCGCCCGCGTGACCTTGCGTTCCGCGGGGCCGAACTGACGCTGCGCGACGGCGCGGTCGCATCCGTGCTGCTTCCGGCGATCTATCACGGCGCGGAGGAGGATGTCGGCCTTCTCCTTGGCCGGGAAACGCGCTGGAGCGATGAGGGCCAGCCGCTGGCGACCGGGCAAGGCCAGCGCTGCCTGCTGATCGGCGACGATGTGGTGCCGTTCCACGAAATCGGCACCCTTTCCGCCCTCTCCGACGATGAAAGGCAGATCGCGCGTGGTTGATCCGCTGGAGCAATATCGCACGCGGCAGAGAACGCTGTCGCGTTCCGTTCTGGACCGGCTGCTCGATGACGCGCCGGATGCGGAAACGGACGCGCTCGTCAGCCTGAAGGATCAGGCGCGCGAGATGCGCGAGGTGATCCGCCGCGATCTGGAGGCATTGCTCAATACCCGCCGCAACCCCGCCGGCCCGCCGGCGGCGCTGAAGGAACTGTCCGATGCGCTGGTCAGCTACGGCGTCGACGGCATTCTTTCGGCCAATCTGGTAACGGACGCCTCCAAGGTGCGGCTGGCACGCAGCATCGAACGGCGGATTTCCCTGTTCGAAACCCGTCTTGCCGACGTGCATGTGACGATTCTGAAGAACCGCACGGATGGCGACCGGGCGCTGCGCATGCGCATACAGGCAAGCTTCCGCCTCCAGGAAGGCATGCCGCCGATCAACTTCGAATCCCGGATCGATCCGTCCACCCAGCGGTTCCTGGTGGAGGCGACGAATGGCTGACGGCTTTCTCGAAAAATACAATGACGAACTTTTCGCGCTGAGAAAACGCGCATCGCGTTTCGCAGCGGCGTTTCCGAAAATCGCCGGCAGGCTGCGGATGACGGGCGATGTCGCCGACGATCCGCATGTCGAGCGGCTGATCCAGAGCTTCGCCTATTCCGCCGCCCGTGTACGGCAGAAGCTGGATGACGAATTTCCCGAGCTGTCGGACAGCCTGCTCGAAACGCTCTACCCGCATTATCTTGCGCCGATCCCTTCGATGAGCGTCGTTCAGTTTGCGCCGAGTCCCGCGCTCGCAACCGTGCAGAGCCTGCCGCGCCACAGCGAAATCCTCGCCGAACCGGTAGGCGGCGAGAGCTGCCGTTTCCGCACGACGCAGGAGGTGGAAATCGCGCCGCTGCAGATTGCCTCGGCGACGCTTTCCGGCCAGCCGATCGATGCGCCTTTTTCGGCATCCTCCGCCGGCGCAGCGAGCTGCCTGCGGCTTTCGCTCCGCAGCACGGCGCCGCGCGGCAGCAGCTTCCCGGAAATGGGGCTGACGAAACTCCAGATCTTCCTGTCCTCCGCCTGGCAGCAGGCGACGGCGCTTTACGAGCTTTTGACCAACCATTGCGTTGGCATGGCGCTGGCACGTCATTCCGAAGACAAGGACGCCGTTTTTCTGCCCGCCGCCAATCTCAGGCCGTCGGGTTATGGGCGCGATCAGGCCATGTTGCCCTATCCGGCAAACAGTTTTGACGGATATCGGCTTCTTACCGAATTCTTCGCGCTGCCGCAGAAGTTTCTCTTTCTCGATATTGACGGGCTGCACAGGTGGAGCGGCGGCGACTGTGAGCTTTATATCTATCTGGATGCGGCGGACACGCGGCTGGAACGCATGGTCTCCGTCAAGGATTTCGTGCTCAACGCCTCCCCCGTCATCAACCTCTTCAAGCAGAACTGCGAACCCTTGAGCCTGGATGGTACGCGCACGGAATATCGCCTTCTGCCGGATGCAAGGCGGCAGCGGACCCGTGAAATCTACGCCGTCGAAAATGTCGAGCTGACCAGCCGCTCCGGACAGACCGAAAAGACGTCACCGTTCTTCGGGCGCACCCAGCGCAACAACGGCTCGAATGTGTTCTGGCAGATCCAGCGCCGCTTTGACGACGATGGCTCTTCCGATACCGATATCGCCTTTGTGGACCAGAAACGCGGACCGCTCGGACCACTCGACATGGTGGCGAGCGTCGACACGCTCTGCATCAACCGCGAATTGCCGAACCAGCTTCCCTTTGGCGGCGGACACCCCTTCCTCCAGCTTTCGGCCGGCAATGAGGCCGTGAAGTCGATCCATGCCCTGATGCCGCCGACGGCGGCCATCCGCGTCAACGAACGCTCGGCGCGCGAATGGCGGCTCATCTCGCATCTGCTGCTCAATCATCTTTCGCTTTCAGACAATGGCGGCGCTCCCCTCAAAGATATTCTGTCGCTCTATTCCTTCAGGGACAGCCCGGAAACCCGGCAGCTGGTTGAAGCGATCAGCAATGTCGAGGCGCAGAATTCCCATGCCCGGATCGGATCGGCGATGGTGCCGGGAACGGACATCACCGTGGAATTCGACCCGGCGCTCATCGCGCGCCCCGCCGCCTTCATTTTTGCCGGTGTGCTCAACCACTTCTTCGGCCTTTATACCTCGATCAACAGTTTCACCCGGCTGACGGCGACGATGCGCGGCCATTCCAAACCGATTGCCCGCTGGCCAGCCCGCGCGGCGGACCGGCCTTTGCTCTAGGAGACCGGGATGGAACAGCAAATGCCGACACTGAAAGACCAGCAGGCCGCTCTTCTCAGCGCCGATCCCGGCCGTTTCGATCCGGCCACCGCCTTTCGGGTTGCCCAGCACGTCTCGGATGACGGTCTGACGATTTCCGCGCATGGTGGCGTGCAGCCCACGGCGCTGGCGATCAGCGGGTTCGGCCGCAAACACGGCGCGTCGCAGCTGAAATCCGCCTTCGCGCCGATTGTCGGCCCGCTTGGTTCGCTGCCGCCGGCCTATGGCGAACTTCTTCAGCGGGAAGAACGCAACCGTTCCGGTGCGCTGGCTGGCTTCTTCAATCTGTTCGCCGCCCGCTTCAGCGAGCTCTTTGTTTCCGCTTCGGAGAAATATCGCCTCGCCAGGGGATTGCGCTGGTCCGATCAGGCGAAAGGCACCGCTTTCCGCAAGACGCTGCTTGCACTCACCGGGTTTCGGACGGTGGGCCTGACGCGGAAGGCCGGAGTGAGCGAAGATACGTTGCTGCGCTTCAGCGGGCTTTTCGCTAATCGCAACCGCAACGTCTCGGCCCTGACCTCGGTGCTCGGCGAATTTACCGGGCTTCCGATCGTCATCGAACAGTTCCGCAGGCGATGGGTGCCCTTGCCGCTTCACGAACAGAGCCAGCTCGGGCAGGCATCCGGGCTGCGGCTGGGGAAGAATACCACGGCAGGAAGCGCCGTGGAGGATATGAGCGGCGGCTTCCGGGTCGTCATCGGTCCGGTCGCCTATGCGGATTATCTGGCGCTGACGCCCGGATCGAAACGGCTTGCCGAGATATTTTCGCTGACACGGCTTTTCGTCGGAAGCGCGCTCGATTTCGATGTGCAGGTGATCCTGAAAAAGGAGGATATTCCCTTCTGCCGGCTTGGCCAGCCCGATGCTCCCGCCCGTCTCGGCTGGAACAGCTGGGCGCGCGTGGCGCCGGCACAAAAAGACAGTACCGACGCCATCGTGACCGAGCGGGAAGGCTCGGCAATCTCTGCGTGAGGGCATGACATGAAACTGGCGCTCAGGCACACACAGAATATCGCAACGGCAAAACCCGGCCAATGGAGCTTCGAGCGCGGCCGCCGGGTGATCGGCCGGTCGCGGGATTGTGACTGGCAGATCGACGACAATGAGCGGCGCGTTTCCAAATTGCACTGCACGCTCAGCCGCGACGCTGACGGTTTTACTATTATGGACCAGAGCGCGAACGGCACGCTGGTCGATGGCCGGCTGCTGCTCGAAGGGGAAAGCGCGCGCCTGCGGGACGGCTCGCAAATCAACATTGGCGGGCAGATTTTCGCCGTCGCCATCAGCGGCGACGCCGAACTGGACTTTTCCGATCCCGATGCGTCCCTGCGGATGAGCGACGAGCCGCTGACCATTTCCGCCATCCTCGCCGACATCGCCCCGAACGGCCGCGCCGCCGGCGGCGTGCTGGGCGGCACGCTGCCGCAGGATGACTGGATGGAAAAGGGCGGCGGGGCGGCTGGCCAGAAAACCAAATCCATTTCGCGCAATGTCGAGATCGGCTGGAGCGCTCCGCCCAAGGCCGGCGGCATGGGTGCAGTACTCCCGGAAGATTGGGACGAAGAGCCGGTTGCAAGCAGCAGGCACGAGCACACCGATGCGCTGAACACGCCGGTCATGATCGCCCGTCCGGCATCGCCATCCCAGGGCGAGGATTTCGACAGCGTGTTTCCCGATGCAAACGATGACCCTGCCGCGGCAGAGACATGGCCGGCGGAAACATCCGGCGCGCAGGCAGAGATCGGTGATCTTCTGACTGCTCTTGAAAGGGAAAATGCCGAGTGCCTGGCCGTTCTCGATATCGAGGGCGATCATGCCGCCGCCGGGCCACAGGCGGCGGCGAGCGAGCGTCTGGAAAACCTCATTCATCAGCAGCGTCGCCTTACCGCAGCGCTCGAAACGCTCATTCACACATGCACGCAGAAGCTCGAGCCGCGGCTTCTCGAAGCCTCGGTCGATGCCGGAAACGATATTCGCTCGAAGATCGAGCGCAGGGACTGGCAGGCGCTGATCACCAAGACCGACTACTGGTCCGCCTATAAAAAGCAATTTGAAGAAAACGGCCGTCAATTGCCGGTCAGGCAGTTTCTGCAACGGGCAGCGCGCGGTGAGGCCGCACCCCTTGCAGAGCCTGACGCGATGACGACCGATGACAAGGGGGTAAACAACCACGATGAGACATGAAAACCGTGTTGCCTGGAGCGAAGGCATGTTTCTTCGCGTCCAGCATTTCCAGCAATCCGACCGCTGGACGGAGCGCCTCGTGCGCAACACGACGCGCAATCTTTCCCCCTATCCATGGGGTATTGCCGAGATCGGCATGGACCGCAGCGCGCTGTCGATCGGGCAGTTCGCCCTGTCGAACCTGCGCGGCGTTCTTCCCGACGGCACCCCTTTCGAGGCGCCGGAGGATTCCGATCTGCCGCCGCCGCTCGATCTCGACGACAGCGTCAAGGACGCCATCATCTATCTCGCTTTGCCCGCCCGCCAGCCCGGCAAGGCGGACATGTCCGCATCGGGTCGCAACGACACCAACAATGTGCGCTTCACCGCGTCGACCTATGAGGTCTCCGACACCAATATCGAGACGGATTTCATCGCGCCCATCGATGTCGGCCGTCTCAGCCTGAGATTCCTCAAGACCGGCGACGATCTTTCCGGCTACGATCTTATCGGGCTTGCGCGGGTGATCGAAGTCCGCTCCGACCGGGCGGTCATCCTCGATCCGGATTTCATTCCGCCCAGCCTCACCTGCGCCGCAGCACCGCGTCTCAACGAATTGTTGACGGAGCTTCTGGGGATCGTTCGCCACCGCGCCCAGGCGATCGCCGAGCGCATCGGCGACCCGACGATCCGGGGAACCGCGGAAGTGGGCGACTATTTCCTGCTGCAGATCCTCAACCGCGCCGATCCGCTGCTTTCGCATCGCGGCGCCAACGCCACGCGTTTTCACCCCATCCGTTTTTACGAAGACTGCATCCAGCTTGCCGGCGAACTCGCCACCTTCACCACCGACAAAAAACGGGCGACCAGTTTCCCGCCCTATCTGCATGATGATCTGAAAGCCACCTTCGGTGCGGTTTTCGATGATCTGCGCACCTCGCTCTCGGCGGTTCTGGAACAGGCGGCCGTTGCCATCGAACTGGTGGAGCGCCGCCATGGCGTGCGTGTCGGCACCATCCACGACCGCACCCTGCTGCGCGATGCCGGCTTCGTGCTTGCCGTACGTGCGGATATGGCCGCCGAGGATATTCGCCGCCGGCTGCCGGCACAGATCAAGGTCGGGCCGGTGGAACGGATTTCGGAACTGGTCAATGTCGCACTGCCCGGCATTCCCGTGCGCTCCCTGCCCGTTCTGCCGCGGCAACTGCCCTATCGGTCCGGCACCGTCTATTTCGAAATCGACACGACATCACCGCTTTGGAAGCAACTCGAGACCTCCGGCGCCATCGCCCTGCATCTGGCAGGTGAATTTCCCGGACTTGAGATGGAAATGTGGGCGTTACGCGAATGAGCAACGAAAAGCCCTCCTCCTGGCAGGATTTGCCGACGGTGGTCGAAATCACCGAGGAAAGCCGCCGCCGCAACCAGAACGCCCGCAACATGGCGACGATCCTCGAAGACATCATCGAGACCGACGAGCCGGCCGCACGGCCGAAAGGCGATACGGCCGCCCTGCCGGTCGAGCAGCTGCTTTCCGGTTTCCGTTTCGGTGGCGACGACGTGCCGACGCTCGTGCAATCGGCTGCGCCTCTGCTCAATCTCGCGCATCTGTTGCGCTTCAGCGACGCCCAGCCGGACCCCGACCAGCTGCGTCGCGCCTGCCTGGAGGCGATCACCCGCTATGAGCGCGATCTCGCCTCCGCCCGCATCAGCGCCGAGCGGGCGCGGGCGGCGCATTATGTCGTCTGCGCGACGGTGGACGATGTCGTTCTCAGCAAGCCCTGGGGCGTGCGCGCAGGCTGGGCACGCTCCGGCCTTGTGTCCACCTTCCACAATGATGTCACCGGCGGCGACCGGGTTTTCGACATTCTCGATCATTTCCACCAGTCGCCCGGGGCCAACAAGGATCTGCTGCTGCTGATCTATCTGTGCCTGTCGCTGGCCTTTGAAGGACGAACCCGCGTTTCACCGAAAGGCGCGCTGGAGCTTTCGCGCATCCGCGACAGTCTCTACAAGACGCTGATCGGCCAATATGGCGCCTTTGAGCGAGAACTCTCGCCGCACTGGAAAGGCGTCGAGGCCCGGCATACGCCGTTGCGGACGATGGCGGCGCTCTGGACGCTGTTGTCCCTGATGGCGCTCGCCTTCGCGCTGGGCTATCTTTTCTTCACACTGTCGCTCAACAACGCATCCGACGTCACCTTCGAGAGGCTTGCCCACCTGCCTCCGAACGAGACGCCGAGCGTGCTGATTGCGAGCCCGCCGCAGCCGCAGCCGCCGGTGAAAGTCGATATTCCGAGGGTGGTGGAACCACCGAAGATCGTGGAGCCGCGGCAACCGTCCCGGCTTGAAAAACTGATGGCCTTCCTTCAGCCTGAAGTGGAAAAAAAGCTGGTCACGCTGGCGGATGTCAACGGGCGGCTGCGTGTGCGCATCAACAATTCCGGCCTTTTCGCCACCGGCAGCGCCGAGGTCAGCCCGCAGTTCCGCGATCTGATCCAGCGCATCGGCGGTGCGCTCGCGGCGGAAAAATTCCGCGCGGTCGTCATCGGCTATACCGACAACGTGCCGATCAAAACCGTGGAATTCCCATCGAACTGGCATCTTTCCGAAGCCCGCGCCAAGGCTGTCGGAGACATTCTTTCACAATTCGCCGGCCCGGAAGCGATCCTGACGGAAGGCCGCGCCGACAGCGACCCGATTGCCGACAACAAGACGGAGGAAGGCCGCGAGATTAACCGCAGAACGGAAATCATGGTCCTGACCAACCCCGATGAAAAACTGAGCGACGCCGGCATTCTCTCGCCGACCATAGAAAACAGTTCGGGACAGCAGCCGGGAGACGCGAAGCCATGAATCCCTTGAGTTATTTTTATACGATCCGTTCCTATGTCGAGAGCTATGCGGCCCTCGTCGGACGCCGCTTCCTGTCGCTTTTATGGGTCATCGCGCTTTGCGTCGTCATCTGGTTTTACGGCTATCTGATCGCGCTCGGCGATTTCAAGCCGCTTGGAACGACACAGGGCCGGCTCATCGCCATCGGCATTATTCTGGCCATCTGGCTGGTCTACATCATCGTCACGATTTACCGCGGCCGCAAGCAGGACAAGGAACTCGTCGACAGCATCGAGCGCGAAGCCCTGGCCAACCGTCAGGCAGAGATCGGCGAAATCCAGACACGCCTGAAGGAAGCCTTGGCGCTGTTGCGGCGCGTCACGAAAAAGCGGTTCGGTTATATATACGATCTGCCCTGGTATGTGATCTTCGGCGCACCGGGCTCCGGCAAGACGACGGCGCTGACCAATTCCGGCCTGCAATTTCCGCTTGGCGACGCGCTCGGCGAAAACGCGGTGAAAGGTATCGGCGGCACGCGCAACTGCAACTGGTGGTTCGCCGACGAGGCGATACTGATCGATACGGCAGGGCGTTACACCACGCAGGATGATCTCGATGGCTCATCGAAAGCCGGGTGGGAAGGTTTCCTCGGCCTTCTGAGACGATATCGCCGTTCGCAGCCGATCAACGGCGCATTGGTGACATTGTCCATCCCCGATCTTCTCACCCGCGATCCCGAGGAACAGCGGCAGGAGCTGCGCTCCATCCGTCAGCGCCTTTCGGAACTGGATGAATATCTGCACGCCCGCGTGCCGGTCTATATCGTGCTGACAAAAGCAGATCTCCTGCATGGCTTTGTGGAATTCTTCGACGGTTTCAACAAGACCGATCGCCAGCAGGTCTGGGGCACGACCTTCAAGCTGGACGAGAGCTATTCCGCCAAGGACCTGCCGCAACGGCTGACGGAAGAGTTCGAACTGCTGCAGCAGCGGGTCGATGCGATGCTGATCGAACGCCTGCAACAGGAACAGAATGCGGAGATACGCGGACGCATCTTCCGGTTCCCGGCCGAACTCGCACGGCTGAAGGACCGGCTTCACGAAGCTCTGAGCGAACTTTGTGCAAGCTCCCCCCTGATCGAGGCACCGCTTCTGCGCGGCGTCTATCTGGCTTCGGGAACGCAGCCGGAAACGGAACGGCCCGTCAGCGCGCCGAGGGCACGCCGGAGCTATTTCCTTGCGCGGCTGTTCAAGGATGTCATCTTCCCGGAAGCCGCGCTGGTGATGCGCGACAAGCGCCTTTCGGGGCGGCAGCTGCTTGTCCGGCGCATTGCCTATACGGCCTGCGCCGTCGCGGTTGCGGTCGTCTTCACGGGCTGGATTTTCACCTATTTCGCCAATACCCAGGCGCTGGCGGAAGCCGACCGCAAACTTGGCGCCTATGAGCAGCTGGTCCAGGGCATTCCCGTGCGCGACGTCGCGGATGCCGATTTCCTGCGCATCCTTCCCGCACTCGATAATCTGCGCGACGTCAATGCCGGCTTTGCCCGGGAGCGCGTGTGGAATGTCAGTTTCGGCCTCGATCAGGAAGACAAGATCGCCGGGCGGCAACGCGATGCCTATCAGCGCGCGCTCAACGCCCTTCTGCTCCCGCGCATGATCGTGCAGCTGCAGAAACAGCTGAAGGACGAAAAGGATGTCACCCGCACGTTCAATTCGCTGAAACTCTATGGAATGCTTGGCGGCATGGGCGCATTGGACCGGGATTTCCTGACCATGCAGACGCATCAGATGTTCGCGTCCCTTTATCCCGGCGACGGAAGGGCGGCCGCCCGGGAGGCGCTGGACCAGCACGCAAGGGCGCTGGCGGATGGCGTGCTTGCCCCGATCGAGCTTGATGCCCGCCTCATCGCCACCGCCCGCGAAACCATCCGCGACCAGGCGATCGGCACCCGCGCCTATGATATTCTCGCCGGCCTTCCGCAGGCGCAGGAGCTGATGGAATGGACGCCCGCCACGGCCTTCGGCCCGCTTGGAGAACGCGCTTTCGAACGCCGCAGCAAGGCGCCGATGGCGGAGGGCATAGAAGGCCTCTTCACGGCGGAAGGATATCGCAGCGTCGTCATTCCGCAGATTGCCCACGCGGCGCGTATCGCGCTTTCGGAAGGATGGGTGCGCGGTTCCGACGACGCGATCCGCGGCGCGACGGTCGAACAGGTGGCGCAGGCCGCCCTGCAAATCTATTTCGACCGTTTCGAGAAAAGATGGGCCGATACGCTGGCCGATCTGCGGGTCAAGCCCTCCCAGACCCTGGGCGACGCGGTGGAAACAACCCGCGCCCTTGCCAATGAGCGCAACATTCTGGTGGAAGCGGCAAAATCCATCGCCGAAGCGACCGATCTGCGCCCGAGCGTGGGAATAAATCCGACGAGCCTCGCTTCCGCCGCCGAAAGCGACGCAACGGCGGCGGTTGTTGCCGCCACCGTGAATGCGGCGGACCCCTATGCGCGGTTGCGGGATATGCTGGCGGCCAAGGGAGCAGCCCCGGCAGCGGGCACGGAAACCAATGGCGGCAAGACAGCGGGATCTCCCGCCGAGCAGCTGCTGTCCAATTTCAAGATGCTGAACGAACAGCTCGCCCGTTCTGCAACCACCTCCGACGAGGTCGCCAAGGTATTCGATGTGGACAGCCAGCTGACCAAGGCCAATCAGGACCTGCTGCAGCAGGCACGCCAGCTGCCGGCGCCGCTCGACGTCTGGGTGGCGGGGGTGGCGGCCGATGTCGGCTCGCTTGCGGTCAAATCCGCACGCAGCCGTATCGCCGAACTCTGGGCTGCCGATTCGGCCTCGCTGTGCTCTTCGATCGTGACCGGACGTTATCCTTTCGACCGGTCCTCCGCCCGCGATGTCGCCATTGCGGATTTCACGCGTCTGTTCGGTCCGACCGGTGTTTTCCAGAGCTTCTTCAAGCAGCGCATGGAGCCTTTCGTCGACAAGACGACAACCCCCTGGAGCTGGAAAGGCACCTTCGGCGCGGCCGGCATTCCAAGCAGCGCCATCGCCCAGTTCGAAAACGCCGACAAGATTTCGCGTGCCTTCTTCCCGAATGGCAGCGAGACGCCGGCGGTTTCGATCAATGTCAAACCCGTTTCGCTCACCAATGCCTCCAGCGCCGTGATGCTGGAAATCGAGGGTGAACGGGTGGTTTATTATCATGGCCCGATCCAGGCGAAGTCGATCACCTGGCCCTCCCGCGAAAATACGGCGAGCCTGTCGCGCATCGCCTTCCAGCCGGGCGGCTGGCAGCAGGCGAAGACCGAAAACGGCGACTGGTCACCATTCCGCCTGTTCGACGGGGCGGACATCGAAAACCAATCCGGTGATCTTTTGCGGGTACGGTTTGAGAATGGCGGGCAGACAGCCGAATTCGATATTCAGTTCGGGTCGGTTCTCAACCCATTCAGACTGGAGGCGATGTCGAGCTTCGCCTGCCCTCAACAGTTTTGACGGCAGGCGGCATATGGATTTGCAACGGAGGGGAGTAAGGATGGTAGTGATGACGACAACGGCAACGGTCGTTTCCGGCTGATGGTCAATCCGGCATCGAGACCCGCGGAAACCGCAGCGGAAAGCGACCGCATCGGTTTCTTCGGCAAGGTACCCAGCCACGGCGATTTCATCTCCGACGGCCTTGAACGGGAATTGATCGGCACCTTCGACGACTGGATGCGATCCGGCCTGCACGCCTGCGCGGATATGTTCTCCGGCCGCTGGCCGGCCATATTCTCGTCATCCCCGCCCATACGCTTCATCATTGAAAGGGGCATCTGGGGAAACTGCGCCTATGTGGGCGTGCTATTGCCCAGCGCGGACCGGGTGGGGCGAAAATATCCGCTCGCCATCATCGCCCAGCTCAACAGCTTTCGGAAACATCCAAGGACGCTCTATCTGGACGATACCTGGTTTATGGCGGCCGAGGCCCTGGCCGAGACCTCCATGACCGGCGATTTCGAAATTGCGCGCTTCAACGCTGCGGTCAAAAAACTGCGCCTGCCCAAACCACGGGAAGACGATGACGAGCCGGAGATGGCGCGCGGCCGCACGCCGACGAGCCTCTGGTGGCATATCGATCCCCTCAGCCGCCGCCCGCGAGGGCTCAAATTCGACGGCAAGCCGAAGGCTTCCGATTTCATGCGCCTGTTCAGCGAAATGGCGGGCAAGGGCGACGAGGAAGGCGCAGGTTCCGCACGCGCCCATGCGCCGACGCAGGACAGTGCGCCGGCCCAGGCACCTCCGCCAAAACGGCCACCACGCCCTGCCGAACAGCCGTCGCCGGTCATCTACAGCTACGCGACACATGCGGGAACGCGGCTTTCCCTGAATGCGGATTCGCTGTTCGTTTCCAGAAACCCCGCCCTTTTCGCCATCGCCGACGGACAGGGGGATACGCACGGCGCCGTTGAAGCCGCCCGCCTGGTCACCAACATTCTGGCCGAGACCCCGGATGCCGACAATCCGGAAATGATGACGCAGCAGATCCGGGGAAAGCTCGGCACCGTCAACAGCCTTCTTTTATCACGGCAGGCCGCGGCCGCAGAAAACAGGCCGGCCGCCAGTGTGGTCATCGCCCATATCAGCGGCGACAGGCTGAGCATCGTATGGTCCGGCGACGCCCGCGCCTACCTCTTGAAAAACGGAACGATGCATCCGCTTTCCCGCGACCATGTCATTGTCGGCATGAAAAAGCGGCTGTCCCAATGCGTCGGTCTTTCCCAGCAGTTCCGGCCGGATATCATTCATGAGGACTGGGGGCCGCAGGACAGGCTGCTTCTGTGCAGCGCCCCGCTGGTGCAGATCCTGAAAGAGCGGACAATTGCCGAGGTTGTCGGCGGCACCCCGCTGAAAGGTTGCGCCGGCGCCCTGATACAGGAAGCGCTGATCGAAAACGCCCGCGACAACATCAGCGCCATCGTGATTGGAAACGAGCGTGAGCAAGGATGAGCGGCAAGGCCTAAATTTCGCTATTCCGCAGGTCAGTGCGCGGTTTTCGGAACTGTGGCGGAGCATTCGCCATGACGGCGCGCGGGAAAGGCCCGCCGAAGAACAGAACGACCTGATCGATCAGCTGCGAAATGCGCTGGATCGAAAAGTCTCGGATTTTTCCGCAGTAAAACCCGCCTGGATTGCCGACAGTTTTGCCGTCGAGGGGATTGCCCATGAGAGCGAGACGACGCTGCTTTTGAAATTGCGGCACCGCGATCTCGGCTCCCTTCACGCCCTGAAAACCGTGCCGCCGGCACTGAGAGACGAGGCGGCGCTGCTGCAAAGGCTGCGGGAAGAGGCGCGGATCGGGCTTGCCCTGCGCCACCCGTGTCTGGTGGAAACATCCGCACTGTTGCGATTGCCCGATGGACGGCCGGGGCTTCTGCAGCCATGGCTGCCGTTATCGCTGGCGTCGCGGGCCGCCGTCCAGCCGGTCACGGTAGCGAACGCAATTGTTCTGCTTTGTCGCGTGCTGGAAGGCCTGAACGCCCTGCATGCGCAGGGATATGTTCATTGCGATGTGACGCCTGCCAATATTCTGCTGCAGGATGACGATATAGCCACCGGCAGGCTCGGCGATTTCGGCATTGCGCTGGAAATTGGCCAAAAACACGCGGAACGGGGCTTGGCATTTGCCGCCTCGGCCGGGTTTGCCGCCCCGGAACAGAGCCGGGGCGCCGCCGCAAACCCAAATCAGGATATATTCTCAGTCGGGCGGCTTGCCTTGCGGCTCATGGCGGCAAGCGAAACGCAGCCGAGGGAAAAACTTTCGCATTTCGCCGCTGCCTGCTGTCACGACGATCCCGCCTTGCGTCCACAATCGGCGATGGATGCGCTACGGCTCCTCTAGCGCGCCCGTCAGTTGCCGCTGCCGGGCAGAGGAGCAGCGGCCGTCGGCACGCTCTTCTGGAACACGGTCAGCAGCTTCGCCGAATCCACCAGCGGTGCGTTGCTGGCGTAAAGCACATCGCCCTTCTGCATCTGGAAGAGCTGCATCAGCGCTATGCTGGAGGCATCGCGCATATTGACGTGATAGATCACCGGCCGCATGCTCGTTGCCGTCGCAACCGGACCCTTCGTACCCGAAACAGTCGCGGCCGGAACCTGAATGACCTCGTTGCGGAAGACATAGACATTGCGGGCGTCGGCACGGTCATCCAGCAAGCCGCCGGCGCGGCCGACGGCCTGCGCCAATGTCAGCTTTCCGGCTTCGAACTGGAATTCACCGGCGCTCTTGAAAGCGCCAAGCGCCGTGTAGCTGGCGGCATCGCCGTCGATCATGACCTGATCATCGGGCGAAAGGCGGATATTCTGGCGATCTTCCCGCATGACGCGGTCAAGCGGTGCGCTGGCCCTTTGCGAGCCGCGAACGACGGTGACCGTGGCCGCGCCCGGGGCAACCGTCGGGCCGCCGGCCTGGTTGAGCGCGTCGAGCACGCGCTCCTGGCGGGCGGTGAGCACGATCTTTCCGGGGTTCTTGACCGCACCGCTGAGCATGACGGCGCTGGTCGGCTTGTCAACGACGGTCACGACCGCCTGCGGGTTGACGGCAGAGCCCTTGAGCCCGGCGACGACCTGCGACTGCAGCCCCTCTGGCGTCGAATCCACCACCCTCTGCTTGCCGACGAAAGGAATATTGACCGATCCGCTCTGATCCACGGTAAAGCGGCCGAGATTGAGGGTCTTGCTTTGCGTCGGAGAGAAAAGACCGTCTTCGCCGGTATCCAGCACCGTGATGTCGATCACATCGCCGCGCCGCAATCTCTGGGCATTGTAGCCGGTATTGCGAAGCGCTGCGAGGCCGGGGCCGGAGGCACCCTGCAGGCTTACGCCGGAAACGCTGGCCGCCGGCGCGTTCGCCAGTTCGATGACGGGTATTTTCTCATTGGTTCGAGGGAAGGTCGCAGAGCGGATATTGCCTGCCGTCGGTCCGTCAGATGGTTTTGCACATGCGCTCAAAAGAGCCACCAGCAGAACCGCCCCCAACTTTTTCATCCCTCGTCTCCTAGATGATTCAACCTAACGCAGAGATAGCATCAAGCCACGTCATCGCAACAACTTTGGCGCTTGTAAATCTGTTAAAACTGCCCCTCACATATGGTAGTGTGACCATTCGGCAACCTTTTGGCGGTTCCGGATTGTGTTGACGACATGACCGGACCGTCGCGACCCTGAAAGATGCGACATGCCGTGCCTGGACATTTGCGGCGACATTACATTTTTTTTACTCAAAACGGCTTCAATAGGGGACTTTTGCTGCCGTCGCCCGCAGGCAACAGCCTGTCATAGGGCAAGAGTGAGATAGTCTGCGGAGGAGTATCCCATGCGCAAGGAAGAACCGAGGCTGGCCTGGTGGATCGTGCGTTGGGCCTTGCTTGCGCTGGCCATTCCCGGGGCATCGCAATCCGCGCTGGCCGATGCGCCGCGGCTGGGGCCTTTCGAACTTCCAAAGCCGCGTGAACTGACGGTTTTTCGCGACGACCAGGCCTTCAGCCCGTTCGAGGCGCTGAATGGTTCCTTCACCTCCCCGGAGGCTTGCGCCGGCATTCCCAACAGCCTGTGGATCGATGCCGAAGGAAAGGGGGATTGTATCCGTTATTACCCGCAGGCGCTGGCCGATGGCAAAAACCCCGTTGTTCTCGTTTATTTCGGCGGCGACGTGATGTTGCGCAATGCCAAAGGCGTGCGCTTCATAACCGATTCCTACATCCGCCAATCGCCCGCAACGATTGCCGCGGAAATGACGGAATGGGCGCAGAAAGCGGGGCATCCGGTCATCTTCATGGCGCGGCCGGGCATTTACGGCTCTTCGGGTGACCACAACAGGCGCCGCCATCCGCGCGAAATCGCGCTCATGGACCGCGCGCTCGACCTGATCAAACAAAGATACGACGTGTCGTCCTTCATTTTGACCGGCCATTCCGCAGGCGGGCAGATCGTGGCAGGTCTTCTCAACAGGCGCGAGGATGTTGCCGCGGCCGTCATCACCTCCGGCCTGGTCTCGGTCAAGCAGGTTTCCGCGTTCTGGGAGCGCCGGCGCCGGCTTCCCGGCAAGCTTCTGTACAATGCCGCCGATTTCTATGATCCGATCACCGAAATCGATCGGATTCCGACTGAACCCCGGCCGGGCATCTACCTTCTTTCTGACCCGGAGGATCGGGTCGTGCCGTTCTTCAGCCAGCTTTTTTACGTGAGACGCCTGCGGGCCGCCGGCTTCGAACCACACCACATCTATCTCCAGGCAACGGATCGTCAGCGCCACCTTCTGGCCTATCACGGCCGTCTTGCCGCCGCCCTGATCGCCCGCGGCCAAACGCCGGTCGAAATCCGTCGCGCCGTGCACGAGATGGAACTCGAGCAGTTCAAATAACAGTCAACCCATCCGACGGCTGTTCTCATCAGGCGGCGGCGCTGCCGTCCGCGCTTTTTTTCAACCAGGCCACCAGCTCATGCATTCCGGCGCTGTGCGAGCCCTTGAACAGAACGACGTCTCCATCCTCCAGCCGCTCCCGGAGAATGTCCTTCAGAGCCTGGCGGGAGCCGACATGCGCACCCCTGAGCGGCGGGGAAAGCGCGCTCCAGAAATCGGCATAAAGGTCGCCGACGGCATAGACCCGGTCGATCGAACTTGCCCGCAGCAATGCGGCAAGCTCGGTATGATAGGCCGCCGAGCCCGGTCCAAGCTCCGCCATCTCACCCAGAACCGCGATCCGACGGCCGCCGCCGCCATGATCGTTGAGGCGGTCGAGAGCGGCGCGCATCGAACCGGGATTGGCGTTGTAAGCGTCGTCGATCACCGTCAGCCACCGGCCATCGAGCGACAGGCGGATTTCTTCGCCGCGCCCGGGGAGTGCCGAGAAGCTTTCCAGAAGCGCAATCGCCGGATCGAGAGGGTGGCCAAGCGCCGACACCGCGGCAAGGACGGCAAGGCCGTTCAGGGCCATGTGCCGGCCGGCGGCGCCGACGCAATAACTCATCTCCCTGCCCTTGATCCGGGCATATGCTCTCCCGTTCACCGCATCGTATCGCAGCAGCCGGAACGCACAGTCATCCGAGGCTCCATAGGTGAGAATGTCGAGCCCACGCCGGCGGGCCGCATCATGCACCGTGTCCCATTCCAGCATATCGCGGTTGAGAACCGCCGTGTCGCCGGCCGCCATGCCGAGAAAGATGGCGCTTTTCGTTCTCGCTATGTCCAGGACCGTGCTGGTCTCACCCAGATGCGCCGGCAGGATATTGGTGAAGACGGCCACCTTCGGACGTGCCATCCGTGCACTTATCGCCATCTTGCCGATCGCCAGCTCCAGAACGACATGCGGCGTATCCCAGGGGATGGAGGCCAGGTTCCAGGCAACCCCGGCGGGCAGGTTTGCATTGTGATGGCTTTTGCCGACAGGCCCCCAGGCGGAAAGCGCGTGGGCGAGCATGGCGACGACGGTGGTCTTGCCGGCGCTGCCCGTTACACCCAGCACGTTGCCAGCCATGTGGTCGCGCGCATACTCCCCCAGCGAAAGCACGGCTCGCATGCCATCGGCCACCTGAAGGACAGGCCCCTCATAGGCTCCGGTCAGCGCCGGCTCCGTCGTGATGAGCCCGGCTGGCCTCTGCAATCCGCCAACGGCGTGGATGGGGATACCGGTATCGCCGTCGGCGGTGCGCACAACCACGAGGGCTTCCGGTTGCATGGCCGGAGCAAAAATGCAGACCCCGTTTGCCGTCCAGCCCTCGGGCGGGCGGCGCATCCAGCGTCCGCCAGTCGCAGCCTCGACATGCGCCGCCGTCCACGTCGTCTCCGGCGGGAGCGCCTTCGGCCCGGATGGAGCCTGGTTCGACGGGCGGCGCGGCGCGGCATATCGGCGGACGAGATCGCGGAACGCCGCACGTTCGCGCAGATAACTGCGATAGGCGACAAAACCCGACAGATAATGCTCGACATCGTCGATCCGCACGCGGAACGCATGATGGCGAATGAAAAAGGACCCGGCAATACGGTCGGGCCTGCGGCAATACATGGCCATTTCCGGCCAGAAGTGGCCGTTGAGCAGATGATGCGCGCGCCTTTCAAGCGCCCGCTCGAAATGCACCAGATCAATCTCGTCCAGAAGCCGATGCAGCCGGGGATCGGCGGCAATCCGCGACAGGGTCTGCCGCACCGCCATCATCAGTTCGAGCAATGTCGGAAAAGTGGTGATCCGGTTTTCGACGAAGTCGAGATAATCTGCGATATTGCGGATGGCAAAGCGGAAATAGCGTTCTTCCGGCTTGTGCCGCGTCAATTCGTTGACGCAATAACCGAGCCAGTGATCGTGATGTTTCCAGTGATCCTTGGCGATGAAATGGTCGAAAGCCTTCTCGACGGTCGAAAGCCACAGCGCCTCACCGGTAAGATCGTAGAGGCGCATCAGCCCGAAGGCCGCCTCGCCGTCATAATAGATGGTGCGATAGTTTTGTTTGACCGTCAGATCCGGGAAATGCAGGACATGGACGAAAGCGCCCGTCTGCCGGTCCTGCATGTGCCGGATGCCGAAAGCGAGCCTGTCGGCCAACGCGCGCCAGGCGTCTTGACCCGTCACCTTCATGTATTTCACGAGCGCCAGTATCGCGACGGCGTTGCCGCCCAGCTTGATTTCATTGTCGGCCTCGACCAGAAAGGCGGCCTCGGTGCCGTCCGGCAGGATTGCGGGCTTTATCAGCGTCTCCGCAAGATATCCCAGGGCACGCTCGATCGCCGCCTTCAGCCGCGTGTCGTGGGTCACCTCCCAGGCCTCGATCATGGCATAGGTCGTGCTGGCATGGCGCAGCGCATTATAGGCCTCGATGCGCCGGTCGAAACAGGCATGATAACCGTAAATGAACGCGCCATCGTCATTGACCTGCCGGGCGAGATAGACGGATGAATCCCGCAGCAGCGACAGGACGATGCCGCCGTCGAGCCTTTCGATCGTCCGCCTGCCGGCATCGAGACCTGTTCCGTCAAGCGGGTAAAGCCTGCCCGCCTCATCGCAGAAAACACCCTTCGTCTGGAAGAGGTGGATCCGTTCTTCGTCAGAAAATCGCAACGGCGGCAGATCGTCGTGGCGCGCCTGGGCATAAAGACTGAAATTCTTCTCGTTGAGCACGGCGTGACTGATGGTGTTGCCGCCATAGAGCATGGCATTGGCGTTCAATTCCTGCTCGGTGAAGGCAAAGCGGAATTCCGGGTCGAGCGCGATGCCGAAGCGGAAATAGTTGCGTTTTACCTTCTCAAGCAGCGCGCGCAGACGCGGCCATGTCGTGGCTTCCGCAACCTCGATCCAGTCCACCCGGATCCAGCGCCCCTCGATGCCGTCCGCCTTCATCGCCGCGAGGAGCAGAGGCATGCCCTTTTGCCATGCCGCCTCCAGCGACAAGCCCGACACATTGACGACACGCGCCCGCCTGTCGCCGTCTGAAACCGAAAAGAACAGCGTCACGGCCGGGGATGGCGTTTTCAACGGCTTGATCCTGCCGCGCAGGAAGGCCCTTATGCCGGAAAGGCGTTCCTTGACCCCCTGTGGTTTCGCCATCGCAGTCGCTCCCGCCTCAACGTTCACGCAGTGCCTCCCGGGCCTTGTTGAAGGGTTTGATGAGATATTCCAGCACGGTCTTTTCACCGGTGTGGATATCGACCGTCGCCACCATGCCCGGCACGATCGGAAATTCCCGGCCGGCGGCATTGACCAGAGCGTCCTTCTCCGTCTTGATGAAGACGCGATAATAATAGATTTCCCGGTCGACCTCGTCCTGGATCGTGTCGGGCGAAATGGTCGTCACCTGGCCGTCCAGGCTGCCGTAAACCGCATAGTCGTAAGCGCTGATCTTCACGCTCGCACGCTGTCCCGGATGGATATAGGCGATGTCGCGCGGCGATATGCGCGCCTCGATCAGCAGCTCCTCGCCAAGCGGAATAATATCCATCAGCTTGCCGTTCGGCGGCACGACCCCGCCAATCGTGGAGACCTCGATATTCTTGACGATGCCGCGCACCGGCGAGCGATGAGTGAGCCGGGCAAGACTGTCCGCCCGGCCGGTAACCACGGGCGACAGCGAATTCACCTCGGCATTCACCTTCGTCAGTTCCTCCCTGGCCCGCACGATATATTCGGATCGAATTTCGACCTTCTTGAGTTCCAGCTCCACCATCTGCCTGCGCAGGCGGATGACTTCGACATTGCTCGCCGCGCCAACGGCCCTGAGCTCCTCGTTCAGCTTCAGTTCACTGCGAACGAGCGCAAGCGATTCCTCCACCCAGTGCAGGGATTCCTCGAGTGCACGCCGCCGTGCCGTATAAAGCTCGGTCTCGGCTGCGATGAGCACGGGATAAAGGTCGAGCGTCGGCGAGAAGGCGAGGGGTGTCCCCTTGACTTCGGCTTCGAGCCGCGCGGAAGCCGCAAGCGCGGCGCGATATTTGGCCGCGCTCTCCTCGACATCGGATTCGCTCCTCGTGGGATCGAGCTGCGCGAGAATCTGTCCCGGCTCGACGACCTGGTCCTCGCGGACATGGAGCGTGGCGACAATGCCGCCTTCCAGCGACTGGATGACCTGTTCGCGGCGGGTCGGAACCACCCGGCCGTCGCCGGTGGAAACCTCATCGAGGGTAGCGAAATAGGCCCAGACCAAAAGAGCCACCAGCAGGGCGACAAAAAGTTGCACCACACGCGCCGAACGGGTCAGATTTCGTCCGTCGTCGTCGCCGAAGGCCCATCCTCCCCGACCGGAGAAATCGCGGTCACCGATTGCCGCCATCAGACCTCCTCCGTCGTCTTGAATGGAAAGCCTGCCACCGCGGCGGCGGGTTTCCTTTGCGGCGCCTTGCCGCGAATGCCATTTGGCGGCACGACTTTATTGACACCGCGCAGCGTGTTGAGGACCTCTTCCTTGCTGCCGTCGAGCACCACCTGTCCGCTTTCGACCACGACGATGCGCTGAACCAGTTCCAGAACACGCATGCGATGCGTGGCGACGACGACCGTCCGCTCCGCGCTCCAGGACTGGAAACGCGCTATGAACTGGCGCTCGGTGGCCTCGTCCATCGCAGCGGTTGGCTCGTCCAGAAGTATGACGGACGGATCGCGGATGAGAAGGCGCGCCAGCAGCAAAGCCTGCTTCTGCCCGCCGGACAGTCCCCTGCCGCCTTCGAGAATCGGATGGTCGAGACCGCGTGGAAGCTTGCGCACGAAATCGTCCGCGCCCGTCATCGCCAGCGCCTCGAGCAACAGCTGTTCCGGGGCATGCAGCGCGCCGAGGGTGACATTCTCGCGGATCGTCCCATGGAAGAGCCGCGTATCCTGCGTCAGCAGGCCGACATTGCGGCGGACATCGGCAGGGTCGATCTGGGACAATGCGAGGTCGTCAAGCAGGACTTCGCCGGCGGCGGGCTCCACCATGCCGGCCATTGCCAGAAGCAAGGTGGATTTCCCCGCGCCGTTCTTGCCCAATATGGCAACTTTTTCCCCGGCGCCAACGGCGAGGTCGCCGATCGCGAGCGCCGGTTTTCCCGCCGCGTTGCCATAATGAAAGGCGGCGCCCTTGATCCTGTAGGCGCCGCGCAGGGTCGCCGCGCTGACCCGCGTTTCGCTTTCCGGGTGGTCGGAAGGCATGCGCAATATGGCATCGATGCTTTTAAGTCCGACCCGCGCCTGCTGGAACCGGCCGAGGATCTGCGTCAGCTGCGCCATGGGCGCCATCATGCGCGAACCAAGGATGGAGCAGGCAACGAGCGAACCCGTCGTCATGTCACCTTCCATCACGATCGGCGCGCCGACAAAAACGACGGCAGCGAAAGTCCCGGTCTGGACGGTGTGGCTCCACGCCGCAAGGCCGTTGGTGATGGCGCGCAGGCGAAGCTGGCCGTCGGCCGAGACAGCATTGTAGTGGTTCCAGCGCTGCTGGAAATGATCTTCGGCCTGCAGGGTCTTGATATCCTCTATTCCCTGCACCGCCTCCACCAGCATGGCGTTGCGCAGGGAGGATTCGCGCATCGCTTCGCTGGCTGCCGCCCGCAGCCTGCGCTGCGCGAGGAGGCCCGGCAGGATCAGCAGCAACAGGGCAACCACCGGAATGATCACCAGCGGTCCGCCGATCATCCAGAAAATGAAGAGAAACAGAACGAAGAACGGCAGATCGGCGACCGCGGCCACCGTCGTGGATGTCAGAAGCTCGCGCACCTGCTCCAGATCGCGCAGCTGGGCGATGAAAGTGCCGGTGGATGTCGGCCGCTCCTGGTTCTTCACCCGCAGTGCATGACCGAAGACGAGATCGGATATGCGCATGTCGGTCCGCTTGCCGACGATGTCGATGATGCGCGTGCGCAGGCGTCGCATGACAAAATCGAAGAAAGCGGCAAGAAGCACGCCGATGAAAAGCACATAGAGCGTGTTGAAGGACTTTGCCGGCACCACCCGGTCATAGACCTGCATGGAGAACATCACGCCGGCAAGCGCCAGGACATTCGCGACCAGCGAGGCCAGCATGACATGACCGTAGGAGCCGATGTCACGCAATGCAATGGCGCGGAACCAGTGCTCCCGATAGGGGGCGATGTAGCTGTCGACGCGCTCGTCGACAGCCCCGCGCCGGGGCCGCGCCACGATGACGAAATCGGTTTGCGACAACAGCCTGTCCAACGGCAGCGTCGTGGCGCATCCGCCCTCACCGCTCAAAACGACCGAAGCGTCCCGATTGGCGGCAAGCGCGGTGACGACACCCACCGCGCCATCGGCAAGCTGCAGGATTACCGGCAATCGCCAGCTGGTGAGCAGGCGCGGCGAGGGAGAGGCGCGCTTGATCTGCAGCCCCAGCTTGTCCGCCATGCGGACAAGGCAGTCCTCGGCAGCGGCGGCCTGCAGGGCATCGGCAAGCTGCTGCGCCCCGCCGGGCGAAAAAGGCACGCCATAATGACGCGCCACATATTGAAGGGCCTCGCTCCAGCCCGTTATATCGAGGCTGGTGACAGGTGCATCAGGCCAAAGTTCCGTCGTCATGTCGGAAAGGGGCATGGATATTCCTCTGCGACGGCATGAGGGCATTGATGCCCACATGCCGTCCTTCAATCGTTCAGACTACATGCGAAGGGTTGGAGTTCCATTCATCCTCTATCGCGAGATGACCCAACGGGTCGACCGGCAATTCCACCGGTTCTGGCAGGCCTGTCGTATCCACACGGTCCTGGTCCTCGGCGGCGGTCAGATCCGCATCGGCGTCGTCCGGATCGGAGAGCACGGCGAGACCCTCGAGGGAAACGGTCAGCGCTTCGGTATCCTCCTCTATCAGGCTGGACAGGTCGTCATTCCCGTCCGGATCCGAGTTCGGCTGATCGTCGCCCGCCGCGACATCGATGCTGTCAAGCCCGGCGATGTCATCGGCGACGAACATCATCGCCTGGTCCGGCACGCCGGCGCCGGATGGATCGACCGTCACGACCAGGGACGATTGTTCCACCGCGCCGGACGGATGCACCAGCTGATAAGTGAAAGTATCCGTCTGCGGGTCGGTGAAATGCGCCAATGTTGAATCCGGCACATAGCTGTAATTGCCGTCTGCATCGACAGTCAGCGTTCCATATGCGCCCTGGATCGTCATGGCGCCGGTCACCTTCACGAAACTCGTGCCGTCAAATATCTGGAACGCCGTGAAGGTGGATCCCACGTCGTCATTGGCGAGCAGGTTGCCGCTGTCGCCGGCCACGCTTCCAACCTCATACTGGTCGGTATAGGTGACGTCGACATTCGTCGTGATGGTGGCCGAGACATTGACGAGCGTGCCGCTCAATGTCGATCGTATGCGATAGGTCCCCGCAGTAAAATCAATGGCGGAGAGGTCGAGCGACGCCACGACACCGAGACCGCCAAGGAGAATATTGAAGGAATCGCTCGCCACCACCTGCCAGCTGCCAGGTGTCGTCTCCCTTTCGAGATAAAGGACGCCATTGGACAGGGCCGCAAGCAGCACCGATACGCTGACGCTGCCGGAGACCTCCATGCTGTCGGTAATGACGAAACTATTGCTGGTATAGGTGCTCGTCTGGCCGAGACCGCCCGAAAGCAGGGTGGAGCCGCTGGCATTGAAGAATTCATTATTGGTGACATTGTCCCAGACGACGGACGCGCTCGCACTGTCTCCCGTCGCGGCGAATTCGAATGTCGCGGGAAGGCCCGGATCGGTATCGCTCCAGGTCATGGCCACATTGTCGCTGCCGATCTGGACGTAAAGCGTTGCGGTCCCCGTATTGCCGGCGGTATCCACCACCGTATACTCGAACCGATCGACCTGGCCGATACCCGCGCCATTCTCGAAAGGCGTGTAGGTATAGGAACCGTCAGCGAAGATCACCAGCTCGCCGAAGTCGCCCTGGATGGTTGTTCCGCCGGGCTCGACCGTCTGGCCATCCACACTCTGAACCGTCGTGCCCGCCGGCACGACATCATTGTCGATGACGTTGCCGCTCACCTCGACGGCTTCATATCCGCCCACTTCGGTGAAATCATAATCGGTGCCGCTCAGGGTCAATGTGCCGCCGACCCCGACGCCAAGCAGGCCGGTGAACCCCATGAAGGCGCGGTATTCTCCAGCCTCAAGCCCCTGAACGGTCCCGCTGGTGCCGCCAAAGAGCGACAGAGACAGGATCGTCGCGTTGCTCTGACCATCGATACTGGTCCATTGCTGGGTCGCCGCATCCCATTTCTGCACGACAAGACTGTAGTCGCCGAGAACCCCGGCTCCCAGAATTGCACTGAAATTAAATCCCAGATCCTGCTTGTGACCGGTCTCGACATCAAACTCGATCGTATCCGCAAATAGCTGCAGATCGAGGCCGGCAAGACTGACCACGGCCAGATAGGTATCCGCGCCAAGCGGCACATCTTCGGTCACGGTGGGAAGAATATTGACCTGAGCCGAGACCACATCATCCGTGGGCTCGAGATCGGCGTCTGCATCAGCATCAGCATCAGCATCCGCATCGGCGTCAGCATCTGCATCTGCATCTGCATCTGCATCAGCGTCTGCGTCAGCATCTGCATCCGCATCAGCGTCAGCATCCGCATCTGCGTCGGCATCTGCATCCGCATCAGCGTCGGCATCCGCATCGGCATCTGCGTCTGCGTCGGCATCCGCATCCGCATCTGCATCGGCATCGGCATCAGCATCCGCATCAGCATCAGCGTCTGCGTCAGCATCCGCGTCAGCATCTGCATCCGCATCAGCGTCAGCATCCGCATCAGCATCTGCGTCGGCGTCAGCATCCGCGTCAGCATCTGCATCCGCGTCGGCATCTGCGTCAGCATCCGCATCTGCGTCGGCATCCGCGTCTGCGTCGGCATCTGCATCCGCATCAGCGTCAGCATCCGCATCTGCGTCAGCATCCGCGTCTGCATCCGCATCAGCATCTGCATCTGCATCAGCGTCAGCATCCGCGTCTGCGTCAGCATCCGCATCAGCGTCAGCATCTGCATCAGCGTCGGCATCTGCATCCGCGTCTGCATCTGCATCCGCATCAGCGTCAGCATCTGCATCCGCGTCGGCGTCAGCATCTGCATCCGCATCGGCATCAGCATCTGCGTCAGCATCTGCATCAGCATCAGCATCAGCATCAGCATCAGCGTCGGCATCTGCATCCGCGTCTGCGTCTGCATCTGCATCAGCATCCGCATCAGCGTCAGCATCTGCATCTGCATCCGCGTCTGCGTCAGCATCCGCATCGGCGTCAGCATCAGCGTCGGCATCTGCATCCGCATCTGCATCAGCATCCGCATCGGCATCAGCATCAGCATCAGCGTCGGCATCTGCATCCGCATCAGCATCTGCATCCGCGTCAGCATCCGCATCAGCGTCGGCATCTGCATCAGCATCTGCGTCAGCATCTGCATCTGCATCTGCATCTGCGTCAGCATCCGCATCGGCGTCAGCATCTGCGTCGGCATCTGCATCCGCGTCAGCATCCGCATCCGCATCTGCGTCGGCATCCGCATCTGCGTCAGCATCCGCATCCGCATCCGCATCTGCATCAGCGTCAGCATCTGCATCTGCATCTGCATCAGCGTCTGCGTCCGCATCGGCGTCAGCATCTGCATCCGCATCAGCGTCAGCATCTGCATCCGCGTCGGCGTCAGCATCTGCATCCGCATCGGCATCAGCATCGGCATCAGCATCTGCGTCAGCATCTGCATCAGCATCAGCATCAGCGTCGGCATCTGCATCCGCGTCTGCGTCTGCATCTGCATCAGCATCCGCATCAGCGTCAGCATCTGCATCTGCATCCGCGTCTGCGTCAGCATCCGCATCGGCGTCAGCATCAGCGTCGGCATCTGCATCCGCATCTGCATCTGCATCAGCATCCGCATCGGCATCAGCATCAGCGTCGGCATCTGCATCCGCATCTGCATCCGCATCAGCATCTGCATCCGCGTCAGCATCCGCATCAGCGTCGGCATCTGCATCAGCATCTGCGTCAGCATCTGCATCTGCATCTGCATCTGCGTCAGCATCCGCATCGGCGTCAGCATCTGCATCCGCGTCAGCATCCGCATCCGCATCTGCGTCGGCATCCGCATCTGCGTCAGCATCCGCATCCGCATCCGCATCTGCATCTGCATCAGCGTCAGCATCTGCATCTGCATCTGCATCTGCATCTGCATCAGCGTCTGCGTCTGCGTCCGCATCGGCGTCAGCATCCGCGTCGGCATCTGCATCTGCATCTGCATCAGCGTCTGCGTCCGCATCTGCATCTGCGTCGGCGTCAGCATCTGCATCCGCATCAGCGTCGGCATCTGCGTCAGCATCCGCGTCTGCATCCGCATCAGCATCTGCATCTGCATCTGCATCAGCGTCAGCATCCGCATCTGCGTCAGCATCTGCATCCGCATCAGCGTCGGCATCTGCATCCGCGTCTGCATCTGCATCTGCATCTGCATCCGCATCAGCGTCAGCATCTGCATCAGCATCAGCATCAGCGTCGGCATCTGCATCCGCGTCTGCGTCTGCATCTGCATCAGCGTCGGCATCTGCATCCGCATCAGCATCAGCATCAGCATCTGCATCCGCGTCAGCATCAGCATCAGCATCCGCATCAGCGTCGGCATCTGCATCTGCGTCAGCATCTGCATCCGCGTCAGCATCCGCATCCGCATCTGCGTCGGCATCCGCATCTGCGTCAGCATCCGCATCCGCATCTGCGTCGGCATCAGCATCTGCATCCGCGTCAGCATCAGCATCGGCGTCGGCATCTGCATCCGCGTCTGCATCTGCATCAGCGTCTGCGTCTGCGTCTGCGTCTGCGTCCGCATCGGCGTCAGCATCCGCGTCGGCATCTGCATCTGCATCAGCGTCTGCGTCCGCATCTGCGTCGGCGTCAGCATCCGCATCCGCATCCGCATCGGCATCAGCATCTGCATCCGCGTCAGCATCTGCATCCGCATCGGCATCCGCGTCAGCATCAGCATCAGCATCTGCATCTGCATCAGCGTCAGCATCCGCGTCTGCGTCTGCGTCAGCATCTGCGTCGGCATCAGCATCCGCGTCAGCATCTGCATCCGCATCGGCATCTGCGTCGGCGTCAGCATCCGCATCAGCATCTGCATCCGCGTCGGCGTCAGCATCATCACGGGAAGAGCCGCCAAGCGCCACGGCGGCACCGCCGGCCAGAAGGCCCAAGACAGCAAGGCCGAGAATGGAGCCGTCATGCGGTGAAGCACCGACCAGCTGGTCTACGCCCTCTATCTGCGAAAAACGGAAATCCGCCAGACCGTCGCTGTGCTCACCTAGCCAGAGATTGCCATCTTCGTCTTCCAGCACAAGCTGGCTGTGTTCGCCATCGATCTCGCGGTAGAAATTTCCGACCCGGATCGTCTCGCCGGAGCGCATGCGCAGGAGGAGATCGTCACCCTCGCGCACGAAGTCGGCGACCTCGTTGCGACCGGCGCGGATCTGTACGATACTCGGTTTGTCGATGTTCAAATTATCGAGCGACACGGTCCGAGAACTTCCGGCGGCCTTGTCGGTTATTATCGCAACCATGAAACTGTCCTCCTGCAACACGGCAACATCGGCGACAGAAATTCACTGCCGCCCGGGACACCAAGCAACATTCAAGAAACTGGATTTTTGCGAACGGCTGACCGCCGCGACGTACAGAGCCCGAAATCAGCCGGCTCTGCTCTTTTGCCTAAAGGGGAATTTCCCTCTCAAGGACCTCTCCCATCCTCATAATTGCATAAAAAACAGACATCGCAAGGAAAAAACAACCGGGGAGAGCATTAGCGTGTTCTTTTATATCGCCGCCGCTCGAAATCCGGCGACAAGCGGCCCCTCAAAAATCAGGGGAAATTGAAGCCGGCGCGGATGGCGCAGCCGTCTCGAAAATACCGGGTGCAAACCGGTTTTTCGACCGGCAGATAAGGCGCTATTTTAGCGTGACGCGCTTTGTCCCGGCCAAAGGCGGCACCCTCACAGGCGGCGCGGAAAAGGCCTGCCGCAGCATCGTGACGCAGCGCGACCGCGCATTTTCCAATCCGGGCAGCAGCGCCCATCGGTTTCATAAAATTGATAAAAATCAAAAAGATAAATTACCGATGGCTGGCTTGCCCATGCTGCATGTCAAAGGGATATGCCCTGGACCGTCTGGCCTTCCAGTGAAAATGCCTCACGCATCCGACCGGCATTGAAGGTGCAGTCGATGTTCAACCTATGCAGGTCATATTGGATGTTGCTGATATCGAACCTTGCGGCATGCAGTTCCTGGTCGGCATTGAGCAAATCGAGCAGGCTTCGTGTGCCGAGTTCAACATATTGTGTACGGTAGAGATCGCGGGTCTGTCTCATGGTCGATTGCCGCGTCGAAAGCGAGCGGCGCAGGCTTTCCTTGCTTGCAATCTGGCTGCTGGCCTCGGTGAGGTTTCGCAGAATATCGACCCGCGCGCGCGCTTCCGCGGCCTGGGAGGCGCCGAGCGCCTGCACCGCCATGTTCCGCCGGGCGCTCGTCGCGCCGCCATTATAGAGGCTGCCCGTTACCTTCAGCCCGACACTATAGTCCGGATCGAAAGAGCCGATTTCCGTCACATCGACCCCAATTCCCGCATCGAGCGAGAGGGTTGGCAGCCCTTCGGCCCTGGCAAGATCGATCTGCGCAGCCGCGGCTTCACGATCCGCCTCCGCCTGCATGACCGCCGGCACGCGCGACCAGTCCATCTCCCGGGCAGCGCAGGCCTTTGACAGCCAGGCCGGTATCGCATCCGATACATCGATCCGTCCGGCAATGCCGCTCAAATTCGCAAGCACCGCTTCCCAACGGGACAATTGTCCTTCGATTTCCAGCAATGTGGCCTCGGCCGCCTGAACGCGCGCTTCCGCCTGCAGCAGGTCGGAACGGGTGCTGGCGCCCTTGTCGGTCCGCGATTTGACCAGTTCCAGAATGGCTTTCGTATCCTTGATCTGGTCACGTGCGACACCGCGCAGGGAACGGTTGCGCTGAATCTCGATGACCGAATAGGCCGCCTCGCGTGCAAGATCGTCCACCGCCATCAGTATCTGCGACTTCCGGCCCGCAATACCGGCCGTGGCAATCTTGACCCGGTTGTCGACCTTGCCGAAATCATAGAGCATCTGTGAGACGTTGAAGTTCAGGTCCGGGCTGTAGCGATCCGATCTATTGGTATTATACGAGGAATCCAGCCCCCAGCTGAGATTTGGCAGATAGCCGGCACGGGCTTCGTTGACGGACTCGGTCTGCTGACGCAGCCGACCGATCGTCTCCGTGACGGCAGGATGCCAATCAACCGTCTTTCTGACTGCGGCCTCAAGCGACAGCGGCCCCTTGTGTTCAACCCTTTCGCGCCTCTGGGATGTGACCGGACCGGCTATGGACCCTGTCACACCCGGCAATTCCACGCCGTTCGTCCCGGTTGCATGGCTGCCGGGCGCTGTCGCGCCTGCAGCATCTGCCTGCTGTTTTCGAGCGTTTGAACCATTCGCGCACCCTGTTGCAAGGGCGCTGGCGGCAATGGTGCAAAGAAGGGCTGGAAGCCAATGAGACCGCATTCAACGTTCCACCTTCAAACGAGAAGAATGAGCAACTTGCCAGTACGCGAAACGGGAATCGTGGCCTTTAATACGCCGATACAAATCCGGCGTTAAAAGGCAGAACTAGGCCAACATGGTTAATGATGGGTTAATTGTGTACAGTGAGTATTCGTCAACGCAGGATAGAATACCGGGGCGTCGCGGTATTCGCTGGCCGGTTGTCCGCGCCTCAGAATTCCGGCCCTTGCAGCGTGGTTTTCCCGCAGGAAAGCACTGTTTCAGGCAAGCATTTTCCTTGTCCTACGGCGGTCCATGTCTGCTGCGACAGCGCGCCACCCAAACTTATGGCACAGGCCGGATCCCCGCATCCGTCGTACGCAACAGCCTCTCCACCACGGCAAGCAGGGCGTTGAGCGGACGATCATCCCGGTAAAAGGGAACGGCGGCCCTGACGCGCCGGTAGATTGCACGGGTGCCGGGCGCCATGCCGGCGTCTCCCGGCTGCATGTCATAGGCCTGCGCCGCGCACAGGACCTCGATCGAAACGATGGTTTCCAGATTGGCGATGATGGAAAGCGCCTTGTCGGCCGCGGGCGTGGCGTGGGTGAGAATGTCTTCCTGCAAGGCAGACGTAATGCCGCCATCCAGACTTGCGGGCGCGGCCAGCCGCCGGTTTTCCGCCGCCAGCGCCGCCGCCGTATATTGAATGATCATGAAGCCGGAACAGACGCCGCTGCCTTCCGCCAGAAAAGCCGGCAATCCGCTGACCAGCGGATTGACGAGACGGTCGATGCGGCGCTCCGCAATGCTCGCCAGCTCCGCAGCCGCCACGGCAAGGCCATCCATGGCAAGCCCCAATGCCGCACCGACCGCATGCGCCTGCGAATGCACCTGCGGCACATCCGGCGAGCCGGTGACGACCGGATTGTCGGTCACGCTTGCCAATTCACGATTCACCACCTCGCCGATCTGCGCGACGCTGTCGCGAATGGCGCCGTGGATTTGCGGCACGGCGCGAAGGCTGAGCGGATCCTGCGTGCGCGACCCGGCCGCCCGCGCCAGCAACGGACTGTCCGCAAGCAGCCCGCGAAGATTGTTTCCGACAATCCGGAGACCCGGGGATGTGCGCAGGGCAAGCGGCACCGCCGAGAAGGGATCGGACTGCGCTCCGAGATTTTCATAACTCATTGCGGCGGCCGCATCCGCCCAGTCCAGCAGGCTTTCCATATGCGAAAGCGCCAGACAGGCTAGTCCGGTGGCGCAGGGCGTTCCGTTGACGAGGCTCAATCCTTCCTTGGCAAGCGGCACGAGCGGCGCGAGACCAGCCGCCGCCAGCGCCTGCCGGCCGGACAGCCTTTCGCCGCCATGCATCGCCTCACCTTCGCCGATCAATACCAGCCCGATCGCCGCAGCATGGGTGATATATCCGACCGAACCGCGCGAGGGAATGACAGGCAGAATATCCGCATTCAGAAGGATCAGCAGCGCCTCGACGGTTTCCACCCGGATGCCGGAAAAGCCATGGGCGAAATTGATGATCTGCGCGGCCATGACGGCCCGCGTCTTCTCCCGCCCCAGCGGTTCTCCCACCCCGCAGGAATGGCTGAGCAGGATGTTTCGCGACAGGGCCTGTTGTCGATCCCTGTCGACGATTACATCGCACAGGGCGCCGACCCCGGTATTGATGCCGTAGCCACGCACGCCTTTCGACACCAGCGCCTCGACAATGGCACGCGCGTCGGCAATGCGCGTCCACGCCGCATCCGCAAGCTGGAGCCGCGCGCCTTTCGCCACCATGGCGACATCCCGCCACGATGCGCCCTGATCGATAACGACGGTCTCAATCATGATGGGCCGCCCCTGCGCCGGTGCGCCGCTGCACGAAGCGGGCGACATAATCATTGGCGGGGCGGTTGAGAATATCGTCCGGCGTTCCGACCTGCACCAGTTTCCCGTCCTTCAGAATTGCGATCTGCGCCCCGATGCGCAACGCCTCATCCAGATCGTGCGTGATGAAGACGATGGTCTTCGAGAGGTTCTTTTCCAGCTGCAGAAGCTGATCCTGCATATCCGCGCGGATCAGCGGATCGAGGGCGGAAAATGCCTCATCCATCAGGATGACGTCGGTATCGGCAGCCAGCGCCCGCGCAAGGCCGACACGCTGTTTCATGCCGCCGGAAAGCTGGTGCGGCATCTTGTTTTCGTAACCGGCAAGCCCGACGGTCTCGATCCACTGCATGCCGATCGGGTTCGCTTCCGCCTTGGACAGGCCGCGTACGCGCTGGCCATAAACGACATTCTGCAACACGCTGCGGTGCGGCATCAACCCGAAATTCTGGAACACCATGCTGACGCGGCGATTGCGGAAATCGCGCAGGTCCTTGGCGTTCAGATCGAGCACATTGCTGCCGCCAACCAGAATTTCACCGCTTGTCGGCTCGATCAGGCGGTTGATATGGCGCACGAGCGTCGATTTTCCCGAACCCGACAGTCCCATGATGACGAAGATGCGGCTGCCGGCAATATCAAGGCTGACATTGTCGAGGCCGACGCTGCATCCCGTCCTGGCCAATATTTCGGCCTTGTCGGCGCCGTCCCGCGTCATGGCGAGCGCAGCCTTCCAGTTACCGCCGAAAATCTTGGAAACGTTACGGATTGCGATATCAGTCATCGCCGCGCTCCTTCCGGCTGGATTGGCCGAAGCCCTGCGTAATACGGTCGAGGACGATGGCGAGAATGACGATGCCCAGGCCCGCCTCAAGGCCTTTGCCGACATCCAGCGTCTGAATTCCATTCAGGACCTGTTCGCCCAGACCACGCGCGCCGATCATCGAGGCGACAACCACCATGGAGAGAGCCATCATGATCGTCTGGTTCAGACCGGCCATGATGGTGGGCGTGGCGAGCGGCAACTCCACTCCGAACAGGATCTGCGACGGGCTGCCACCGAAAGCGGTTGCCGCCTCCACCACTTCGCGATCGACCTGACGGATGCCGAGATCGGTCAGGCGGATCAGCGGCGGTACGGCATAGATGATGGTCGCCAGCACCGCCGGCACCTTGCCGAGACCAAAAAGCATGATTGCCGGGATGAGGTACACGAAGCTTGGCATCGTCTGCATGACGTCGAGAACGGGCAGCGTGATGCGCCGCATGATCTGGCTCTTGGCGAGCCAGATGCCGACCGGAACACCGATGATGACGGAGATCAGGCTGGCGATGAGCATGAGCGCCAGCGTCTGCATCGTCAGGTCCCACAGACCGAGAGCGCCGACGACCAGCAGCATGATACCGACCATGATGACGAGCGAGATCTTGCGCGCGGCAAACCATGCAAGCACGAGGAAGGCGAGCAGCACCAGCCACCACGGCAGGCCGCGCAATATCCACTCCATGAACAGGATAACCTGCAGGATGGTCTGCGAAATCGCCTTGAACACGAAGCCGTAATTGACGACCAGCGACTGAACGAAGTCGTTGATCGGGCCGCGAATGGAAATATGAAAAGTTTCAGGAAACATCGGGTGACGTCCTCGCAGCTTGCCGTCTTCCGTCCCCGACGGTCACGGCTCTGACGGGAAAAAGCCGCATGCCGATCCGGCATGCGGCTCCGTGATTGCTACTTGATCGCGGCTTCGATCCGGGTCTTGGCCTCCGGCGACACCCATGCGCCCCAGATATCGCCCTTGGTCTTCAGGAAACGTGTCGCGGCGGCAACCGCGTCAGCCTTTTCGTCGACCATGTAAGCGAGGCTGGCATTGACCTCTTCAAGTGGGAAAGTGGCCTTGCCGAGGATGTCCATGATATCCGGCGCGGCCTTGGCGAAGTCACTGTTGACGCCATAGGCAACCTCGACCGCCGGGAAAGCGCAACCCGCATCACGCTTGCCATCGGCGCTCGTCAGCTCCTTCCAGCAGGCTTCGGTATAGGCCGGTTCGGAAAGCTGCACGAGCTTGTATTTGCCCATGATCGCAGTCGGGCTCCAATAATAGAACAGCAGCGGCTCACCCTGCAGATAAGCGGCGCTGATCGCAGCATCCAGCGCCGTGCCCGTACCGGGGCGGAAGTTCACATAAGTCTGGTCGAGCTTGTAGGCCTGAAGCTTGGCGGTATTGACGCCCTCGCAGGTCCAGCCCGACGGGCAATTCAGGAAACGTCCCTTGGACGGCTCTTCGGGGTCCTGGAAGAGGGCGACGACCTTCGGATCGGAAAGCTGTTCGACGCTTTTCAGGTCGGGGGCTTTTGCCTCGATGCCCTTTGCCGCATCGCCCTTGATCAGATATTCGGGCACGAACCAGCCCTCGGAGGCGCCGACGAAGGTCTTGCCGACAGACGTGACCTGTCCTGCGGCAGCGGCCTTGTTCCAGACGTCGGAGCGGCCGATCCATTCCTCGGCGAAAATCTGGACGTCGTTATTGGCCGTCGCCTGTTCCAGCGTCACGGAGTTGCCGGGAATGGAATCGACCTTGCAGTCATAGCCCTTCGACAGAATGGCCTTCATGACCTCGGTAACAAAGGCGCCGCTCTCCCAGTCGATACCGGCGAAAGTAACGGTCTTTCCCTCTCCGCAATAGCTGGCGGCATGGGCCGAGCCCATCGGCAGCACCGCGAACAGGGCGCCGGCGGCCAGCGCGAATTTAAATTTTGCATTCGGCATTTTATTCCCCTTTTTGATTGATGGTTGGCATGGTGTCGGCGCAGATTCACGCGGCGCCGGCGCGGGATATTCCTGATGACATGGCGAGAGAATAGCGACCCTGCTCATGGGCGGCGGAACCGGTCGTCATGGCGACACACCATGAAAGACGTGCCGCCGGCCGCACAATTCGGAACCACAAAGACAATCACTCCTCTCAAGTTCACTATACAACTTAGATAAAATAGCATTGGTCTTGAACCGCCCCATAACGACGGCAAGAGTCATGATCGGGCGACAAGCGGACATGAAAGAGGATTATCAATATGCATTCACAGACCCTGCTCCCATTGCCGCAAACACCAACCTGAATTCCATTGTCATCCTCACCTTGGCCAGCTGCGGAAGATGCAATCGCAAAAGATCGGCACCCCACCTCTGCTATCGGCGTTTCGCAAGTTGTATATGTAACTTTGCACGGTTTTAGGAGACAAGCAAGGGCAAAGATGATATTTTGCATATGCTGGCGATGCTGGTTATATTTTAGGCAATCCGCCGATTTTTAGGGAGTTTAAATGCCGTCCGTGATCGAAAGCGACCTTGCCGTATCCAGCGAGTACCCCTCTCTGCCGCTCTATGAGCGTGTCAAAACGCAAATCAAGGCAAAGATCGCGAGCGGCGAATGGCCCCTCCATCACCGGGTCCCTTCCGAAAACGAGATGGTGGAGATGCTGGGGGTGAGCCGAATGACGGCCAACCGCGCCCTGCGGGAACTGGCGACCGAAGGTGTCATCGTGCGCGTGCAGGGGCGTGGCTCGTTCGTCGCATCGAAAAAGAGAAGCGCCGGCATGATGGGTGTGCGCAACATCGCGGACGAGATCAAGGAGAGGGGCTCTTCCCATCAGCCGCACCTTATCCTGGCGCAAACGGAAGTCTGCGGTCCCGACCTTGCTTCCGCACTGGAAATCGACGTCGGCGCGAAGATCTTTCATTCGATCATTGTCCATCACGAGGACGATGTGCCCATCCAGCTGGAAGACCGCTTCGTGAACGCCAAGGTCGCGCCGGACTATCTGCGGCAGGATTTCAGTTCCATGACGCCAAATGCCTATCTGACGGCAGTGGCGCCTATTTCCCGCACCGAACAATTCATCGAAGCGGCAGCACCCCAGCCATGGGAATGCAAACTCTTGGCGATCGGGCGAAATGAGCCCTGCCTGCAGGTTCGGCGACGGACCTGGTCTTCGAGCCATGCCGTCACCTCGGTGCGGCTTTTATATCCCGGCAGCCGCTACCGGCTGGAAAGTCAGGAGTAAGCAAACCGCGGTCATGCCATGGCCACGCTTTGTGATGGATGGTGACGGCGCCCGGTCGCGGCACTATTTCAGGTAATTGCGCACCTTGCCAACGATGGCGGCCGTCTCGGCCGGATCGATCTCGTTGGGCACCAGAAGCGATATGCCCGCCTGGCTGTTATAGGCGCCGGCCTTTTCCGCCGGGAAAGCAATGGTCTTGAGGTCGCCATTGCTGTTTTTTCGCGAACCGACAACATAACCGTCCCTTTTCAGCATCGCGATTTCCGCAACGATGGTTTCAGCGGTGACATGCCACTGCCGATAACGGTCGGCATTGATTTCCAGAATCTTGTCGCGCGCGCCGGCATCCATCTGCGCCAGCACGCAAACCCCGCCAAGGCCGACACCAAGCGGCAGACGACCGCCGATGCCCTCGAACAGCGCCTGTATCGGCGATGTGCCGAGTGCGAAATCGAGACAGACGGAATCGAGACCGGAACGAACCATCAGATAGCTGGAGAGCCCCGTTTCCGCACTGATGGCGATGAGCGAGGGGCGAAAGAAATTCACCATGTCGTTGATGCTGTGCGACTTGTTCGCCAATGCATAAATGCCGGGTCCGAGGCGGTACGCCCCTCGCCGCCCGGTCTGCTCGACTAGGCCAAATTGCGAAAGCGCCACCAGCGCACGATGAACCGCCGACTTGGCATCATCAAGCCGCGTCGCCAGATCGGACAGCGTCAGCCCAGGAGGATTGGCATCGCCAAGCGCCATCAGGATTTCCGCGGCACGCATGACGTTGCTCGACGATTTTTTCTCCAGGTCCAATAAAGCCTCCTTGAGCAATGGAGCGGCCTGCCCCGTCTTTCGACAGGGCAGGCCGCTCACGCATTCAAGCTGTGAAACGTTTTCACATTGCTTGTCAATTCCGTCCGGCGTCGGCCGATTTCGAAGACGAACGGCATTCATTATAAAGCCGCGCCGCGTCCTCAGCCGTTATCCTGCCTTCGCGCACATCCCGCGCCACCTGCTGGCTTTGCCGGCCGGCGGCAGCCCCATAACCGCCGGCGCCCGGGGTGACGATCTCCAGAATATCCCCGGCCTTCAGATCCGTCGAACCATCGACGAAACCGTCGCGGCTGCCGTTCAGGGTGAAATAACCGCGCGCACCTTCCAGGCCGCCATCGATGCCCCATGGCGCCGAAACGAGGCGGGACCCCATGACCTGCACGCGGCAATCCGCCTCGGCGCGATACACCCGGCGAAGGCCCATGCCGCCACGATACATGCCCGCACCGCCGGAACCGTCCACCAGCTCGTAGCGGAGCAGGGTGATCGGATATTCATTCTCCAGCGCTTCGACCGGCAGGTTCGACGTATTGGTCATGTGAACATGGACGCCATCCAGCCCGTCCTTGTTCCAGCGCGCGCCGGAACCGCCGCCAATCGTCTCGAGATAGACCCAGAGGCTCTTGTCGGTCCGCGTACCGTTGAAGCTTGCCACGCCGACGGAGCCGTTGGATGCGGCCGTCACCCGCTGTGGCACGATCTGCGCCAGCGCACCGTGGATCAGATCGACGACCCGCTGGCACGCCGTGATGCGCCCGTCGACGGCAGCCGGATGGCCGCAACGCAACAGCGTGCCCTCTTCGGCCGTGACGTGGATCGGCCGGGCAAGACCGGCATTGGGCAGGATCGTCGGGTCGACGATCGATTTCACCGCATAATAGACCGTGGCCAGAAGCGCGGTATAGACGACATTGAGACCGGCCCGCACCTGCGGCGGGCTGACGAAATCGAGATGCATCTCATCGCCCTTCACCTCGATCGTCACGCCGAATTCCAGCTCGCCGACGAGCGCCTCGCTGTCGAAGCGGTCCCTGAAGGAATAAATGCCGTCGGGAATCGAGGCAATGCCAAGCCGCATCTTGCGCTCTGCATAGTTCATCAGCTCGGCACCGGCGGCCATTACCGTGTCCAGCCCGTATTTTTGGCACAATTCGTTGACGCGGGTAATGCCCAGACGGTTCGCCGCCATCTGCGCGCGCAGGTCAGAAATACGCTCATGGGGAACCTGGCAATTCAGCAGGAAAAGCCGCTGAATATCCTCCTGAAGCACGCCTTCGCGATAAAGCCGCACCGGCGGTATGCGCAAACCCTCCTGATAGATGTGGGCGTGGCCCCGGTCCGCAAAGTCGGAATGGTGGGCGGTATTGATCGCCCATGCCACCAGTCTGGCCTCAACGAAGATCGGCGATGCCATGACGATATCGGGCAGATGCGTGCCGCCACCCTCATAGGCATCGTTGCCGATGAAAATGTCGCCCGGCTTGATGTTGTCGATACCAGGCGAGCGCATCAGATAGGGGATGAAGCCAATGAAGCTGCCGAGATGCATGGGAATATGCTCGGCCTGGCACAACATCGCGCCATGGGCATCGAAAAGCGCGGTGGAGCAATCGCGCCGTTCCTTGATATTGGTTGAATAGCTCGCTCTCACCAGGGCCTCGCCCATTTCCTCGACGGTGGAGGCAAAGGCGCTGGCGATCACCTCGACCGTGATGGGATTGAGAGCGGCTGTGAGTTCCTGACCGACGTTAAGCATCACTTGGCCTCAAGAATAAGATTGAGATAGGCATCGACCGTCGCCGTCATGTGCATCGGCACAACTGTGGTCGTGTCCATCTGGTCGATGATGGCCGGACCGGTCACGACATTGCCGGCCTTCAGCTTGGCCCTGTCATAGAGCGTTGCGGTGACGAAGCCGCCGGCCTCCATCATCCAGACCTCCCGCGACCCCGTGATCGCCGCCGAAGAATCCGGGCCTTCGATCGGCGCCGGCTGGAACTCGGCCTTCTCCACCAGGCCGCTTGCCGCGACACGGAACGTCACCATCTGGATCGGCTCCCCTTCCGCGACGAAACCGTAAAGCTGCCGATGGGCATTCAGGAATGCCGCTTCGATGGCGGCAAGCGTCTCGGCCGTGACCGGTCCTTGCGGGACTGCAACCGAAATCTCGTAATTCTGCCCGGCATAACGCACATCCACGCTGCGGGTGACCTGTCGCGCCGCCTCTGCGATCTCCTCACTGCCGAACCAGGCAAGCGCCTTGTCCTCCAGCGCCGAATAGATCGCGCCGATATCCTCGGTCCGCGCCTCGTCCAGCCGCGTCAGCTGGGTCGATGAAAAATCGGTACGCAGATCCGTCATCAGAAGTCCCAGCGCACAAAGAACGCCGGGGGTGCGCGGCACGAGAATGCGCTTCATGCCCAGTTCCTTCGCCAGACGGGCGGCATGAACCGGCCCTGCGCCTCCGAAGGCAACAAGCGTATATTCGCGCGGATCGTATCCGCGCTGGACGCTGATGACGCGGATCGCCTTGGCCATGTTGGCGGCGACAATGTCGAGAATGCCGTTTGCGGTTTCCAGCACGCCCATGCCGAGCCTGTCGGCAAGCGTCTGAACGGCGGCACGGGAAAGCTCCTGGTCGATCTTCATGCGGCCGTTCAGCAGATATTTCGGGTTCTGCGTCTGCAAAAGCACATTCGCGTCCGTCACCGTCGGCTCCGGATTGCCGAGCCCGTAGCAGGACGGACCGGGATTGGCACCGGCGCTGCGTGGCCCGACCTTCAGAAAGCCGCCATTGTCGACATAGGCGATGGAACCGCCGCCGGCGCCGACCGTGTGAATATCGAGCATCGGCGCCTTGATCGGGTAACCGTGCACGACGGCCTCATTGACCACCTGGCATTTCCCGCCGGTCAGAAGCGCAACATCGCTGGATGTCCCCCCCATATCGAAGGTGATGAGGTTTTCAATACCCGTCATGCGGCCGATGGCCTGGGCGGCGACGACGCCGGTGCTGGGGCCTGACAAAACGGTGCGCACCGGCAGGTCGGCGGCCGTATCGAAACCGATGACGCCGCCATTGGATTGCGTCAGCTGCGGCGATACGGCAATGCCGAGATTTTTCAGCTTGCCGCTCAGCGCCTGCACGTAACCTTTCATGACCGGGCCGAGATAGGCATTGACCACCGTGGTGGAGAGCCGTTCAAATTCACGGAACTCCGGCGCGATCCTGTGGGAAAGAGCCGCAAAGGCTTCGGGAAACTCCTCCGCCAAGATGCGGCCGGCAACCGCTTCATGGTCTGAATTCAGGAAGCTGTAAAGGAAGCACACGGCAATGGATTTCACGCCGGCCTGTTTCAGCTGGCGCACCGCGGCGCGAAACTCTTCCTCGTCGAGGGAAAGCTCGGTCTCGCCATTGGCCAGCACACGTTCCTTCACCCCGATGCGCAGATCACGGCTGACCAGCGTATCGGGCTTGTCGGCCTGGATATCGTAAAGGTCCGGCCGCTTCTGGCGGCCGATTTCCAGAAGATCGCGAAAACCATCCGTGGTGATCAGCCCCGTCTCGACGCCGCGCCCCTGAATGAGGGCGTTGGTGGCAACCGTCGTGCCATGCCCCAGAAAGGCGACATCGGCCGCGGACGCACCGACTTCGCCGATCCCCTCTTCCACGCCCTGCGTAATACCACGCGACGGGTCATCCGGCGTGGACGACACTTTCCAGATTTTCACCTCTCCGGTCTTTTCCTCAAACAGACATACGTCCGTGAACGTACCGCCGGAATCAACGCCGATGCGCCAGGCCATGAAGCTCCCCTTCCTGTTTTGGGGCAGGTTCGCCCCGAGGTCGCCCCATGTAAGGACCGATCCGAAAATGTGTCAATCTAATTCCAATAAAAGGATCATAATTTTATTATTAAACCTACTATCGGATTATAAGGTGAAATTTCGCATGTCTGAGTGCGTAAAAATCCAAATATAAACCGATTATAGGATTATATAAAATTAATTGGCCCTTTTATTGGAATTTGCTTGACGATTTTTGTTTCCGGTTCTTAGCTTGAGGCCATGGAGACCGCCGGAACACCGTTGCGGACATCCAACGACCGGCAGATCCGTCATCGGGTGGAAGAGATGATTAAGTGACGGCGAAAACGCGGGTCGGCGCTCGATAAGGTGGCATGACGAAAGCACGAATACGTGCGCGCCGTGCCTGAACGCCATACATACGAGTCAAAACAAGAGGGAACTGCAATGATTCTGAATCGTCGAGATCTCCTGAAATATCTCGCAATATCCGGTGCCGTCGCATCCATGCCGGGGCAGCTTTTCGCCGCACCGGAACAAAAAACGCTGCGGGTCGGCCTCTCGACATATCCGGCGCATTTTCGCCCATGGATCAATGTCGGTTATGCCGGACAGCTCGTGTCAGCGCTGATAAACCGTAATCTCGTCAGTTACGACGCCAAGGGTCAGCTGGTGGGCGAACTGGCGGAAAGCTGGACACGCGAAAACGACCTCACCTGGGCGTTCAAGCTCAGGCAAGCGAAGTTCTCCAACGGAGAGCCGGTCACCGCCGCCGACGTCAAATGGACGCTCGAAAAGATCGCGGCGGAAGGTTCCGGCGCCTATATGCGCGACCCCGTTACCCAGATCGCCTCCGTCGAGGTGGTCGACGACCGAAACTTCAAGCTCGTCACCAAAGCGCCGGACGTGACGATCCCCTCGGTCATGGCCTATCCCTTCCTCGGCATCATCGCGGCCAACTCCACCGATGGACAGGAACAGGGCATCGGCGCCGGTCCCTTCACGATCACCTCCGCCGAAAAAGGCGTCGGCATTACCCTTGCCGCCTCGGAACATTACTTCAAGGAAGGGCTGCCGGCGTTTCAGACTGTCCAGATCACGCCTTATGCCGATGAAAATCTGCGGGTTGCCGCGCTGAGCGCCGGTGACGTCGACATCATCGACTATGTGCCCTGGAGCGCGATGGACACCATCGAGGAAGACAAGAACCTCAAGCTCGACGCCATGGCCTCAGGCGCCTTCATGTATCTGAGCTTCAACGGCTCCGGCGTTTTCAAGGACCCGAAGCTGCGTCAGGCCGTCGCCTTCGGCATTCGCCGCGAGGAAATCGTGAATACCGTGTTTTACGGGCGTGGCGCGACGCTTTCCGGCGTCCCGAGACCGTCCGTTTCACCCTATTACAACAAGGATCTGGCCAATTACTGGTCCTACGATCCCGACAAGGCGAAAGCGCTGCTGAAGGAGGCCGGGCATGAAAACGGTCTTGAGGTGACGCTGCTCGCAACCTCGCAATACACCATGCATTCGGGCATTGCCGTGCTGGTGCAATCCCACCTTGCCGAAATTGGCATCAAGGTGAACCTGACCATGCCGGACTGGGCGACACGCGTCACCATGGGCAATCGCGGCATCGGCGATTTCGCGGTTCAGGGCATCGGCATCGATACGCTCGATCCGGACGCGGCCACGACGGTGATCGATCCGTCGCTCACCCAGACCTTCCTCAGGAGCCGCAATTTCGAAGTGCCGGGGCTGAGCGAACTCCTTCAACGGGGCCGGCAGGAAGGCGACGAAGCCAAGCGTGTGGCGCTCTACGCCGAAATCGACCGGCTCGTCTGCGACAATGCCAGCTTCTGCGGCCTGGCCTATCGCGCCACCGGTTTTGCCCGAAATGCACATGTGCAGAACCTGGAGCTGCTGCCCGACCAGATGTCCCCCTTCTCTGCCACTTTGTTCGACAAGCTCGCGCTTGCCTGACATCATCTCCACCCGTCTTCGCCAGCCATCCGCGTGGCGGCGAAGACGGAGTGTGGCGCAAGCGCCGCGCCGTTTTCGCACGCGGCAAGACCCGCCACGGCATCGGGAAAGTAGGGTTTCATGAGCTGGTTTTTCAAACGCGTGATGGTCAGCCTGGTCATGCTGTGGGTGATCGTGACGCTGGTTTTCATGTCCATCCATTTCGTGCCGGGCGATCCGGTGGAACTGCTTCTGTCGCAGGATGGCGGATCGGCCGATCCGGCGACCGTTGCGATGATCCGCGAGGATCTTGGGCTGAACCGCCCCGTCTTCGAGCAATATGTCGAAAAGATCAAAGGACTTGCCGCCTTCGATCTCGGCCGCTCCATGGTGGACGAAACGTCCATATCGGCGGAGATCGCAAGACGCCTGCCGCGCACGCTGGAACTCATCGGCATGGCAGCCCTCATCAGTCTGGCAATCGGCCTGCCCGCCGGCATTTTCGCAGCCCTGCGCAACGGTGGCGTTTTTGACCGTGTCGCCTCCTATATTGCCGGTTTTGCCCAGGGCATTCCGGTCTTCGTGCTGGGAACGCTGATGATCCTCGTTTTCTCGCAGATGCTGAAACTGACGCCGGCGGGCGGTTTCGTCGCCTTCTCCCAGCAGCCCGGACGGCATATGCTGCTTCTGCTCATGCCAGCCCTGTCGATCGGCATCGGTCTTGCCGCCATCGTCTTTCGCATCACCCGCGCGTCCACGCTTGAGGTGCTGCCACTCGATTACATCCGGACCGCCCGCGCCAAGGGTCTCGGCAAACGCCGCATCGTGCTGCATCACATTCTGCGCAACGCCTTGATCCCCGTCATCACCATCTTCGCCTTGCAGATCGGCACCCTGCTCGGCGGCACGGTTCTCGTCGAATATGTCTTCAACTGGCCCGGGCTTTCGGGAATGCTGGTCAGCGGCGTCAATGCCCGTGACTATCCCACCGTGACTGGCGTTATTCTCGTCATTTCCGCCCTGTTCATCGGCCTCAATCTCATGGTCGACATTCTCTACGGCCTGACCGATCCGCGGATACGCAAATGACCACACGCCCGATTTCCCTTCAGGCCCGCGACATTCCGGCCATTTTTCTGGTCCTTCTCGTCACCGTCAGCGTTCTGGCGCCGGTGTTGCCGTTACAGGATCCGCTGCTCATGGACACCGCCGCCAGATTTGCCGGCCCGTCGGGCGCCCATCTGCTGGGTCAGGACGAATACGGGCGCGATATTCTCGTGCGGCTTGTCTTCGCCATCCGCAACTCGCTGCTCGTCGCCTTTGCCGCCGCTATTCTCGCCGGCGTCATCGGCACCTCACTGGGCATTCTCGCCGGCTATTCCCGCGGCCTCACCGAATTGCTGGCCATGCGTTTCATCGACATCGTCCTGTGTTTCCCGCCGCTCCTTCTCGCCATGCTGGCGGTCACGCTTTATGGCCCAGGCCCGGCCACCCTCATTCCCGTTCTCGCCATCGTTTTTGTGCCGAGCTTCACCCGCGTCGCCCATGCGAGCGTGCTGTCCGTCCGCTCGCAGGATTACGTCGAGGCCGTGCGCAGCATGGGCGCCAGCAATGCGCGGGTGATGCTGACCACCATCCTGCCGAACATTGCGGGGCCGGTCATCGTGCAGTTCAGCTTCACGGTCGCCGTCACCGTCGTTCTGGAATCGGGGCTCTCCTTCCTCGGTCTCGGTGTCCTGCCGCCCGCACCTTCGCTCGGACTGATGATCGGCACCGGGCGCGCAACCCTTTCTCAGGCGCCGATGCTGCTTGTCTGGCCATGCCTGGCCCTGACGGCGATGATCCTCGTTCTCAATGCCTTCTGTGACGAGCTGCGCGACAGGCTGGACCCGCGAAGCAGCAAAATCAGGGGGCAATGATGACTGACACACATTCTGAAAAACGCCTGAAGCCCGGCCTTTCCGTATCCAATCTGTCGATCTCGTTCCGCACCAAGGACGGCTGGACCTCGGTGGTGCGCAATATCGGCTTCGAGATCGCACCGGGCGAAACGCTGGCGATCGTCGGCGAATCCGGCTCCGGCAAGAGCGTCACCGCGCTTTCCGTGCTCGGCCTTCTGCCCGAAAACACGGCAAGGATCGAAGGTTCGATAAAACTCGGCGAAAAGGAAATCCTGTCGCTGCCGCCGCGGGAATTGAAAGCGCTGCGCGGCAATGACATCGCCATGATCTTCCAGGAGCCGATGACGTCGCTGAACCCGACCATGTGTATCGGCGACCAGATTGCGGAATCCATCATCGCCCATCGCGGCGTGTCGAAACGCGAGGCGCAGGCCGAGGCGGTCCGGTTGATGGAAAAGGTCCGCATCCCCTCCGCCAGCCGCCGTTATCGCGATTATCCGCACCAATTTTCCGGCGGCATGCGTCAACGCGTGATGATCGCCATTGCCCTTGCCTGCAAACCCGCCTTGCTGATCGCCGACGAGCCGACCACGGCGCTTGATGTCACGATACAGGCGCAGGTGCTGAACCTCATCAAGGAATTGCAGGAAGAGGAGGGTATGGCCGTCCTCTTCATCACCCACGACATGGGCGTGGTCGCCGAGGTCGCCGACCGCATGGTCGTCATGTATCGCGGCGACATGGTGGAACAAGGCGAGACGGCGGAGATTTTCGCCAATGCCCGCCATCCCTATACCAGGGCCTTGCTTTCGGCCGTGCCGCAGCTGGGATCGATGAACGGCATCGGCGAACCCCGACCCTTTCCGATCTACGACATCACGACCGGCGAGGCTTCGCCCGCCTGCGAACACGGCTCTACCGTCGATCCATCCGAAACGCTGATCGACGTCAGGAACCTTTCCATTCGCTTCGACGTCCAGCAATCGTTCCTCGGACGTGTGACGGCCAGGGTGCATGCGGTGGAAAACGTCAGCCTGAAACTCGCGCGTGGTGAAACTCTCTCGATCGTCGGCGAATCCGGCAGCGGCAAATCGACCACCGGAAAGCTGATCACCGGGTTGCTGGAACCGACCATCGGAAGCGTCGAGATTTGCGGCAAGCCGATGAAGCCCGGCACCCGGCCGTCGCTCAGCCGTTCGGTCCAGATGATCTTTCAGGACCCTTTCGCAAGCCTCAACCCGCGCCTGCCGGTCGGCCGCGCGATCACCGAACCGCTGCGCATCCACAAGCTTGCCACCGCCGCGGAACAGGAAGAAATCGCCGCCGCGCTGCTCAAACGTGTCGGCCTGTCGCCCGACATCGCCCATCGTTACCCGCATGAGTTTTCCGGCGGCCAACGGCAACGCATTTGTATTGCCCGCACGCTTGCACTGAAACCGAGCGTCATCATCGCCGATGAAGCGGTCTCCGCGCTCGATGTCTCGGTAAAGGCGCAGGTCGTCAATCTGCTGCTGGAATTACAGCAGGAAATGCAGCTCGGCTTCATCTTCATCTCGCACGATATGGCGGTGGTGGAACGCATCAGCCACCGGGTGGCGGTGATGTATCTCGGCGAGATCGTCGAAATCGGACCGCGCGCCGCCATCTTCTCCAATCCCGCCCACCCCTATACGCGCCGCCTGATGGACGCCGTTCCGGTGCCGGATCCGGCAAGGCGACGCAGCCGCCGCAGCGGGATCGAAGGCGAAATCCGCAGCCCCGTGCGGCCGGGCGACTATGACGCTCCCGCCCGCAGCTACCGTGAAATATCGCCCGGCCATCTCGTACTTGAAACCGGCCCCGAATGGGCGGCCTGATCGCCCCCGCCACCGACGCCAGAGGTTAGAACCATGCCCCTCTCCATTCCCCTTTCACCCTTCGAAGGCGATAGGGACCTTCCCGAAAAAGTCGATGTCGTCGTCATCGGCGGCGGTATCATCGGCATCAACACCGCCTTGACGCTGGCCGAACGCGGCGTTTCGGTCGCCGTGGTCGAAAAAGGCGTGATTGCGGGCGAGCAGTCGGCGCGCAACTGGGGCTGGACACGGCAGATGGGCCGCGACCCGGCCGAAATCCCCCTCACCATGGCAAGCCTCCGGCTCTGGTCGGAGATGAATGCCAGGACGGGGGAGGAAACCGGCTGGCGCAGGACCGGCATCACCTATCTCTGCTACAACAGACATGATCTCGACCTGTGGGGCGGGTGGTACGACAAGGGCAAGGCCTTTGGCCTTCAGTCGGAAATGCTGACGGGCGCGCAGGTCGATGCATTGCTGCCCGGATCGTCCGGCGGCGTGATCGGCGGCCTTCACACGCCCTCCGACGGACGGGCGGAACCGACCATCGCAACCGTTGCCATGGCCAAGGCGGCACGGCGCGCCGGCGCGCATATTCTCACCCAATGCGCCGCGCGCGGCATCGAGCGCAGCAGCGGCCGGATTTCCGGGGTTGTCACCGAACGCGGCGGCATCGCCTGCTCATCGGTGGTGCTGGCCGGCGGCGTCTGGTCGCGGCTTTTCGCCGGCAATATGGGGCTCGACTTCCCGCAGCTGAAAGTGATGGGCACGGTGGCCCGCGTCACCGGTATCGAGGGCATATCCGACATGCCCGTAGGTGCCGGCGATTTCGCCTATAGAAAAAGGCTCGATGGCGACTACACCGTCGCGCTTCGCAACGCCAATATCGCCAACATCGTGCCAGACAGCTTCCGGCTTTTCACGGAATACATGCCCGCTTTCGTGCAGACGTGGCGCGAACTGAAGCTGAGGATCGGCAAGGCTTTCATCGATGAGCTGGTGATGCCCAAAAGCTGGCAGCTCGATCAGAAAACCGCATTCGAAACCATCCGCACGCTCGACCCGGTGCCGACGCGGTCGTTCAACCGCACCGTGCTTGCCAATCTCGCCCGCGCCTATCCCGCCTTTGCCGAGGCGCGCGTGGTCAGCGAATGGGCCGGCATGATGGATGTGACGCCCGATGCCGTGCCCGTCATCAGCAGCGTCCCCTCCGTTCCCGGCTTTTTCATCGCCTCCGGCTTTTCCGGCCATGGCTTCGGCATCGGCCCCGGCGCTGGGCGCCTGATGGCCGATATCGTGATGGGGGGCGATACGCTGGTCGACCCCGCACCGTTCAACATTTCCCGGCTTCGCCCGAAACTCGCCGTCGCGGCTTGACGATGACGGGCCGGCCAATGCCCCAGAGCAGCAAACCCGTCGTCGTCATCAGCGGCGCGTCACGCGGCATCGGTGCCGCGGTGGCGCAAACCATGCTGGATGCCGGCTGGGCCGCAAGCCTTGGCATGCGAAACCCCGCTGCCTCTGCGTTCAGCGGGCCGGACGTCCTCAACTGCCGCTATGACGCCCTTGACCCGGCATCGGAACGATCCTGGTTCGCACAAACCCTGGCAACATACGGGCGTATCGATGCTCTCGTGCTGAATGCCGGCATGATGATCAAAAAATCCGTGCTCGAGGCAACCGATGATGATTTCGACACCATCTTCGCCGTCAACGTCAAATCGCCGATGCGGCTCAGCCAATATGCCTGGCCGCATCTTGAAAAAGGGCCAGGGCGCATCGTCATCCTCTCCTCCCTGTCCGGAAAGCGGATCAAATCCGATGGTTCGGGGCTGTACGGCATGTCGAAATTCGCACTTACGGCGCTGTCGCACGCCCTGCGCCAATGCGGCCGGGAAAGCGGCGTGCGCTCTACCGCCATCTGCCCGAGCTTCGTGGCGACGGACATGTCAAGCACATTGACGGGCGTCGACCCCGCACTGCTCACGCAGCCCGAGGACATTGCCGCAATCGTGCGAAGCGTGCTCTCCCTGCCCTCGCGGGTCAGCATCGCCGATATTCCGGTCCATTGGTCGGTCGAGGACTGCTACTAGAGACCGGGTCTCCTCAAGGACAGAGATAGCCCGCCGACCGCTCCGTCCGACGCAATCGGCAGCCATACCGAAAAGCGCCTGCAGGGGCGGCGCCACAAACGATCGTGACCGCGATCAGCGGCAATGCGGGCAACGGATATAGCGCGGGTTCCAAAACGGAGGGAGCCTCGGCATCTTTGCGAGGGCCTGGGAAAAAATCCCCTTTTTTAGATTTTACGTCTAATATTTAATCAACCACAAGAAATGCATGCGTTTTATGCGCGAATTACTACCCAAAAGAATAGTAATCGTCCACTCAAGCCAGCCATACTACCCATCCGAAAGAGCGAAGCCCCTATTCGCCAAAGCCCTTTCGCCACAGGGCAAGCCGATGCACCGTAAGACATCGGAACAAGCAGCGCCCGGACGCTCAAGGACACGGGACAGCGACTTTCGCGGCCCGGACACCGCCCGCCTGTAAAGCCGTTGCGGCGCTTCAAGGAGGTATCGAAAATTGCGTGACACCATCGTCAATATTCGTGTCGTATCCCCCATTGTAACACGCGGCTTTCGCAAGCTGTCGGATCTCCGGGCGCTGGAATATCCCGGCATCAGCCTGTCCCACGCCGAAATAACCACGGGGCCGGGCTCAATCGAAAGCGAGTTCGAGGCGGCGATGTCCGTTCCCGGCACCCTGCTCGAAATCGCCCGCGCCGAACGTGACGGCGTCGATGCCGTCATCATTGATTGCATGGGCGATCCGGGCCTGCGCCCGGCCCGGGAGATTTCCGGCATGGTCGTTCTCGGGCCATGCCAAACCGGCATGCATGTTGCTTCCATGCTGGGACACAAATTTTCCGTCATCACCGTCATGCGCCGCCTGATCCCATCCTTTGAAAACACCGCCGCCCTTTGCGGCCTTTCCGGCAAGCTGGCCTCGGTGCGCAGTGTCGACATTCCCGTGCTCGCTCTTGAGGCAGATCTTGCCGCCACCGCCCGCCGTCTCGTCGAGGAAGGCAAGAAGGCGGTGGAGGAAGACGGCGCGGAAGCCCTGATCTTCGGCTGCACCGGCCTGATGGGATGCGCTGCCGGCCTGCGCGAGGGATTGCTCGCCGAGGGCATCGACGTTCCCGTCGTCGATCCCATCCCGACAGCCGTTTCCATTGCCGCTGGCCTCGTCCGCGCCGGCCTTTCCCAAAGCAAGACGACCTATCCGGCGCCGCCGGAAAAGGAACTGATCGGTTACGACGCATTGCACGGGGCCATGCTGCCGCAAGCGGCTGAATGATGGGAGATGGGGCGACATGGCGGTATCCGCAATGACGACAACGGATAAACAGGTGAAGGGGCTGCCCATCGCTCGGGTTTCGTCGGTTCAGAGACGCTTTGGCGAGGGTTTCGGCTTCTGGCTGCTCCTGCTGCCTGCACTGATTTTTTTCATCGCCTTTTTCGTCGTGCCCACTGCCTCGCTGTTCGGCCTTGCCTTTAACAAGTCGGTAGCGGGGGTCATAACCCTGTCGAGCGCAATCACCTTCGACAATTTCGCACGAATCTTCACCCGCGCCATCTATTACGAGGCCATTCTTCGATCCGTTGGCATTGCCGCCGTGGTGGCGCTTGTCTGCCTGGTGCTTGGATATCCGCTGGCCTATGTCATCGCCAAAACGGTCAATCCCGGCCGCAACACCCTGCTGATGATCCTCGTCTTGTCGTCCATGCAGCTCGACATGGTCATCCGGCTTTACGGGCTGATGGTGCTCCTCGGCGATAACGGCCTCATCAATGGCGCACTCATCCGCATGGGCATCATTTCACAGCCATTACCGCTGATGTACAACATCTTCGGCGTCGTGGTCGGGCTGGTGCAGATCACGCTGCCCTTCATGATCCTTTCCCTGATCGGCATCATCAAATCCATCCATCCGGCGCTGGAAGAGGCGGCCAGATCGCTTGGAGCCTCCCGCAGCCGGGCCTTTTTCTCGATCGTGCTGCCGCTTTCCATGCCGGGAATTCTGGCGGGCACGCTGCTGGTCTTCGCACTCGCGATTTCATCCTATGTGGTGCCGGCACTGATGGGCGGCTGGAAGGTGATGGTCATGCCGATCCACATCTACCAGCAGGTGGCGGAAACCGGGCGCTGGCAATTCGGCGCGGCAATCGCCGTCGTCCTCTTCGTCACCAGCCTGATGGCGATCGCCATCTATCACCGCGCTGCCATGCGCACCACGGGAGGGCGCAGCTGATGCGTGAGGAATCATCCATTCCGCTTGTTTTCAGGCTTCTGTCGGCACTGACGCTGACCATCCTGCTGGTGCCGGTCATCATCGTCATCCTGTCCGGCCTGAATGCCGGCGACTACCTGACCTTTCCGCCGCAGGGTTTTTCCCTGCGCTGGGTCTACGCCTTCCTGACCTCGCCGACCTTCCTTTCGGCCTATGGCGTTTCCTTCCTCGTCGCCGGCATCTCGACAGCGATTTCGACGGTGCTCGGCACCATGGCGGCCCTTTTCCTGACACGCGCTTCCAGCCGTCTTGCCGCACCTTTGCGCGCCTTCTTCATGATGCCCATCGTCTTGCCCGGCGTCGTACTTGGCCTTGCGCTCTATGTGTTCTACGTCACCACGGGCATCGGGCTGGCGCGGAGCATGGCGGGTCTGATCGTCGGCCACGTCATCGTCACCTGCCCCTTTGTCATCGCCACGGTCACCGCCGCCCTCGTCGGCTTCGACCGCAGCCTGGAGGAGGCGGCGCGGTCGCTCGGGGCTTCCCCCTTCACCGCCTTTCGGCTCGTGACGCTGAAGATCATTTCGCCGGCCATTTCGGCGGGCACGATCTTCGCCTTCATCATTTCCTTCGGCCAGTTCGAGGTAACGCTGTTTCTCTCGACGCCAAACCTGCAGACGCTGCCGATGGCGATGTATGTGGCGCTGCGCTACGCCTTCGAGCCCACCGCGGCTGCGGCCGGCATCTTCGCCATCCTCCTCGTCGTCGTTTCGATGGTGGCGACATCCAGGCTCATCAATCTGAAGCGTATTTTCGGCGGCTAGGGCTCCGCCGGACATTCAATGAAATACCCGTATCCATAGATTCAAAAACAAGGGGAACATGGACATGACAGGAATGACATTCGATCCCGGCCGCCGCAGGCTCCTCAAGATGGGGGCTGCAGCGGCAACCCTGCCGCTCTTCAACATCAACCACGCCTTCTCGCAGGACGTGACCTATGACGGCTCGGTTTTCGATGCCGGCGGGGCGGTGCTGCGGATCGGGGAATGGGGCGGCCCCTGGGGCGAGTTGGTGCACAAATATCTGCTGACCGACTTCGCCAAGGACTTCAACTGCAAGATCGAATATGATTCCACCTGGCCGTGGTTTCCGAAATTCGTCGCCAACGGGCCGCAGAAACCGCCGCTCGACATCACCAACTGGAACCTGCCGGAAATGTTCAAGACGGCGGGTGCGGGTGATTTCTTCCACACGATCGAAGACATCCTTCCCAACCTGCCGAATGGCAAAAATCTCTGGCCTTTTGCCACCTCGAACGGTGTCGGCGTCACCTGGGCTTTCAACCAGTATGTGCATGCCTATCGCACGGATCTCGTTACCCCGCCGCCCACCAGCTTCAAGGACATGTGGAAGCCGGAATTCGCCGGCAAGCGCGGCACCTACATCACCTCCAACACGCTGCAGATGGACTTCTTCCTCGTCGCCTGCTCGCTCTTCGGCAAGGATCAGTATGATCTCGACGCCGGTTACAAGGCGATGAAGGAATTGATGCCCGCCAAGATTTCGGATTTCACCGGCAACATGCAGACGCTGATGGATCGCGGCGAGGTGGTCATCGCGGTGCAGAGCGACGCCGAACCCATGCAGGCCCGCGACAAGGGCGCTCCCTTCGCCGTCATGTACTGGAAGGAACTGCAGCCGATCCTCACCCAGACCTATACGATCAGCCGCTATTCCGAACCGACCCAGAAGAAGCTGGCCTATGCGCTTCTCAACCGCGCGCTTGAGCCGTCCTTCATGACCAATATGGGCATGGAATTCTACCTGCGTCCCACCGTCTCCAATGCCGTGCTGCCGGATAATCTCGTCAAGGCGGGTATTGTCAACAGCGCCGACGCCATCAAGGATTTCTGGCTACCGGACTGGAAGGCCTATCTCGAAAACGAAGACGAGATCGTCGAGACCGTCAACGAAATCTTTGCGGGCTGACCTTCGCAGCGGAAGAAGGGCGGCGCCCGCAAAACAGCGTAGCCGGCGCCGGCCACGCCCCAGAGGGAAAGGACAACGGAAGACGATGTCGGACATTCAACTGAAAAGCCTCGTCAAATCATATGGCGACAATGTCGCGGTGGCGGGCATCGATCTGCACATAGAGCAGGGCGAGTTCTTCTCGCTGCTCGGACCTTCCGGCTGCGGCAAGTCCACGACATTGCGCATGATCGCCGGCTTCATCCGCCCGACATCGGGGCAGATCCGGATCGGATCGGATGACGTGACCCACCTGCCGCCGGAAAAGCGCGACATCGGTATCGTCTTCCAGAATTATGCGATTTTTCCGCATATGAACGTGGCGGAGAACATCGCCTTCGGCCTGAAGCTGCGAAAGAAATCCAGGGAGGAAATCGACAGCTCCGTCGCCTTCGCCTTACGTCAGGTGGGGCTTGCCGGATACGAGGACCGTTATCAGCGCCAGCTCTCCGGCGGCGAGCAGCAGCGTGTGGCGCTTGCCCGCGTGCTGGTCACCGAACCGCGCATCCTGCTTTTGGATGAACCGCTTTCGGCGCTCGACAAATCGCTGAGGGAGGAGATGAAATACTGGATCAAGGACCTGCAGAAGAAACTCGGCATCACCACCGTTTACGTGACCCACGATCAGGACGAGGCGCTTACCATGTCCGACCGCATCGGCGTGATGCAGAAAGCCAAAGTTGAACAGGTGGGCACGCCGCAGGAAATCTATGAAAGGCCGAAGACGCTTTTCGTCACCACCTTCATCGGTCAGTCCAACGTCATCGATGCCACCGTCAAGGGCCGCGACGGCGAAAGGCTCGCGGTCCGCTTCGGTGACAGCACGGCGCTGACGCGTCTTCCGTCCGACAATTTTTCCGAAGGCAAGGCCGTCAAGCTGGTGGTCAGGCCGGAAAACATCATCATCGGCGAGGCCGGCACCGGCCTTGCGGCAACCGTCGTTTCGGAAACCTATCAGGGCGCCCTGGTCCGCTACCATCTTTCGGTGGGCGGGCAGGATATCGTCGCCGAACGGCAAAACCAGTCCCATCTCGCCAAGCTCTCGCCCGGACAATCGGTCGGCCTGACCTGGGACCCGGAACGATCCGAAGTGCTGGTGGCCTGAAGCCCGGCACCGGAACCAGAAAATCGGGAACGGATGCAATGTGCGGCGACTATCCGCGCAGGCGCCCTTCCCTTGCCTATCGACAGGAGAAAGACATGCGTATTGGCATTGATGTGGGTGGTACGAATACCGACGCCGCCCTTATGGATGGGGCAGCGGTCATCGGCGCGTGCAAAAGCCCGACAACGGCCGATGTCGGCTCGGGCATCGTGGCCGTGCTGAACAAGCTTCTGGGCATGACCGGCGTGTCCGTGTCGCAAATTCAGGCGGTGATGATCGGCACGACCCATTTCACCAACGCCGTGGTGGAGCGCAAGCGCCTGCTGGAAGTTGCCGCCATCCGTCTCGGCCTGCCGGCCACCAAGGGGTTGCCGCCGCTGACCGACTGGCCGAGGGACCTTGCCGACACGCTCGGCCGCCACACCTTCATGCTGCGCGGCGGGCATGAATTCGACGGCCGCACCATCGCGCCCCTGGACGAGAAAGGTCTGATGGAGGTTGCCGCCACCGTGCGCGAACGCGGCCTGAAAACCGCGGCGATCACCTCGGTTTTTTCGCCGGTGACGCCGGAAATGGAACTGCGCGCCGCCGAAATCCTGCGCGATGCAGTCCCCGACATCGCCATCTCGCTCAGCCACGAGATCGGCAGGGTGGGTTTTCTCGAGCGCGAAAACGCCTCGATCATGAATGCCTCGCTGGCGGAACTTTCGCGCAAGGTCGTTTCCTCCTTCCGCAATGCGCTGAAGGAACTCGACATCAAGGCGCCCTTCTTCATCAGCCAGAACGACGGAACGCTCATGTCGCCCGACTATGTGGAGCGTTATCCCGTTCTCACCTTCGCGTCCGGGCCGACCAACTCGATGCGCGGCGCGGCCATGCTGGCCGGCGTCAAGGAGGCCATGGTGGTGGATATTGGCGGCACGACATCGGATGTCGGCATGCTCGTGCACGGCTTTCCCAGAGAATCGGCGGTTGCCGTCGATATCGGCGGCGTGCGCACCAATTTCCGCATGCCGGACGTGCTCGCCATCGGGCTCGGCGGCGGCTCGCTGGTGCGTGACGAGGGTGCACGCATCGGTCCCGATTCCGTCGGTTACGAGATCACCAGCAAGGCGCTGGTTTTCGGTGGCGATACGCTGACCACGACGGATATAGTGGTGGCGGCCGGGCTGGAGGATATTGGCGACCGCTCCCGTGTTGCCCATATTCCCGCAAAAACCATCGACACCGCGCTCGACACCATGCACCGCATGGTGGACGAGGCCGTGGACCGCATGAAGACGAGCGCCGATCCGCTTCCCGTCATTCTGGTGGGCGGCGGCTCCATTCTGGTATCGCGCGACCTTCCTTCAGCATCGAGGGTCCTGAGACCCGAAAACGCCTCCGTCGCCAACGCCATCGGCGCGGCGATAGCGCAGGTAGGCGGCGAGGTGGATCGCATCTTCTCGCTGGAAGGCACCTCGCGTGACGCCGTTCTGGCGAGCGCAAAGGCAGAAGCCACCGAACGCGCGGTGAAGGCGGGGGCAGCAGCAGCCTCCGTCAAGATCATGGATATCGAAGAAGTACCGCTTGCCTATCTGCCCGGCAGCGCCACCCGCATCCGCGTGAAGGCGGTCGGCGATCTGGTGATCGGTTGAGGACATGGCGATGAAACTCACACGCGAACATCTTGCCGATCTTGCCGTCGGTGCGGCCTTTCTGGGAACCGGCGGCGGCGGCGACCCCTATGTCGGGCGCATGATGGTACAGCAATGCCTGGACGAAGGCTGCGAGGTCGAGCTCATCGACCCCACGGAATTGCCCGACGACAGTCTCGTCATCCCGACAGCCATGATGGGGGCGCCGACCGTGCTGGTGGAGAAAATCCCCTCCGGCGACGAAGCCATTTTCTCGCTACGCCGTCTCGAAAAACGCCTCGGTAAAAAGGCCGGTTACACCATGCCCATAGAAATCGGGGGCATCAATTCCACCATTCCGCTGGTCGTCGGCGCCCGGCTTGGTCTGCCCATCGTCGATGCGGACGGCATGGGCCGCGCCTTTCCGTTTCTCGAAATGGAAACCTTCGGCGTTTACGGCATATCCGGCTCGCCCATGGCGGTCAGCAACGAATGGGGCGATTGCGCGCTGATCGAAGCCGTCGATAACCGCCAGATGGAATGGCTCTCCCGCGCCGTCGCCATTCGCATGGGCGGCTGCGCCTATATTGCGGAATATGCCATGAGCGGCGCGGAGGTGAAGCGCACGGCAATTCCCAATACGCTGACACTGGCGATCCACATCGGCAAGGTGTTGCGCAAGGCGCAGGAGGACCACATCAATCCCATCGAGGCGCTGCTGGGTTTCCTGCCGTCCACGCTTTACCGTTATGGCCGCGTCATCTTTCAGGGAAAGATCGTTGATGTGATGCGTGAAACCAAAGCCGGTTTCACCATGGGCCGTGCCCGCATAGAAGCCGTTGTGCCATTCGCCTCCCAGATGGAGATCGAAATCCAGAACGAGAACCTGATCGCCAGGCAGGATGGCAGGGTAAAAGCCATCGTGCCGGACCTGATCTCGATCATGAACACGGAAACCGCCGAGCCCATTACCAGCGAAAACCTGCGCTACGGCCAGCGTGTCACCGTCGTCGCCGTCTCCGTGCCCGAAATCATGCGCACGCCGGAAGCCCTGAACGTCTTCGGCCCGGCCTGCTTCGGCCTGAAGGAACCCTTTACCTCGATTGAGGAGATCGACTGACATGGCAATCATAACGGAGCAGGATATTGACGATCTGGCCGTGGGTGCCGCCGTTCTCGGCACCGGCGGTGGCGGCGATCCCTATATCGGCAAGCTTCTGGCCAAGGCCGCCATCGAAAAATATGGCCCGGTCGATCTGATCGCGCTTGACGCGGTGCCCGATGGCACAGCCGTGGCGGCCTGCGGCGCGATGGGGGCGCCCACCATCCTCATCGAAAAAATCCCCTCCGGCGAAGAGGGCGACCTTGCGCTTGAGACCTATGAGGATCACACCGGTATCGATGTCGGCGCCATCATTCCCTTCGAGGCGGGCGGCATCAATTCCATGATCCCGATCGTGCTTGCGGCAAAGAAGCGCGTGCCGGTCATCGATGCCGACGGCATGGGTCGCGCCTTCCCGCAGCTCGAAATGGAAACCTTCAACGTCTACGGCGTGCCGGCCAGTCCGGTTGCGGTGGCCGACGAACGCGGCAACCGCGTGCTGATCGAAACGGAAGATGCTGCAAAGGCCGAGTGGCTGGCCCGCGGCGTGACCATCCGCATGGGCGGCCAAGCCTATATCGTCAATTACGGCATGGATGGCGCAACGGCAAAACGTGTGTCGGTGCCGGCTACCATGTCGCTCGCGATTGGCATCGGCCGGACCCTGCGCGAGGCGGCCGCCGGGCATCTCGATCCGGTCCGGGCGCTTGTCGATTTTTTTGCGGGCACGCATTATGGCCACGCCGAAATCATCACCTCCGGCAAAGTCTGCGATGTCGCCCGCAAGGAGGAAAACGGCTGGTCGGTGGGCATCGCAACCATCGAACCCTTCGACACCTCGAAGCCGAAGGTCAAAATCCGCATCCAGAACGAAAATCTCGTGGCCGAGGAGGAAGGCGGCCGCGTGCTGGCGATCGTTCCCGATCTCATCACCGTGCTCGATATCGACACGGCCGAAGCCATCACCACCGAGAGGCTGCGTTATGGGCAGCGGGTCAACGTGCTGGCCGTCAGGGTGCCGCCCATCATGCGCACGCCGGAAGCACTTGCCGTCTTCGGTCCCGCCGCCTTCGGCCTGTCGCAAGCCTACCGGCCACTCGGCTCTTGACGAACGCCCGGCATCGGGCACTGATAATGCCCTGCCCCTGCCGGACATCTTTCCGGCAGGGGCAGGTCGTGCAGTGACGAAAGAGGACCGATGCCGAGCCGTGCCCTGCGTGAAAAGCCGCCGCATGCCGTAAGAACCTTTACCGGCGCCGGGCTGCGCTTCAGCCCGCCGCGCATGCTTTTTTCAGGCATTGAGAGGCCTTATCTGCTTTCCAAGCTGGCCGCAGGGCTCGCAAGACAGATCGTCGTCCTTCGCGCCCCGCCCGGTTTCGGCAAGACCGCGCTAATGAAAGCGGCCTATGAGCGTCTGGTGGACGGCACGCTCACGCTGCCCGGCATGCGCGATACGGCGGTTTCCCACTGCTCCTGGCTAAATGCTTCAGGCATTGCCTCGCCTGAACGTTTCGTCGGCGACTTGCGTCAGTCGCTTGGTCTTGCGGCGATGGCGGACGCGCAGGATGCCCTGATCGATGCCATGGACACCGTGGCGCAGCGGGATGGGCTGACCATTCTTTTTATCGACACGATCGATGAAATCGATACCGGCGGCCGATACCGGCTTATGGAACAGCTCATCCTTTCCGCGCCCGATACGCTTCGCATCGCCTGTTCCTCCTGCTCTCCCGCACAATTGCCGCTTGCCCGGCTGAAGGCACGCGGGGTGCTGACGGAAGTGACGGCGCGCGAACTCGAATTCGGGCGGTCCGACCTGCGGCGGCTTCTGGCCCGCGGCGCGATGTCGGCGCTCGTCGATCCCCTGATGGAGATTACCCGCGGCTGGCCCGCTCTGGCGCAGCTTGCCGCCGGTATCGTCACCGGCGGCCCCACGGAAGAAGAACGCCGCCTGCTGCTCGCCGGCACCCATACCGATCTGACCGATTACGTTCGCGAAACCGTCATCAACCGGCTTTCCCCCGCACTTTTGACCTTGCTGCGGCAATTATCGCCTTTTTCGGAATTTCGCCTCGATCTGGCATCCGATCTTGGTTTGCCTGTCCTGCCCGAAGACGATCTGGCCATGCTCGAGGCCATGCATCCGGTTATAGAGAACGGACCGAACGGCTGGCTGTCGCTGCATCCCGTGCTTCGCACCTGCCTCGAAAGGGACACCGCCTTCGTTTCGGAGACGGAAAAAAAGGCGCTTCATCGCCAGGCCGCCATCTGGTTTGCAACCCGCGCCCATCTGGAGCGCGCCGTTTCTCACGCGGCGCAGAGCGGTGATTTCCGTATGGCGGAAGAAATCATCGGCAAGGCCGGCGGCGTCGATATTTTCCTGCGGGCCGGACATCAGGTGCTGGAGCATCTGATCGATAATTTTCCGCCGGAAATCCTGCATGCCTCACCCGGCCTGATGGTCTGTTATGCCGTCGTGCTTTCCAAGCGTGGAAATGCGGCCGCCGGGCGCGAGCGGCTCGATATTCTCAAGGCTAACGGCGAATGGTCGGCTGCCGCGCTCGCCGCCGTCGACCGCAGCGTCCTCGACCATATCGACAGCCTGATCGATGTTTACGAAGACCGCCGCATGACCGCAGCCGAGGTGGAACGGCTGGAACGGGCCGCCGCCGCCCTGCCGCCGCACGCCACTTGGGAACTGGCCTGGCTCTACAACCACCTCTGCATCATCTATACCCGGACCGGCGACCTGGAGGCGGCAAGGCGGGCGGCGCTGAAGGCGCTCGGATATTATCGCGAGGAAAAAACGCCCTATGCCCAGGTCTTCATGCTCATCCATCTCGGCCTCGTCAGCACGCTGACCGGTGAATTTTCCGCCGCCCTGCAATTTTGCCGGGAGGCCGAGGAACTGGTGGAACGGGTGCACTGGACGGACAGGAACCTGCTCGCCATCGTGCGCCTTGCCGCTGCCGATGTGCTTTATCAGCAAGGTGAGGTGCTTCATGTCGAGCAGACGCTGACGGAATGCGTGGAGCCGCTGATACGCGGTGAAAGCTGGGTCGACCTGTTCATGCGGCTGTTCTGGCTGCTCGCACGCAGCCGTCTTCAGGTCGCAGGCTTCGATGCCGCCGCCGCCGCAATCGACAAGGCCGAGGAAGTGGCGGTGGAGCGTAACCTGCCGCGCCTGAAGACAGCGGCTGCGATCATGCGTGTCGATCTGCTCGTCAGGGCCGGCATGATCGAGTCGGCGACGCAGGCGATGGAACGGGTGGAAATATTGAAGCAGGCGGGCGGCCCGGATAACTGGACCTGGCGGGAAGCCTATGATTTCGACATCGCAACCGCCCGGCTGGCGCTCGTACAGGCACAGGCGCCACAGGCGTTGCAAACACTCGAAACCCTGATCCTTTCCGCCAAGGCGTCCGGTCGGGCCTATCACCGCATGCTGGCGGAAATCCTGGCGGTGCAGGCGTCATGGAAAGCAGGACGGCAACAGCAGGCCTTCGCCTATCTGCAGTCGGCCATCGCGCTTGCCCGCGCTCACGAAGCGACGCAACTCTTTACCGACGAGGGACACGATCTGGCCACCACCTTGCGCGCCATCGTGCGCCGTTTCGGCCTGAAGGTATTCAGCCCGGACGCCGTGGAATTCATGAGCCGTATCGTCGGACACGGTCTCGGCCGTCAGCCGCGCACGATGCCGTCGCCGGGCAGCAGCGATGATGGCGCAGCCCACGCTGCCGGACTACTGAGCGGCCGGGAAACCACCGTTCTGAAACTTCTTTCCGAAGGCCGCAGCAACAAGGAAATGGCCCGCGATCTTGGCCTTTCCGAAGCAACCGTAAAATTCCACCTGAAAAACATCTATGCGAAGCTTGGCGTCAGCCGGCGTGGCATGGCCGTTTCCGTCAGCAAACATCTCAAGCTGACCGACCGCGAGTAGCGCCGACATCGACGCCCGAAGATTGCCGGCGCCAACGAAGCAAGGTTCCGAAAACCGGACTACCCCTGGGCCATGTTCAGGCAAACAACGGTCCTGTCATCACTGAACTCCGCCGTTGTCGACCCTTTAACGGATGGATAATCCTGCAGCTTGTGAAAATCCGCCGCCTCGACACGCGCGAACTCGGCTTCCCAGGCCGGGATATCCGTTCCCACCGGCAGGGACAGGTAACCGTCGGTGAAAATTTCAAGGCTTGAGAGTTCCTGCTTGGAAATGCGCAGATCCACGGTCCCTTCATCGATGACCCTTCCGCCATTGATCGATGCGTAACCCAGGACGTGGCCCCGCCTGTTTGCGAATTGCGGCTGAACACGGATACCACCCATCAGGAATTCCTCGACCGCTTCCATGTGGTTCTGAAGACCGCTCATAGCGGCGGCGGCGATGACAACATCATCCGCATCCTGCGCCGTCATGACACCGTTTTCGACAGCGGAACGCAGGCCCGAGAAGATCGTCGCACGGGTGCGCGCTTCAGCCTCGTCACCATCGCCGGTGGCCGCGAAAATCTGCTTGAACACGAAGATGCGCGCCGAAGTACTCACCATGTCGATCAGCTTTGTGTGCTGCAACAGGCGGGCGCCGTTGATCCTGATGCCGGAATCGCCGGCCAGCAGCAGACGAAAGCTGTCGCCCATATCCGCCACGATCGCCAATGTCGTCGATGGCGGATGGCTGGCATTGATGCGCCGCGCCTCGTTTTTCAGAATATCGCTGATATTCTGAAAGAGCGCGGGCGCGGCGAGTGTTTCCAGCGTGCCGTCAAGGCTCATCTCGGCCACGGCCCTGGCGGCGGCAAGGGCGGCAATGCGGCCGGAACTCAGCCCATTGTAGCTTGCGCCGGTCGGATCGGTCGCGCCGTCGAAAACGGCCAGAACCCGCCCGGGAATGAGAAGCGCCACATCGTCCCCCGGCATTGCGGCGTTCTTGTATTTCGATTGCGAAAAGCTCGCGATATTCATCTTTCTGGTGTCCTTGCAGAGGGAGGCTGGCGGCGACATACAAGTCGCCGCTGCTGCAGTTTTGAATGATATTGTTCGGGTTCAGACGAAAGAGGCTTCCTTGTCCTCCGACAGCCGGAAGACGACGAAGACGCAAAGCCCGGTACTGACGAGAAGCAGGGTGGAGAGAGCCGCCGCCGTGCCGAACTCGCCGTCGATCACCTGGATATAGATCAGGACGGGCATCGTGATCGTCCGCGCCGTATAGAGGATCAGCGTCGAGGACAATTCGTTGATGGCGGTGATGAAGCTCATCAGCGAACCGATGATGAGACCCGGCAACATCAAAGGCACCGTCACCGATATGAAGGTCTTCGCCGGCGAGGCACCGAGATTGACTGCGGCCTCCTCGATAGAAGGTTTGATCTGCCGGAGGATCGAGGTCGTGGAGCGGACGCCGTAAGGCAGGCGGCGGATGAACACCAGCAGGATGATGATGAGCGCCGTGCCGGTGATATCAAAAGGCGGATAGCGGAACGTCGTGACGTAACCAATCGCCATGACGACGCCGGGTATCAGATAGGGCACCATCAGCAGGAGATCCAGCGAACCCGATATCGCATTGTCGCGCCTCACCACGATGAAAGACAGCAGACCGGAAACGATGGCGATCAACACAACGGCGGCAATCGCAAAGGTGAAGCTGTTGGCGATCGCCTGCGGAGAATCGCGAAGAATGCGGGCATAACTGTCCAAACCGAAGCCGCCCGTGAAGACGGGACCGCTGGTTGCGAGGAACGATGTATAGATGACCGTAAGCGACGGCAGCATGGCGACAAACACCACCAGATAGCAGAAACCGTGCACGATGAACGACTTCAGCGGGCGCATGGATCGCTTCACCGGCCGGTTCGTCAATGAACTGGCATAACGGCGGCGGGCGAGAATACGTCTTTGCAGCAGCAGCGCAGCCATGGAAATGGCGATCATCACCATCGAGATCGTGACCGCCATGGTCGGCGTACCGGCCATTTCCGAGGTATATTGGGCATAGGCGATGGTCGACAGCGTCCTGATGCCCTTGCCGAGAATCGCCGGCGTTCCGAAATCTGCGATGGACAAGACGAAGCAGATGATCGCACCGGTGCTGACGGCCGGAAAGACCAGCGGCAGGGTTATCTTGCGGAAACGCTCGAATGCCGTGCAGCCGAGGTTTTCCGCTGCATCCTCATAGGACTTGTTGATGGTATTCAGCGCGTTTTCCGTCATCAGGAAGATATACGGGAAGAATTTCAGGCTGAAGACCATCACGATGCCGGGTATCCCGTAAATGGTCGGCAACGAAATGCCGGCAAAGGACAGCAGATTGGTGACCGCCCCGTTGGCGCCAAACAACATGATCCAGGCATAGGCGCCGATGAAGGGCGGCGCGCAGAGAACCAGCACGGCGAAGGTAGCGATGAAGGTGCGCCCCTTGATACGGTAACGCGAGGTGCAGAAGGCAAGCGGAATTCCGAGAAGACAGGCCCCCAACATGCCGAGCACGCCGATGACGAGCGTATTCCACAATGCCACGGTGTAGAAGCGCCGCGTCAGCACCTGAACATAGTTGCCAAGACCAAAAGCCCCCGTCTTGGCGTCGAAGAAACTGATGAAAAAAACACTGAAAATCGGCAGGATCAAAAAGATTGCCAATATGACAACGGCGAACGCCGTTACGCTGGTCCAGAAACCCGGCAATTTCAGGCGGAAACCGCCTGAGGTCGCAGTTGCGGTCGCATCCGTCATGACAGGCGCTCCCCGGTGACGCCTTCACCGAACAGCTGCGTATCACCCGCACGCCAGGAAAAAACGGTTTTCTGGTCAGGCTGAAGGGCGATGATGTCCGCCGATGGCTTGGTGATCGCCTCGATTTCCTCGCCCGACGGCAGTATCGCGGCAACGTTCATCTCGCGGCCGGTGAAGCTGACCTGCCTTATGGTGACAGGCAATTCGATGCGGTCTTCGCCATCCGCCGCGCGCGGGCCAACGGCGACCACCTCTGGCCGGATGGCGGCGATAACGGTTCTTTCCGGCGCAATGGCATCAAGCTGCGGCAATGCCACCGCATGGCCGGAAATGGATGTTTGGCCGCCCGAACGGTCAAGTGTCAGGAAATTGTTTGCCCCCACGAAGGAGGCAACGAAACGGTTGGCGGGGTTGTTATAAACTTCCCAGGGCGCTGCCGCCTGCTGGATTACCCCGCCATACATCACGCAGACCAGATCGGACATGGCAAGCGCCTCCTCCTGATCATGCGTCACGTAGACGGTGGTAATGTTCATGGCCTGCTGAATTTCACGCAGCTCGCGCCGCAGATCCACGCGCAGTTTCGCATCCAGGTTGGATAGCGGCTCGTCCATCAGCAGCACTTTCGGATTGATGACGAGCGCACGCGCCAGACCGACACGCTGCTGTTGACCGCCGGATAATTCGTGCGGCATGCGCTTGGCATAGGGTGTCAGCTGCACGATGTCGAGGATCTTGCCGACACGTTCGCGAATCTCTGCGGAGGACGCCTTGCGCTGCTTCAGCCCGAAGGCGATGTTGTCGAATACGGAAATATGCGGGAAGACCGCATAATCCTGAAAAACCATGCCAACATCGCGCTTGTGGGCGGGCACATGTTCGATCGCCTGTCTTTCGATACTGATGCTGCCGCTGTCCTGCTGGTGAAATCCGGCAATCGTGCGCAAGAGGGTCGTCTTGCCGCATCCGCTCGGACCGAGAAGCGTAAAAAACGAGCCCGATGGGATGGAGATATTGATGTCGGAGAGGGCGACGACCTCCCGGTAACTTTTCTTGATGCTGGTAATTTCCACGGCGGCCATGTGTTGCTCCATGACAGATCCTGCGCGGCCCGGGACCACGTTGGACGAAACGAAAAGCGAATTGTGAATGGGGTAAAGGGGACGGTCGCCTTCGCGCCGTCCCCGGCAATTTGTTACTGGACGTCGAGCAATATCTCGTTCCATTTTTCCATCAGGCGCGCGCGGTTGTCCGCAGCCCATTTGAAGTCGTATTTCGCGTCTGGAACATCGGACAGCGGAACGAGTGCGGCATTGGCCGGGACATCGGTTCGAACCGAGCGGCGGCCTGCCTTCACCACGACTTCCTGCGCTTCCTTGGAAACGATGAAATCGATGAAGGCCTTGCCGTTGTCCGCATTGGGTGCCCCCTTGACGAGCGCCATGCCGTCTGGCGCGATGGCCGTACCCTCTTTCGGATAAACGATTTCGACCGGCGCGCTGCCGAGCTTGTAGCGCAGCGCGGCGTCCTCCAGCGTGATGCCGACTGCCTGTTCGCCGTCATTGACGAAACGCGGCACTGCGCCTGAAGAGGTGGAAAGAACAGAATTGCCAAGAATGCCGCTATAGACTTCCCAGCCCTTCTCCTCGCTGTCGAAATCCTGCAATACCGTCGCCATCTGAATATAGGCCGAACCGGACTGGTCGGCGCGAGCCGATGAAATCAGGCCCTTATAATCCGGCTTTGCGAGATCGGCCCAGGATGTGGGAACGGGAGCGCCCTTCAGGGCCTGCTTGTTGACGATGAAGGCCGTAACGACCGCCGTGAAAGGCACCCAGTTCGCGCTCGGCGAAAAGGCCGGATTGATCGATGCCGCTTCGACAGGCTTGTATGGCTCGAAAAGATCAGCGGAAAAGTCGATCACCGTTCCGTCGACGCTCCAGATCACGTCACCCGCCGCCTTGCCGCTTTCGGCCTTGATGCGGTTCATCAGCTCGCCGGACCCGGCTTTGACAAGCTCGACCTTGGTGCCGGTTTTCTTTTCAAACAACGGCAGCAACTCGTCCATGAGCTGCTGCGGCGCGGCGGAATATACCACGACAGTCCCTTCGGCATGAGCCAAAGCCGCGCTGGCAAGGAAGGTGGCGCCGGCAAAAAGGCGCGCAAAGATAGTGCATGATTTACGCATAAGGGGGCTCCGTTTTTTTGTTCCCTGACAGACCAAGCCCTGCGACATGATTTCTTTTTGATTTTGCCTGTCGCCACCCGCTGTCTGGAATTTATTTTCTTTACGTAAATTAATTAGTCAAGCCGGAATTTATTTTGAATGCAAAAATAAATTACCGGTTTGAAAAAACAGAATATTTCATGATCGGCATCCATAATCATCCAGCCCCGGAAACAGGTCGTGCGGGAAAACAAGGTGTACAATCGCCCGATTTGCGCTAATCATCCGGCGTAACTTCTCGCTGGAGACTTGCTTGATCGACCTCGGCTATAATGAGCGGCGTCTGCTCGAGATTTTGCGCGGCAAGGGAGGCATGTCGCGCATCGAACTGGCGCGCGAGATGGAGGTTTCTGCGCCGACCCTGACCCGCCTGACGGCCAATCTCCTGGAGTCCGGCCTCATCATCGAGGCGGAGGAAGCACGCAATGACGGCAAGCGGGGAAAACCGTCCACCGCCATCGAAATCAATCCAAACGGGCTCTTCACCCTCGGGGTCTATTTCAATCCGGACGATCTGCGTGTCTGTATAGCCGACCTCAACGGCACCATAAGGCAAGAAATCAGATCGGAGCTGGAGGGGCACAGTTTCGAACATATCATGGAGATGGCCGAGACGGCCGCCCGGCAGGTGCTTGAAAAAGCGAAGGTCAAAAAGAAAGATGTGCTGGGCTGCGGCATCAGCTTTCCGGGTCACTTCAAGCGGGATCGCGGCCATGTCTTCCGTATCAAGCAGTTCGAAAGCTGGCGCGATATCGACGTCGACAAGGACTTCCAGCCCTATTTCGATTTCCCCGTCTTTCACGAAAACGATGGCAATACGGTCATCCTTTCCGAGCTTTATTATGGGGCAGGCCGCAATATCCGCAATTTTGCAATGATCTGGCTGACCTATGGCATTGGCGGCGCGCTTGTCGTGCAGCGCCACCTCTACCGCGGCACCAATGGCAATGCGGGCGAGTTCGGCGGGCTGTTTCCCAAATCCCACCCCCGCCCCTCGGGACAGGACCTTTGCGACACTCTGGCTGCGCAAGGTGTCGGCATTCGCCGCCTGAAAGACATTGACGAAAGTTATTCCGATCATCCCGCCGTGATTTCCTGGCTCGAGCGGGCGACGGATCAGCTGCGTCTGCTGTCATTGACGGTCGCCCGCACGATGGACCCGGGAGCGATTATTTTCGGCGGATCGCTGCCGGACTGGATTCTCGAGCACATCGTCCGGCGTATCGGTTCGCTGGAAATACTCGGCGAAGATTTTTTCGTCGAGCCGCCGGAAATACGCAAATCCATGATGAGCGACCTGCCTCATCTCGGTGCGGCCAGCATACCGATCTACCGCGCCACCACGCCAAGCTATTATTCCGGCCGTGCCCTGAAAGGCTGGGCATGACGCCTATGGCCACCAGACCATCGATGGGCCGGGGCTTTTGGTCCCATGAGCGCCCCGGCCCGGCAGGCACGCCGAAGTCCCTGAAAAGCGCTAGTTCGGAGAGCCTGCGGCCTTGGCTATGCGCCGCCGGAATTCCGCCGTTCCCTGCATGATCTTGTCCAGAAGGGCATCTAACGCCCAGAACCGCTCCTGGATATCGAAGGTCACCGCTCGGCTTTCAATCCCACGGATGGTGCCGAGACGCTGGTGATAAAGCTTCGCCAGTTTGGGATAACCCATGGGCTCCGCCATGGCGGCAAGCGCCAGATAGACCGACAGTTCGTCAGCCAGTTCCGGCTGCCGGTCGGCTTGCGTCAGCAGCCATTTGTAAAGGTCGGGATGGAAATTGGTGAAGACACCCGTAAAGCCGCGGGATCCCGCCTTCATGGCATCGAACGCAATCGCGGCATTGGCATTGACGATGGCAAGCGGCGTATGCGCCGTGAGAGCCACGCGCCGCTTGACGGTTTCAAGATCGCAGGAGACGTCCTTGAGGATGACGAAGCGGCCGCTATCGGCGCAGACGGAGATTTCGGCATCGCTCACAAGGCGGCGATAAGGCGCGGGGCATTCATATAGGCCAAGCGGCAGTTCGGACGGCAGGCGATCAAGAAGCCAGCCGAGATCGTCGAGAAACTTCGAACCACCCTCCTGCCGCGCATCGAGCCGGTTGGTGACAAGCACCATGCCGTCGACACCCGTCTGCGCAATCGCGTTGAGTTCTCTCTGCTGATCCTCAAGCGCCTCGCTGATATGGCCCGAAGCGATGACCGGAATGCGGCCAGCTGCGGCCTTCTTGACGAAGGCGGCCAGTTCCACCCGCTCCTCAAGGGTAAGGAACATCATTTCAGAAGACTGGCACACGGCAAAAAGCGCGTCGGATCCATTGGCGATGTACCATTCCACGAGATTGGCGACACCCTCGAAATCTATTTTGCCGTCCCTGAACGGCGTGATCATCACGGGAATGATGCCTTCGATTCGTCTGGTCATTATTTTCGTCCTGTCAAACATAAGGGGTTCAAGCATTCCGGCGCGAAGACCGCGCTGTGGCGGATCAGAGCCGGTTCCGTGGCTGGCGGTTCGCAAGCACGTCGATCACGGCCTCGGCGGTAATCTGCCCGATGGAGGTGTAGGTTTCATAGGTTTCCGCTGCCGTGTGTGGCGTGGTCACGATCTGCGGCAGGGTAAAGAGCGGATTATCGGGCAGGGCGGGCTCCATCTCGTAGACATCGATCGCCGCCGCCTGAAGATGACCGCTGACGATGGCGTCGTAAAGCGCCTTCTCATCGACAAGGGCGCCCCTCGCCGTATTTATGAAAATCGAGCCGGGTTTCATCCGGGCAAAACGCCGGGCATCCATGAGACGGCGTGTCTCCGGCAGGCTCGGCATCATCATCACCAATATGTCGGAAGATGAAAGCACCTCATCCATGTCGCACAGGCGCACGCCAAGCGGCGTTGCGGCAGCCTGGTCGGGAAACTTGTCGTAGGCGATCACCTCCACGTCGAAACCGGAGAGTTTGCGGGCGATCTTGCGGGCGATGTTGCCGAAACCGAGGAGGCCGACGCGGCGGCCGATCAGCTCCTGGCCGACGAAACGGTCCCACGCGCCGCCGCGCAAGGCATCGTGCAGATAAGGTATCCGGCGCATTGCCGAAAGGATCAGTCCGAGCGTCAGCTCAGCCACGGCATTGGCGTTGCCGCCCGGCGCATTGGTCACCGCTATGCCGTGCCGATGGGCCGCGTCGATATCGATATTGTCGACACCGACGCCGAAACGCGCGATCGCTTTCAGCCGCGGCGCAAGGCCAAAGACCCGGTCATTCCAGGTGTCGACACCGGCGATAACGGCATCCACATCGTCAAGTCTTGTGGACAATTCATCAAACGTCATCGGACGTCCAAAGTCGTTTTCGACGACCCTGATGCCTTCCGCTTCCAGCATGGCCTTGGCGTCTGCGCAATAGCGGGAGTAATTGGTTGCCGTTACCAGTACGGTCTTGCTCATTGCAATGTCTTTCGGAAAATCGGAATTCAGATACGTGCGCCGGCCTGATCGAACAGAACGCAGCGATCGGGATCGAAATGCACAGTCAGGATGTCGCCGGGAGCTGGCGCCATGTCGCCGGGCAGGCGGCAATTCAGCCGGTTGCCGGCAATATCCAGCAAAGCGAGCGTGTCGGCCCCCAGCGGTTCGATCAATTGAACGGGACCGGAAATGGTGACGAGGGAGGCTGACGGCCGATGGGTCGAGTCCGGCAAAAGATGCTCGGGCCGCACGCCGAGCTCCGCCGCCCCTTCATAGTCTTGACGTTCGACCGGCACCGGAAAGCGCGTCCCATCCGGCAAGGTCGCAATACCCTTCGCAAGCTGAACGGGCAGGAAATTCATCGCCGGCGCCCCGATGAAGCCGGCAACGAAACGGGTTCTCGGATTGCGGTAAAGCTCCTGCGGCGCCCCGATCTGCTGGATGTGACCGTCCTTCAGCACGACGATGCGATCGGCCATGGTCATGGCTTCCACCTGATCATGGGTGACATAGATCATCGTGCTGCCAAGCCGCTGGTGAAGCTGCTTGATTTCCGCACGCAGGTCGACACGCAGCTGGGCGTCGAGATTGGAGAGTGGCTCGTCGAAGAGGAAAACCTTGGGTCCGCGTACCATGGCGCGCCCCATCGCCACACGCTGGCGCTGGCCGCCGGAGAGTTCGCGCGGGCGCCGTTTGAGCAGATGCGTGAGCTGCAGGGTACGGGCTACATCATCGACGCGCTGCCGCACCTGCGCCTCCGGCACATTGTTCATCCGCAGGGCAAAACCGATATTCTTCTCCACCGACATGTGGGGATAGAGCGCATATTCCTGAAACACCATCGCCACATCGCGTTCCCAGGGGCGAAGCCTGTTGACGATCGTCCCATCGATGGAAATCGACCCCTCCTGAAAATTCTCCAGGCCGGCAATCATGCGCAGCAGCGTCGACTTTCCGCAGCCGGAAGGACCGACGAAGACGATGAATTCGCCGTCGGCAATATCGAAGGAAAGACCATGGATGACACGGTGCGCGCCGTAAGCCTTGACGACGTTCTGGATGGAAAGAGTGGCCATGGGATTATCCTTTGACTGCCCCCGCGGACAGGCCGGCCACAAGGCGGCGCTGGACGAGCAGGGTGAGAATGAGCGGCGGAAGAGCGATCATGGTTGCGGCGGCCATCAGCGCGCCCCAGTTGGTGACGCCTTCGCCAATGAAATTGAACGATGCGACGATGGCGGTCTTGGTATCGAAGCCGGAAAGCGCCAGAGCAAAGAGGAAATAGTTCCAGGTGAAGATGAAGCACAGAATGGCGGACACCACCACACCCGGCATGACCACCGGAAGCACGATGCGCCAGAGCGTCGACAGCGGACGGCAGCCATCCATCTGGGCCGCCTCCACCAGTTCGCGCGGCATGGCGTCAAAATAGGGCAGCATGGTCCATAACGCGACCGGCATGGCGATGACGGCATGGGTGAGGATCAATACCGTATAGGAACCGACGAGACCGAGTTCGGAAAAGATGATGAACCAGGGCAGCAGGAACAGCGTGCCCGGCGCCATGCGTGAGAACAGCGCCAGCGTTGCGGGCCATGTGGTGCGATGCCAGGAGACGGCAAAGGCGGCCGGAAATGCGAGCAGGATGCCGAGCAATGTCGCCCCCGTGGAGACGATCAGCGAATTCAGCGTGTTGGACAGGAATTCCGTACGCTCGAAAAGCTGGCGGTAATTATCGAGAGTGGGTGTGAAGAAAAGGCTCGGCGGCAGCTTCGTCACCTCGTAGCGATCCTTGAAGGACGACAGGATCATCCACAGGATCGGGGTGACCGCGGCGATGACCAGAATGACGGTGCCGAGACCGCCGCGCAGCTTTTCGGCAAGAGACGGCTGATATGCCTCATGTTCGTGCATGAAATTCCTCCTCGGTTTACCAGGTGACCGCCCGCCGCAGCCTTGAAAAGGCGACGACGGTGACCATGACGACAGCCGCGAGCGTAATCATGCCGGCCGAGGCATAACCGAAACGGGAAAACTCGAAGCCCTGCTGGTAGGCATAGATATTGAGCGTGGTCGAGGCATTGCCTGGCCCCCCGCGCGTGGTGATGTAGATCACGTCGAAGAACCGGAGCAGATCGACCGAGCGCAGGATCGCGGCGGAAAGCAGCGTCGGAGCGAGCAATGGAAGGGTAATGTGGACAAGCCTTTTCCAGCCGATGACACCATCGATCTCCGCCGCCTCGAACACCTTCGTCGGCAGGGACTGAAGGCCGCCCAGAACCAGAAGGCCGATCAGCGGCGACCATTGCCACGTGTCGACGGCAGCAACCGTCAAAAGCACCCATTTGGGATCGGCAAGCCAGAGACTTGGGCCGATTCCCACCTGTCCGAGCAGCCAGTTCGCCACGCCGACGGCCGGATCGAGAATGACGATGGCCATCATGCCCACGACCACCGGCGGCATCATGAACGGCATCACCGCCACCGTGCGCACGAGGTTCCGCGCGCTGCGCACGCGGTTGAGGGCAAAGCCGAGCCAGGTGCCGATTACCATCTGCATGGCAAGCGCAAGCCCGTAAAGAACCCAGGTCAGAATGAAGGCGTTGTGGAATTCGCCGTCGGAAAGCAGCTCGGCATAATTTGCGAGACCGACGAACCGGTCCTCCATGCCGAGCGAATTTTCGCGCAGCGACAGCCAGACCGCATAAAGAATTGGAAAGACAATCATCAGGCCGACAAACGCCACGGCAGGCGCCATCATCCAGCGAAAGGAAAGAACGGTCTGGCCGGGGCCGGAGATGCGGGAAGGCATCGGAGCGGTCATCACACGGTGTCCCTCATAAAAATGATACTTGCGTCTGTCATTGCCGCCGTCACGCCGCGCAATGGGTCGTGAAACGGACCGGCAGGCTGTGCAGCGATTAGGGAGAGCAATATTTCCTGCCGGGGATCCGGCTCCGGACTTTACAGCACGGAACCGGACTTGCCGGGAGGCTTCCTGAAGCCCGCGAATTACTGCAGGGCGAGCAACGCCTTGTCCGCCTCGCAGGCGCCATCCTTGATGGTATTGTTGCCGAGCAGATAATCCTGAACCACCTTGCCGATGATCTCGCGGGTCTGCGGCACCTTGTCGGTGGGCGATGCATAATCGCCAGTGCCCGTTTTGCTGATCTGCCTGATGGCATCGGCCCAGCTCTTGCGGATCGGCAATTCATCGGTGAATTTTTTCATATCCGGACCATCAAAAACCGAGCCGCGCGGCGGCGCGACACCCGCATGGATGAGACGCGCCTCGATTTCCGGCGATGTCGCCCATTGCATGAACAGCCAGGTGGCTTCCTTGCGTTTGGAGAAATTCGACATCGACAGGCCCCAGCCGAAAGCGACAGGTTTGGAGATGCCGGTTTCCTTGCCGGGCGGCAGCACCTTGATCGCAAGATCGTCAGCGCGGCCCGGGAATTTGATGATATTGGAGAATTCGTTGGAGGATTCATGCGTCATGGCGACCTTGCCCTGGCCAAGCAGTTCGACGACCTGCGGGAAGGAGTGGTTGGACGAACCGACAGCGCCATAGGTTTTCAGAAGATCGCCATACATCTGCAGGCCGGCTATGGTCTTTTCCTGGCACAGACCCGGCTTCGTCTTGTCCGCCGACTTGAAGTCGCCGCCAAGATTGAAGACAAAAGAGGCCATCGGATAGGGGATGGCATTGCGCACGCCGCGCGCAGTCCAGGCATTGACCGATTTGTCGCATTCCGAAATTGTTTTTGCGGCAGCAGGAATATCCTCGAGATATTGCGGTTCAGGCACGTTGCACTTGGCGAAGATATCCTTGCGCCAGTAGAACAGCGGACCTTCGACATTGATCGGCACGCCGGTCAGCTTGCCATCAAATATCTCGTTCTTGCGCAAACCCTCGCCGAAATCCTCGAAATCGAAATCCGGCGACGTCAGGCTCGCATCCTTCAGCAGCGGGTTGAGATCGGCATACCAGCCGGCCTTGTTGTAGACCGCACCTTCGCGGATTTTCAGCGAAATGAAGGCGTCGACATCGGACGACTTGGCCTGCATGAGCGTCGACAAACGGGCGCGGATCGGGTCTTCGTTGAGAATTTCGACGCGAACCTTGATCCCGGTCTTTTCGGTAAATTCACCGGTCATGTCCTTGATGGCATTCGGCCAGGGATGGTTGGTGAAAAGAACATTTATTGTCTGCCCTTCCTGAGAACGCCAGTTGAAATCGGCGGCTGCCGCAATCGAACCGGTAAAAACGACGCAGGATGCGAGGGCTGCCATTCCTGACGCTGCGGCCAGACTGTTCCTGAAAAATTTCATGTCAATCATATCCTCCCAAATCTCGGTTATTTTCCTCAATGACATACGGCCCTCAGATGAGACTGCGGGCGATGCCTCCCCTCCCGGTCGGCGCGGATTGCTGCACGGCCGCATCTCCTCCCTCAAGACAGACGGACGCTAGCAGGAAAATTTCACTACTGCAACAAGTAACATGTTAGTGTGATTGATAGTGATATTTTCGTTGGCGCGTTGCAAGCCGCCTGCACGGTGCCGCGATTTCGTCGGACATCTCCTGAGCAAGCCCGGCAGCCTGCAAAGCGGGAAATGTTAGGAGGAGAACTACCGCGCGATCGCGCGGTTTTTGGCATTGTGAATATGTTGCTCCATCGCGGCCGCGGCCGCGGCCGGATCGCGTGAGGCGATCGCGTCGAGGAGGTTCAGGTGATCATACATCGTCGGCAGGACGAGAGGAGGATTGAGTTGCGTATGCGCCTGACGGATCAGGCGGATTTTTATCGCGTTCACACGGTAGATATTGGTGAGAATGGAATTCTGCAGCGAATCGATCATTCCGTGGTGAAATCGTGAATCGAGTTCCTGCGCCCTGTCGACCAGGGCCTTGGAGACATGATTGGCATCCGGTTCGGCATTACAGGCATCGATGATATCGAAGTGTTCCTGCCGGATGGCTTCCAGCGTCTCATCGCTCACCAGCCTGGCGAAGACCTGAACAGCCTCTTTTTCCAGAAACAGCCTGACCTGAAATGCGTCCTGCACCAGGTTGAGATCGACCTGGGCAATCTGCATGCCACGCTGCGGAACGGTGACAAGCAGGCCCTCGGCCTCAAGGCGCGGGATCAACTCCCGGATCGCTGCGAGCGGCAACTGGGTGAGCTCAACCAATTGCCGTTGCGAAACAAATTGCCCGGGGCGAAGCTGGCGTGAAAGAAGGTGTTCCGTGAAGCTGGAATAAGCGCGGTCCCTCTGATTGACGTGACCTTCCGCGTTTCTCAGGCTGCGGCCATCCGTTTTCTTTTTCTCGACCAAAGAGCGAACCTCCAATACATGCACCTAACATGTTAGTAAGATTGCCAATGGGATTCAATGACCAAAGAAGTGCCGGAAGAGCATCCGGCATTTTGGAGCAGCAACCGCCCGACGGCCGCTTTTCCTGGCGTTATCCACCAAGGGCCTGCAGAGGGTTAAAATCGGCTGATCAACCCTTGCGTCATCATGACTGATGCCACGATTTCCGCTTACGGCCGCTGCCGGATCAGACCGCGAGAGGCGGGACCCGAACCGGCATTCTTCGCACACAAAATCGGCCCGTCGCTTTCAGGGCGGGCCGACATGCTTTCGAAATCCCTTTCCAGGGGGCTCAGAAGGCAGCCGCCGGTATCCAGCTCGCCGTGGCCGCCGTACTGGTCGAGAAGGCGGGAATCTTCTTCGCAAGTTCCTCGATGGTCTTCACGTCGGCCGCCCGCAATTGCTCCTGCGTGACCAGGACCGGATCGACAACGATGTTTTTCGGCACAGTCTCACCGGCGATTTCAAGGGCGGCGGCGCGTACCGACACGGCACCGACGACGGCCGGATTGGTCGCCGCCGTTGCGACCCAGGGGCTGCCCGGCTCGACGATTTCCTGAATATCGGCCGTGGAAATGTCAGCCGAATAGATCTTGATCCTGTCGCCGATGCCAAGATCGGCCGCCGCCAGTTTCACGCCGCGGGCAAATTCGTCATAGGGTGCAAAAATCACCGAGATTCCCGGATTGGCGCGCAGGACGGCCTTGGCCTGATCGGCCGTCGCCGCCGCGGTCGTATCGCTGACGGTGCCGAAACGGGCTTTTTCGACAATGCCCTGGTTGGCTGCCTTCACCTTGTCCCATATCTCGTTGCGGCGGTCGAGCGGCGCAAAACCCGCCACATAGGCATAACCGGCCTCAAAATTCGTGCCGTTATCCTTGAGGGCCTGATCAAGCGCCAGTTCGGCCAGGCGATGATCGGACTGCTCTACCTGCGGGATCTTCGGGTTATTAAGGTTCACATCGAAAGCGATGACCTTGATGCCCTTGTCCAGCGCCTGCTGAACCACATCCGTCAGCGATTCCGGCTGGCCGTGATCGACGATGATGGCCTGCACACCAAGATTGATCGCCTGCAGGATCTGCTCGCGCTGTTGGGCTGCATCCTGCCTGCCGGGGAATATCCTGAGATCGGCACCCAGCGCCCTGGCCTGCGCTTCGGCACCCGATTGATAGGCCTGGAAGAAATCGCCAGCCGAAATATAGCTGATGAGTGCGATCTTGACCCCGCCCTTGTCGAAGGGCTCTGGCGCGCCTTTTAATCCCTGCGCGCTCGCGGCCCCAGCGGCCAGAAGCGAGGGCAAAAGCGCAAGGGCGAGATAACCGGGTTTAAAAGGCATATGGATTTTTCTCCAATTGGATGGCGGCTGGATAGCCATCTAATTATGTGCATATAATCTATCGTTTTTATGGGTTTAAAATTGCTATTTTGAGCCGGGAACGGAGTTTTCTTTTGCCTCGCGAGCTTGGGCCGGGACAGGTTTTGCTCATGCCGCAAAGATGGGCGCTCTGCGCAAGTATCGGCCGAAACAGCCCGCGGGCATCGCCTAAAAGTGATGAATTTCAAAACCTTGCAACCTGCCCGCGGCACCGTGGAAATTTATTCCCTGCTTTGGCGATACAATAGAAGGGCCATTCTTGTTTGCGGCTGCAAAAGGACTACCAAACTGGATTGTTACAGGATGGATTTCCACACATGCCCCTTCTCGACGTTCAGAACATCTCGCATGCGTTCGGCTCCACCAAGGCTCTCGTCGATGCGCATCTTATGATCGAAGCGGGCGAAGTCGTTGCTCTGATGGGCGCGAACGGTGCTGGAAAATCCACGCTCGTCAAAATCCTTTCCGGGCTTTATCGGCCCGATACCGGAACGATGACATGGCAGGGCAAGCCATTTTCGCCGCAAAGCCCGGCGGATGCGGCATCGCAGGGCATCGTGACGGTTCATCAGTCAACGGATGTCGTCGGCATTCCGGGCCTGACGGTCGCGGATGCGCTTCTTCTCAACCATTTCGTCGATGGCCGTCATCCCTTCTTCCTGTCGAAAAAATCGGTCCGCCGGCAGGCTGCAGCCATTCTCTCAGAAACCGGTTTCGATATGCCGCTCGACCGGGATTTCGAAACGCTGAGCGCCGCCGACCGGCAGCAGGTCGCCATTGCCCGCGCCTTGGCAAACAAGGCCCGGCTGATCATTCTCGATGAACCGACAGCCAGCCTCTCCGCCCGGGAGTCGGCCCGTCTTTACGATCTCGTGCGTTCTTTGAAGGCGCACGGGATCGGCGTGCTTTATATCTCGCACCGAACCGCCGATCTCGAGGCGCTCGCCGACCGGGTCGAAATCCTGCGGGGCGGGCGCAATGTCGGCTCCTTTGCCCGGCCCGTCGATTTCAGCGCCGCCATTGAAACCATGATCGGCCGTTCGCTGGATGCGGCGCGCCCGGACCGGCGGCGCGATTTCGAAAAGACGGTGCTGCGGTTGGAAAACGTGCGTCTGTTGCCGGACAGCGCGCCCTTTTCCCTTTCCGTCCGGGAGGGAGAGGTCGTCGCCATCACCGGCGTTCTGGGCGCCGGCAAAAGCCGTCTTCTGTCCACGCTGTTCGGCCTTGGCTCTTTTTCCGACGGGCAGGCATATCTGGATGGAAAGGCCTATGCGCCGGGCAGCCCGGCAAGGGCAATCGCGGCCGGCGTGGTGATGGCCGCCGAAGACCGGCATAGATCCTCCTTCATCCATGCCGACTGGCCGGGCGAAAGCATTGCCGCAACGATCAGCCTGCCGCATCTCGGCCAATGGTATCCCTCCGGTTTCCTGTTATCCAACCGGGAAAAAGAGGAAGGCCGGAAAGCGATCCAGCGCCTGTCGATCAAGGCGCAATCGGCCGACGCCTCGGTCTGGTCGCTTTCGGGCGGCAACCAGCAGAAGGTCGTCATCGGCCGCTGGGAAGCCGAGCCCAGCCGCCTGCTTCTGCTCGACGAACCGTTTCAGGGCGTCGATGTCGGCGCGAGGCAGGATATCATTGCCGCCATTCGCCGCCATTCCGAGCGCGCCACGCTCATCGCCACTTCAGACCCGGAGGAGGCTTACGAAGTGGCGGACCGCGTTCTCGTGATGGATGGGCACACCCTTTTCGAACAAACCAACGATGCCGGAACGCCGCATCGTCACAAGGAACATGCCTGATGGTCGACGGCACCCGAGATATTTCAGAACAGTCAAAAGAAACGGCGACACTGGAAACCCTGCGAAACGCCATAAGACGCGGCGCGGTCTTCCTGCTGCTGGCGGCGATGGTCGTCGGCTTCTCGCTCGCGCAGCCCGCCTTCATCAACATCAACAATCTCATGAGCATCCTGCAGGCGGTGTCCGTCGTCGCCATTATCGGTGCGGGCGTCAGCGTCACGCTTGCCATCAACGGCTTCGACCTCTCTGTCGGTGCGGTAGCGGCATCCAGCGTCATGGCCGCAAGTTATGCGATGATCGTGCTTGGTTTGAATGCCTGGCAGACGGTGCCGCTGGTGCTGGCCTTCGGCGCGCTTGTCGGCCTTGCCAATGCTTTCCTGATCGTCAGGCTCAAGGTGCCGGACCTGCTGGCCACACTCGCCACCATGTTCCTACTGACCGGCCTCCAGCTCATTCCGACAGCCGGCCGTTCCATCTCCGTCGGCCTCATCCTGCCTGACGGTTCGACGGCCAGCGGCAGATACGATCCCGCCTTCCTGACGATCGGACGCTCCAGCCTGTTCGGCTTCATTCCCCTGCCCGTGGTGCTGATGGCCATCGTCGCCGTCGTTCTGTTCATTCTCACCGAAAAAACGAGGTTGGGCCGCCTGATCTACGCCACCGGCGGCAATGAGACGGCGGCCCGGCTTGCAGGCGCCAATGTCGACCGGATCAAGACCTTCGCTTATGTGCTTTCCGGCACGCTCGCGGCCCTTGGCGGCATCATCGTCGCCGCCCGCGTCGGCCGGGGTGACGTTTCCTCCGGCGCATCGCTGCTGATGGATTCGGTCGCGGCCGCGCTGATCGGCTTTGCGGTTCTGGCGCTGCGCCGCCCCAACGTTCTCGGCACGCTTGTCGGCGCCGTTTTCGTCGGCGTGCTGCTCAATGGCCTCACCATGCTGAACGCACCTTATTACACGCAGGACTTCATCAAGGGCGCCGTTCTGGTTGGCGCGCTGGCGCTGACCTACGGCGTTGCCCGCTCGAAAATCTGACCATTCAATATCCGTCCAGAGAAGTGGAAACCATGTTCAAGACCGTCAAGAAACTGGCCGCGGCCGTCATTTCGCTTACCCTCCTCTCCACCGGCGCCTTTTCCGCCGGTATCGAAGGCGCCCCGGCGCCCTTCGACAAGAAGACGGTCAATATTGCCGTCGTCAGCTTCCTTGGCAGCGGCGACTGGCTGCAGGCCTTTGAGGCCGGCGTCAAGCGGCAGGCCGATACGCTCGGCGTCAAGCTCACCGTCTCCCAGGCCCGCAATGACAATGACACGCAGAGAAACCTCGTCGAGCAGGCGATCAATCTCGGCGTCGACGGCATCATCATCAACAATGGCCGCCCGGAAGTGCTGAAGGACGTGGCGCAAAAGGCGCTCGACAAGGGTATCAAGGTCGTTGCATATGACGTGGACCTCGACAATCCGCAAATCCCGCAGATCGAGCAGAGCGACAAGGACATGGCGAGGCTGGTGCTGGACCAGGCCGTGAAGGACAAGGGCGACGGTTTTGTCGGCGGGGCGGTCTACGTAGCCGGCTTTGCACCGCTCGACCGGCGTTACGCCGTGTGGAAAGATGTCGTCGCCAAACACAATCTGAAGGAAAAGGCCGTATGGGGCGTCGTCAACGATACGGTGCCCGCCTCCGTCGCCGATCAGACGAAGGCCGTCCTGCGCGCCAATCCGGATATTTCCGTCATCTTCACTCCTTGGGATGAATTCGCCAAGGGCGCAAAGCTCGCCATCGACGAACTCGGTCTTTCACAGCAGGTGAAGATCTACGGCGTCGATATTTCGACGGCGGACATCCAGCTCATCACCGAGCCGGACAGCGCCTGGGTCGCCACCGCCGCAACCAACGCCGCCGTCGTCGGTGAAGTATCGGTGCGCGCCGTCGCGCTTTCGATCGCCGGCCAGTTTCCCGGTCGGTCGGTGCTGTTGCAGCCGACCCTCATCACCCGTGACGATCTGGTGAAAAACGACATCGGCACCATCGAGGACCTCCAGAAGAAATTCCCGGCATTTCTGAAAAGCGATGCCGCTACCGCCGCCTGGATTCCCGCCGTCAAGCATTGACCGCCTTCGCCAAGATGCGCCGCCGTTTACGGGCGGCGCTTTTTCCGTCGCAACGCAAGAGCAGACCATGGCCGCCCCAGACCTCTCGACACCCGATTTCGCCCGCAACATGAAACTCATCGGCCACAGCGATATCGGCGGCCGTGGCGATGGCCTGCAACTGATGGTCCATCGCGGTTACGCCTATGTGGCGCATCCTTGGTCGCAGGGTTTTTCAATCATCGACGTGCGCGACGCGAAAAACCCGAAAACCGTCAACTACGTGCAGGCCCCGGCCAACACCTGGAACATCCACCTTCAGACCCATGACGACCTGCTGCTGGTCATCAACGCGCTCGATCTTTTCGCCGATGTCCAGTCCTTCACCGACGAAAAGGCCTATTATACCAAATCGGTCGGCGAGACGGTCGCTGCGGAAAAGAGGGAGCGGGTCTGGACGGCGGGCATGACCGTGTTCGACATCTCGACACCCGACAAGCCCAAAAAAATCGGTCAGCTGGATGTCGACGGCATCGGTTTCCATCGCCTGTGGTATGTGGGCGGGCGTTATGCCTACGCTTCGGCGCTGCTGGACGGTTTCTCCGACTATATCTTCGTCACCATCGATCTTGCCGATCCAACGAAGCCACAATTGCTGGGCCGCTGGTGGCTGCCGGGCATGAACACGGCCGAGGGTGAAAAACCGGCATGGGGCGAGGGAAAACGGTACGCCCTGCATCACGCGCTGGTGCATGGCGACACCGCCTATGCCTGTTGGCGTGATGGCGGCCTGACCCTGCTCGACGTCAGCGATCATTCGGCCCCCAAGCTCATCGTCCATCGCAACTGGTCACCGCCCTATGGCGGCGGCACCCACTCGCCGCTGCCCTTGCCGGGTCGCGACCTGCTGGTGGTTGCCGACGAAGCCGTGCTTGATAATGAAGAGGATGGACGCAAGCATACCTGGATTTTTGACATCCGCGTTCCGGAAAATCCGGTCAGCATTTCGACATTCCCGATCCCGAACGAGATCGATTACGGTAAGAAAGGCGGCCATTTCGGCCCGCACAACCTGCATGAAAACCGGCCGGGATCCTTCGTGTCGGAAACGCTGATCTTCGCCACCTGGCAGAATGCCGGCATCCGCGCCTTCGATATTTCCGATCCCTATCGTCCCGTCGAAACCGGCGCGCTCGTTCCCGCAGGGCCGACAAGGATGACGGACCGGCGACCGGGCCGGCCGAAGGTCATCCAGTCAGCCGATGTCTTTGTTGACGCCAACGGTCTGATCTACGCGACCGACTATAATGCCGGGCTTGAAATCATCGAATATGGCGGTTGAAGCAACGTGGCCTGACAAGAAAATCGCCCGGGCTTTGCCGGGCGATTGTTGGCATGACAGAATGCATCAGACCGCTTCGTCATGGGACGGTTTTTCCCACAGATTGATGCCGCCTTCGACGGCGTAGCGATCGATTTCCGCCAGTTCCTCCGCCGTGAAATAAGGGTTCTTGAGCGCCGCGACATTTTCTTCCACCTGTCTGGCGGAGCTTGCGCCGATCAGCGCCGAGGTCACGCGCTGGTCACGCAGCACCCAGGCGATGGCCAGCTGCGCCAGCGACTGCCCGCGGTTTCTGGCAATCTCATTGAGAGCGCGGGCGCGTTCGATGTTTTCCTGCTTCAAATGTTCCGGCCGCAGGAAATCCCCACCGGGACGGTTGACGCGCGCATCCTGCGGCACGCCGTTCAGATATTTGTTGGTCAGCAGTCCCTGCGCCAGCGGCGTGAAGGCGATTACCCCTGCACCGACCTCGTCGGTCGCATCCAGAAGCTCCTTTTCGACCCAGCGGTTGAAGAGATTATAGGCAGGCTGGTTGATGAGGAGCGGCACGCCGCGCTCTTTCAGCAGGGCGGCAATTTCTCGCGTCTTCACGCCGGAATAGGACGACACGCCGACATAAAGCGCCTTGCCCTGACGAACGGCCTGTGCCAGCGCATCGGCAGTTTCTTCGAGCGGCGTTTCCGCATCGAAACGATGCGAATAAAAAATATCGACATAGTCCAGCCCCAGCCGGGTCAGGCTCTGATCGAGGCTCGAAAGCAGCGCCTTTTTCGAGCCGCCGCCACGTCCGTAGGGACCGGGCCACATGTCCCAGCCGGCCTTGGTGGAGATGATCAACTCATCGCGATAAGCCGCAAAATCCTGTTTCAGTATATGGCCGAAATTTACCTCGGCGCTGCCGGCGGGCGGACCGTAATTATTGGCGAGGTCGAAATGGGTGATGCCGAGATCGAAGGCCTTGAAAAGAATGGAGCGTTGCGTTTCGAGCGGTGTCGTATCGCCGAAATTGTGCCAGAGGCCGAAGGAAATCGCCGGCAGCTTCAGGCCGCTGCGCCCGACACGGCGGAAGGTGGCGTCTTCATAGCGGTTGGGATCTGGATGATACGTCATGGTCGCTGTTTCCTGGTGGCGTTGAATGACCGTCCGGCGATCGGTGATCGCCGGTTCGGATGGGGATTTGTGATTTTGAAACCGGACCCTAGATGGCCCCGTGTCGCGGCGGCAGCACACCGTTCAGATAGAAATTGCCGATATGGTGATATTTCCAGCGGACGGGGTCATGCAGCGAATGCGTTCTGGCATTGCGCCAGTAACGATCCAGCCCGTAGCTTTCCAACGTGGAACGCGCCCCGCCGAGTTCGATGAGCTTCGTGGACGCAAGTTGAGCGGCTTCGGTGCCGAGCGACTTGACCTCCGCCACCGCGATGGAAGCCGCCGCCACCGTTTTTTCGTCCGGTGCCGCAAGCGCACCATCGAGAATACGACCTGCTCTCGTCAAAAGAGCATCGGCCGCATGCACGCGGATGGAGACGTCTCCCACGGCATGGATGGTGTGCGGATCCTCATAACCATGCTCGATGCTCAGTTCGAAAAACGGGCGGGCATGGGCGCGAACATAGGAGATCGTCTCCGCGAGCGCGCCGCGTGCAATGCCGACCTGCACGGCGGCATGAATGATCTGCGCAAAAGGCCCCATGGGTGTCGGCCGCTCGAAGACGACATTGTGATCCACGACCTGGAAGGGCGTGATTTCAACCTCATCAAAGGTGACTGTGCCGCTGCCTGTCGTGCGCTGGCCAAAGGACGTCCAGTCGTCAACAAGGGAAAGACCAGCCGTTGCGCGGTCGATGAAGACGATGTTCACCCGCCCATCCGGCCCCTTGGCGACGACAACGATGATATGGGCAAACAGAGAACCGGTGGAATAGAACTTCTGTCCGTTCAGCAACAGCCTGCCGTCCCGCTCGGCAAAGTGCGTCTTGTAGTCGACCGGGGTTTTCGTGCCGATTTCGGTAAAGGCATTGCCCAGCCGGTCTCCGTCGAGAATGCGCTGAAAATAATGCCGCTTCTGTTCCTCGCTGCCGGCCAGCCGCAAGGCCTCGACCATGTAGAAATGGTTTTGTGGAATTTGCCCGATACTGCCATCGGCGGCCGAAATGATGGCGGTCACTTCCGCCAGCGTAACGGCGGAAACCCCGGCGCCGCCATAATCTTTCGGAACGGTGATGGCCCACAACCCGCTTTGCGAGAAACGCTCGATTTCAGCGAGCGGCAACCGCCGCTCCCGGTCACGCTCGACGGCCCCGACGGCAAAGCCACGCGCAAGCTCCTGCGCAACGGCAATCGCTTCCGCATCGTCCTTTATGATGTGGGCCTTCGTCCGGCGCGGCGGAATATGCGGCGCAGGTTTTCCCGAGGTCAACGCGGCCTCGCGATGCAGCTTCCGGTCAGTCGTTGTCATGGAAACGGCCTCAATTCCAGGCATGGCGCGGGGGATGCGCGCCGTTCAGATAATAATTTCCGACATGGAAATATTTCCACCGCACCGGATCGTGCAACGTATGGACGCGGGCGTTGCGCCAGTGCCGGTCCAGCCCATGTTCGGCAAGCGTCGAACGGGTGCCGGCGAGTTCGAACAGTTTGTTGGTTGCCAGAATGGCGATTTCGGTGGTCAGAACCTTCGATTCCCCGGTCCTGATCGTCGCTTCCGAGACGGTTTCGAGCGTCGTGTTCCGTTTTGCCGTGTCAATGCTGTGACCGGCGATTTCCAAGAGCGCCTCGGCTGCATGCAGCCGGATTTTCAGATCGCCGATGGCGGCAATGGTGAAGAGATCTTCGCCAGCCGTCTGCTTGCCGCTGTCGAGCCACGGACGGCTGTGCTTGCCGATGAAGGCGATGGTGTCATCGATCGTGCCGCGCGCGATGCCCACATCGATCGCCGACTGGATGATCTGCGAGACCGGGCCACCGATGGTAGGATGATCGAAGGACGTGACCTTGACCGCCCTCTCCCCGGGAACGCGGACATTTTCGATCTTCACCGATCCCGATGCCGTGGTGCGCTGACCGAAGCTCGACCAGTTGTTGGTCACCGTCAGGCCCGGAGCATCGCGGTCGGCGAAAACGAGGTATCCCTGCCCCGTCTCGTCGAGTGCGACAATCGGCACGATATGCGCGAGCAGCGCACCGGTCGTATAAAATTTCTCGCCATTGACGACGACGCTGTCGCCGTCATGAACCACTTTCGTCTCGAAATCGGCGACGGTCTTGCTTTTCAGTTCGGAAAAGGCGTTGCCGTAACGAATACCCTGAAGCGCCCAGCCGAAAAACAGCTTCTTCTGGTCTTCCGTGCCGTCCAGTTCGACGGTGGCGACGATTGCCAGATGGTTCTGGGTGATCTGGGCAATCGCAGGATCGGCTGCGGCAATCGTTGCAATCACCTTGGCGAGCGTGGCGTAAGAGACTTCCGGCCCACCATAGGCCTTGGGAACGTTGATGCTCCAGAGACCGCTCTGGGAATATTCGTCGAGCTCGTCGATGGGCAACAGGCCTTCCCGATCGCGCAGCGCCGCACCGACCTTAAATTTTTCCGCCAGCCGCTGCGCGATTTCTATGGCTTCCGCATCCGACGAGACGATATGCGCCGGCTTCGCCGGACGCGGACGCGGCGCAATCGGGTCCGCAGAATTAACGCGGGGATGAACACTATAGTCGATCTTGGTCTCGGAAATCGTGCCCATGGGACGCCTCGCAAACACGGTGAATGATGGCGTGAGCATCGCATAAGGTGCGGCACTGAACAGTAATTCTATGTTTTTTATATTCTAAAAAAGAGAAGGTTTTTCTCTATTATCGGCAAAAAATGAAAGAGTCGCGGAGCGACAGAGCGCCGGTGAAGCGCGAAATATCTACCCCGAAACAGATTGCACCGCAGCCGACCGGGTGACCGCCGCCACCGATGCGAGACGGCGCGCTATCACCTGCGCCACGTAGACCGCGTGTTCCGTGACCTGAGGCAGGCCCATCAATTCCCCGAAGGTTCCGCGCGCCAACGGACCGCCGATCAGCAATGTTTCGATTGTCTCACCTTGCCTGTCGACGGCACGCGATTGCTCATCGCAGCGGATACCAAGCCCCGTTGGGCACAGGGTCAGAAGACCCGCCTGTTTCAGACCGGAAAGAAAGGCCTGCGAGTTCAATATCCCGCCATGGGCCGGACCCGTCGTGACGATGACCGCATCGACATCAGTCGGCGTGACGTCCTTGTCACCGCGAAATCTGATATCGATATGCAATGAACCGCCTTTGTCGGGCCGCGCAGAAACAAGCGAACCTGCGGCGATCTGCAATTGACCGGAAAGGACGGCGGCGTCCAGCAGCGTCTCCACCTGCGGCGCGATCCTGAAGCGATGCGCATCCCAGAAGGGGCGCAACCAACGGACGATCCGACGCCGTTCGTTGACCGGAAGATTGCGCCAGATGTCGCGCCCTTGCAGGCGGACGGCGTCCAGAACGCCATGCCAGGTCGCACCGTCGGCTTCGGAGACACGCAAGGCTGCACGAATACGCCGCAACAATTCCGATGCGCGTCCCGATGGCGGATCGGTAAAGTCACCATAAGGCTCCTGCGGCACGGCTGGATGGCCACGGGACCGCAGGCCGCGGCGCGACAGCGAAACGACCGGCCCATGATGACCGCGCCGCCTGAGCGCGGCAAAGGCATCGGCCGCCGTCAGGCCATTACCGACGATCAGAACACGGTCTTCCGCATCGATCTTGTCCAGCGCGGCATCCGCATTCACGTCGGCCACCAGTTTCGAATGGCCGGCAAGCGGTTGCAGCACCTGCGGTAGGGCCGGCGGCGGATGGCTTGTCGCCACCACCACGATATCCGCGAAGTGGCTGTCTCCGTCCGCGGTCAGCAATTCCCAGCCATTGCCGCGGCGGCCCACATGCTGCACGGTACTGCGCCTGTGCTCAAGGCCCCCCGCCTCCAGCAAAGGGGCTATTTCGGCAGCGACATAGGCGCCGAAGACGCTGCGCTGCGGATAGGCCTGCCCATCCGGCAAAACCGCCGCAGCATCATCGGCCAAGGCGTTCGTTCTGTCGAGATAACGGACGAAACTATCAGGGTCGTCGGGATAAAGCGTCATGCGCCCGGCCGGCACGTTGATCCGGTTGGCAGGCTCCGGCGTGGAATAGGCAAGTCCCGCCCCCAATGTCGCCCGCGGCTCGAAAACGATGACCTGCACCGCCTCCAGCCGTTCGACAGCCCTATGGAGGTGAACGGCAAGCGCTGCTCCGCTGAATCCGCCGCCAATGATGGCGACAATCGCATTCTTCCGGTTTACTGGCATATCAACCCGTGTGATCTCGTCGCCTTGCGGCTGCGGAAAAATCTACAACATTTGTCGATATAGTAGCCTTAAGAATTTCCAATCTTGGCGGGCGGAGCGAAAAAATCATCCGCATCGCCGTCTTCCGGCACCGGTTTAATTCACACATGCATGACGGAGTGACGGCAAAGGGCTGTTGCCTGCCGCTTCAAGCGCGGAATTTTATTCTCCAAGATAGTCTATAAAAAACATCAGGAAACTGTCGCGCGCTTCCGGCCGCCTTTATTCTCGGCTGCGACAGATTTGGGAGTTCAGCATGAGCAAGACCATCCGCTTCAATGCCTTCGACATGAATTGCGTTGGCCACCAGTCGCCGGGCCTCTGGGCGCATCCGCGCGATAAATCCTGGAAATACAAGGATCTCGACTACTGGCAGGATCTGGCCCGCACGCTGGAACGCGGCGTGTTCGATGGCATCTTCATCGCCGACGTCATCGGCTATTACGACGTCTACAAGGGTTCGAATTATCACGCCCTCCATCAGGCCGCGCAGATACCGGTCAATGATCCGCTGCAGCTTGCCGCCCCCATTGCGCTGGCGACGGAACATCTGGGCATCGGCATCACGGCCTCCACCTCGTTCGAACATCCCTACACATTTGCACGCCGGCTTTCGACCGCCGATCACCACAGCAAAGGCCGGATCGGCTGGAATATCGTGACTTCCTATCTGGAAAGCGGGGCGAAAAATATCGGCCAGGGCGGTCTGCGCCGCCATGACAACCGTTATGAAGTGGCCGCCGAATATATCGAGGTGCTCTACAAGCTTTTCGAGGGCAGCTGGGAGGAAGGCGCGGTTCTGCGCGATCGTGACCGACGCATCTTCACCGATCCCGCCAAGGTTCATGAAATCGGCCACAAGGGCAAATATTTCGAGGTGCCGGGCTACCATCTGAGCGAGCCCTCGCCGCAACGCACTCCGGTTCTTTATCAGGCGGGCGCGTCAGGCCCCGGCAAGGCCTTCGCCGCCGAACATGCGGAATGCATCTTCGTGGCTGCGCCGACCAGATCCGTTCTCAAGCAGCATGTGGCGGAAACCCGGCGCCGCGTCGCCGAAGCCGGCCGCGACCCCAAAAAGGTCTATATCTACACGCTGGTCACCATCATCACCGACGAGACGGACGAAAAAGCGCAGAAGAAGTTCGAGGAATACCGGGACTATGTCTCCTATGACGGCTCGCTGGTCTTCATGTCCGGCTGGAGCGGTATCGACTTCGGCCAATATGCACCGACGGACCAGGTCCGGAAGGTCGAAACCAATGCCATCCATTCCTTCGTGGAACACATAGCCGGCGGCGACAAAGCCTGGACGATCGACGAACTGGCGAAATTCGGCGGTATTGGCGGCCTTGGCCCGGTCTTTGTCGGTTCGCCTTCCCGCATCGCCGACATCCTGCAGGAATGGGTGGATGACACGGATGTCGACGGCTTCAACCTCGCTTATGCGGTGACACCGGACAGTTTCGAGGATGTGGTCGGTTACATCGTGCCCGAGCTTCAGAAACGCGGCGTTTATCCTACGACATACAGGACCGGGACGCTGCGTGAAAAGCTTTTCGGCGATGGCGATTACCTGGCGGCCAACCATCCGGCCAACCGCTACCGCGACATTGAAGCCGTCAAGCGGGAAGAGGCGGAAGCAGCCAATACGGTGCCGAAAAGCGCCGCGATCTGACAGCGGCTGCCGCACTGCAGGCGGCACGCTCACATTGCGTGATCGGAATTTTCATGCGCCTTGCGCCCGCCCCTGCTCCACAGGGGCGGTTTATGCATGGGCGGCCGCCTTGCGATTGGCGAAGCCGATGGCGAGCACGAGGAAGATCAGCAAACCCGTACCGACCTGTTGCCAATAGAAGTTCAGGCCCGAGAGCAGAAGGCCGTTGGCGACGATGCTGAGCAGCAGCACGCCGAGAACGGTGCCGGGCACATTCGGCCGCCCCCGTGCATCAAGCGTCGTGCCGATGAATGTGGCGCCGATCGCATTCAGCAAGAAGGCATTGCCGGATGACGGAATATAGACGGTCACCGTGGAGGTGATGATGAGCCCGGCAATGGCGGCGACGAAGGCCGCCAGAACATAGACTGCCGCGACGCTGCCGGAAAGCCGGATACCGGAATAACGGACAACACTCGCCTGGATTCCGGAAGAGACGACAACGCGGCCGAAGCGCGTGGCGGACAGGATCACCCATGCGGCGATGACGACGAAGAGCGCAACGATCAGCGGGACGGAGACGCCGAACAGGTTGCCGTGGCCGAGGAACCGAAAGGTTTCGGGGATTCCGGCGGGCGGCAGATAGACGGGATTGCCGCCATTGGTCAGCAATTGCTGGACGCTGCGGCCGACGAACAGCGTGCCGAGCGTGGCGAGGAACGGCGAAATACCCACACCGGCGATGAGAACGGCGTTGAAGACGCCGACCAGTGCACCGGCGGCAAGGCCCGCCAGCGCCGCGATTGCCACCGGCTGTCCGGCAAGCACCAGCGATACGAAGGCGAAACTCGCAAAATCGATCGCGGCGCCAACGGAAAGATCGATACCGCCGGAGGCCACCACGAAGGTCATGGCGATGGAAACGATTGCCAGCAGCACGAAATTGTTGACCAGCACGCTGACGAGGTTCGTCGCGGTCAGAAACCCGGGCGCCAGACCCGCAAACAGGGCGAAAACGATCAGCAGCGCCGCTGGCAGCGCAAAGCGCGCACCAGCCCGCAGGATCGGGATGATCGTGGTTTTATTGTGCGGGGCGACGGCGGCAGTCGACATGTTAGCGGTTCTCCCGGCGCAAAAGGGTGGTGGCGGATACGACGAGCAGGATCAGCAGGCCCTGGACGCCGCTCACCAGCGTGCTGGAAATGTTGAGAAGCTGAAAACCGTTGACGAGGAAACCGACAAAAAGCGCCGATAGCAGCGTGCCGGTCACCGTCGGCACCAGACGACGTGAAAAGACGGCGCCGAGCAGCGCGGTGACTACCACCGGCAGCAGCATTTCACCGGATCCGGTGGTGCTGCCGCTGAGATAGGAAACGGACAGGATGCCCGCGAAACCGCCGAACAAGCCGCTTGTCACAAACGCACCGGCCACGAAGGATCTTACCGGCAAGCCACCTGCCCGCGCCGCCTCGGGAAATTCCCCCACCGCATAAAGGCGCAAGCCCAGAGGCGTATATTGCACCGCGGCGGCCACCAGCCCGGCAAAAAGGATGAGCACATAGGCCAACACCGGTATTCCGGCGGGACCACTGGCGGAAAGTGCCGAAAGGAAATCGGTGGAGGCTGGAATGACGGTATTCTGCGTCAGAACCAGTTCCAGCCCGGCCACGACATTCATCACCGCAAGCGTTGCCAAAAGCGGCACGATGCCGACCACCGTGACGGCGACCGCGTTTACCGCCCCGATCGCTGCCCCCGTGGCAAGCGCTCCCGCCGCAGCCGTGGCATCGCCATATCCAGCCTGTATGAGGGTCGCGTAAACCGCAGCGCTCAGGCCCATATTCGCCGCCAGCGACAGATCAATGCCGCCGGTGACCACATGGGAACCGCCGGCGATGATGACAATCGTCAGCCCGATGGCGAGAACGCCACCGATGGCCGATTGCGCCAGCACATTGCCGATATTGCCCACGGACAGAAAGAACGAGGCAGCAAGCGAAAAGAAAACAAACACGGCGACGAAGACCGCAAGCGCGCCGCCCCGCAGGGCGAAAGTCGCAAGTCGGCGATGAAACCTGCTTTCGCGCGGGCGCGCAGAAGTCACCGCCTGCGGCAAATCCAGATCAGGAGGCGTGTCAGCCACCATCTCAGATGCTGTGAGTATTGGCGTCCGAAGCACCTGTGACCTCCGATAGAATTTGTTCCTGCCGCGTGTCCTTCGAGATGAATTCGCGTGCAATCCGGCCGCGGAAGAAGACCAGGACCCGGTCCGTAATGCCCAAAAGCTCTTCGATGTCGGACGAGAGGACGATGACGCCCGCACCACGTGCAGCGAGTTCGCCGATAAGCGTGTAAATCTCGACCTTGGCGGCAATATCGACGCCGACCGACGGTTCATCGAGAAGATAGATTTCCGATTGGCGGCTCAGCCATTTGGCAATCGCAACCTTCTGCTGGTTGCCGCCTGAGAGGGTTCTGACCAGCGCCTCCGGACCTTCGGTTTTTATCTGCAACCGCTCGATCAGATCTTCGGTCTGCTGCCGCTCCTGCGTCTTCCTCAGAAATCCAAGGCGGGAAAAGCGGCCGAGACCGGCAAGCGTGGTGTTTTCCGCAACGGTCAGATCAAGCGCAACACCGTCACGACGACGATCCTCAGGAACGAGGGCAAGGCGCCGCGCCGCCGCATCCGCCGGGCTGGAGGAGGTTATCGCCTGGCCGTGCGCCTCGACCGTGCCGGATGACGGCGTCTCCAGTCCGAACAGGGTGCGGATGACCTCTTTTGCGCCTGAACCGACCAATCCTGCGAGGCCAAGCACTTCGCCTTTCTTCAGCGTGAAACTGACATCCGAATATTTGCCGGCAAGCGTGAGGTCTTTTACCGACAGGAGCGCTTCTCCGGGAACAAGCTGGGGCTTGGGGTAAAGCTCGGCGATGTCGCGGTTGACCATCAGCGCGCCGATTTCAGCAGCCGATGTATCGGCGACGGAAAGGGTCGCGACATCGCGTCCATTGCGCAGGACCGTCACCGTATCGCAGATATCGACGATCTCGCCGAGATAATGCGAGATATAGATCACCGTTATGCCATCGTCCCGCAGCCGCCGGATGAGCGAAAACAAAAGCGCCGCCTCCCGCCGCACAAGCGCTGCGGTGGGTTCGTCGAACACCAGCACCTTCGGATTGTCGAGCAGTGCGCGCGTGATCTGGACGATCTGCTTTTCCGCCGCCGACAGATCGGAAATCAGCGCCGAGTTCGGCAGGCGCATACCGAAATAGCGCTCGAGCACCTCTGCGGCACGGCGGCGCATCAGGTTGCGATCAAGAAACGGCGTTCCCTTGATGCGTGGTTCACGCCCCAGAAAAAGCGCTTCACTCACCGTGAATGTGGGCACCAGCAAGCGGTCCTGATGAATGAAATGAATACTGAGCTTTTCGACAAGGTGGGGCGTCAATCGATCATGGGATTTTCCGTCGATCTCGATCGAACCGCCATCCGCACCGTGCAAACCGGCAAGCAACTTGATGAGCGTCGATTTGCCGGCGCCATTTTGGCCGACCAGGCCGTGAACGGTGCCACGGCGCACGGCAAGCGATGCACCGGACAGGGCCTTGGCGCCGCCGAAGGACTTGGTAATATCGTGCAGACGAATGATGTCGTCCGTCTCGCGGGCCTCGACCGGGTGGTCCGGATATATTGCGACAGCCACGGCAATTTCTCCATGCTCGGCGGTTCAGATCGTTCCGCGTCAGGGCCTGACGGGCGCGGAGCAGCAGCACCGCGCCTTGCAGCACAAAACTTCAGCCAATGCCGAGCTTTTTGGAGACTTCACCGACATTCACCTTGTTGGCGAGGAGAGCCGGGACATAGGTTTCACGCGGCAAGGTTTCACCCGCCAGATACCGCGCAACGTTCCGGATGGCCGTTCTGCCGAGTTCGGCGGGCTGCTGGGCGACATCGGCCGCAGCCGGAGAATTGGGATCGGCGACGAGCTGAAGAACCTCGGGGCTGCCATCAACGCCATAGGTCTTGATTTCCGTGCGGCCGGCCGCGGCCAGCGCCTGCGTTGCACCGAGCTGCGGAATATCCCAGGCCGACCAGATCGCCTTGATCGACCCCTTTTCCGGATATTTGTTGAGGATTGCGGTGATCTGCGTGAAAGCGTCCTGCACGGTGTTCGGAATGACGTCGCGCAGTTCCGGCTGGATGATCTTCACCTTGGGGAAATATTTGGTGACGTTGACGAGCTGGTCGTAGCGGATGGCGCAGGGCGTCACGCCGTAAAAACCGTTGAACACGACGATATTGCCCTCGCCACCGATATCGGAAACCAGCTGCAGCGCCAGATCCTTGCCGATGCCCCAATTGTCCGAGGTGGCATTGTTCAACGAATTCGTCGAACCGACATCGATGGTGAAGACGGGAATGCCCGCATCGCGCGCCTTTTTCAGCCAGGGGTCGATGACGCTCAACGTGCCCAAAAGCTGCACGATCGCATCCGGCTTCTGGGCGATCAGCGTCTGAAGCTGCGACACCAGCTTGCCGTCATTACGGCTGGCATCAACCGCGATCGGTTCACCGCCGAGGCGCTTCACCTCCTCGATCTGGGCGTTATAGGCCTGCAGATCGAAGAAATGATCCGTGCCCGTGGCGCTGATGCCAATGCGCTTGCCCTTGAGGGAAAGTTCCTGTTCGGCGAAAGCCTGCGAACCCGACGCCGCCTGCGTGCCAACGGCTGCGGCGGCGACCGCGGCGAGTTTCAGGAGATTGCGGCGGTTGAAACCGGAGGAGAAAATATCTTCTGTCATGTGCGTCCCCAAAATAGATATAATCCATAAATAAAATATGGAATCTGGCCCCGACAGACAGGATTTTCCAAATGCAGGCCGATGCGGAAAATTTTTAAGCCGGCGGATCGGATGGATTGGGTTGCGGCAACGAAGATAACCGCAACGCCACTTATCGAACGGCGAAGGAGGCAGCGATCATCTGCGCGCCGCCGCCCGTGCTCCACGTCCTTCTTACACTTCGGTTTTTTCCTTCTCGGTTTGCGGCGCTATTCCCACGCCTCCATGCGGCGCTGGTGAAGTGCCGTTGACGGCGAAATTCCCGACGATACGGTCGTGATAGATACGGGGATTGTGCGACGTTATGGTGCGGGCATTTCGCCAGTGACGGTCCAGACCATGGCTGCGTTTTGCCGCGGAGGCGCCAAGCGCGTCGAAGAGGATCGTGGATGCATCGAGGATCAGATTGCTGACCACCGTGACCGATTGGCTGACTTCGAGTTCCGCATTGCGGTTTGCCAGCGCAATGCCGTCCTCATCTGCGGAAAGATTGGCTTCATAGGCAGCCTGCAGGGCCTCTGCGGCCTTCAACACGATGACGCCGGCGCTATAGGCCGCCCCCCTGACCCGCCCAACGACCTGAAGCACCTGCGGGTCTTCGGCAAAACGAGAGGCATTGCTGCGTTGATAGACCCGCTTGCGTTCCGCGACATGACGGGCGATTTCCGAAGCGGCCGCACGGCCGATACCGGCAAGCGAGGCCAGATGAACGAGTTGGAAAAAGCCGCCCGAATAGCTGAAGCGAAGGGCACTGGGTTTGATGAGATCTTCGGCAATCGCCACGTCCGTAAAACGCGCCGTGCCGCTGGCCGTCAGCGCCTGGCCAAAACCGTCCCAGTCATCGAGAATCTCGACGCCGTCCGCCTTGGTGGGAACAAGTGCCCCGACCGGCACGCCGTCACCATCCACGGCGCCCAGCGTTATCCAGTCGGCATAGAGCGAACCGGTCGTATAATATTTCTCGCCATTCAGCCGCCAGCCGCTGTCATCGCGGGTAAGCTGGGTGGAATAGGTTCCAAGCCGGGCATCGCCAACTTCGGAAAACCCGCTGCCAATGGTCTCGCCCTGCCCGATCCGCTCCAGCCATGCATCCCGCCATGGCGAAGGTTCTGCGTTGAGCAAATCCTCCGTGAAGCCCAAATGGCTGCGGTAAGCATTGGTGAGATTGGGATCCGCTTCCGCCAGTTCGATGATGAGGCCGAAAAGTTCAGGCAATGTCAGGCCGAGGCCACCGAATTTTTCCGGTAGGCGCAGCCTGGAAAAACCGGCCTCTTTCAAAACATCATAGTCATTGAAACGAAGCTCGCGGCCAAGATCATGTCGTATGGCGTCTCTACCGATATCGGAAAAAATTCCCCGAAATCTCTCGGCTATCGTGTCGAAGCGTCTGCTGGGCGCGGAACCCCAGGCCTGGCTGGCATTGGTCATTACAAATCCCTGTCCGTGGAGCGGTCTGGCGAAATCCGAGCCGCGCTTATGCCGCGGCCGCTTCGACATCCTGTTCGAAATCATGCAGATGAAGAGCGATTTCAAAACCTCGCCGCTTCAGCCAATGCGCCACGACACGGGCGCGGGCACCCAGCAGGTCATCCACGAGAACGACCCGGGCGCCCCGCACGGCAATGGTGCGATAGGCGACACCGAGAAGCTGCCCGCCTTCCGAGGAAATAGAGCCTTCAAGATGCGAAGCCGCGAATTCTTCCGGCGTTCTCACGTCAAGAAAATAGGTCGTGCGCGTCTTGTCCCGCAGCCATGTTTCAACCGTCGGGCGGTCGATGAACAGCAGATCGTCGTCACCGGAGAATGTTTCGAGCCGCGCCTTCGCAATGTCCTTGGCGTCGTCACTGGCAGGCGGATAGGTTTGTGAACGCCCCGTTTCCAGTTCAAACCCATCATCCGTCCAGCCGCGCGTCCCTTCGTGCAGATAGCTGACGTCGTTTTCGACTCCGGCGTCGATCAATGTCTGCGCCCCGAGGATTGCACGGGGCAAACCGGCGCATGACACGACGACCCTCGTTTTGGACGAGGGCACGAGATCGGAAAAACGCAGCAGAAGTTCCGCACCCGGCACGCCGATGGCGCCCGGCACATGCGCCTTTTCATATTCCGCTATCGTGCGCGTGTCGATGACGACGACATCCTCGCCGGCTTCCTGCCAGGCCTTCAGCTCGCGCGCGAAAACCACCGGCGTGTTCTTTTCTCTCCGTATCTTCTGAACGAAGGGGACGCCGGGAATATCAAATGTCGGCAAGGCGTCCACGCCGCCCGCGATCCACGCCGGAATTCCGCCGCGCAGGAAATGAATGTCGCTCCAGCCTTTTGCGGCAAGCCGTTCCGCCGCCTGTTGCGCGCGCCCTGATCCGTCATCCACCAGAACCGTTCGCACGACAGGGCGCGGGATGAAGCGGTCTATTTCCGCCTCCAGCCTTTCAGCCGGCAGATTGGTCGCAAACAGCGGTGAGGCATATCCCACCTCTTCTGCGGAGCGAATGTCGAGAATGGCAAGTTCCTTGCCATCTCCCAGCCATTCGATGAGACGATCCTTGCTGACTGCATGTATGGACATTGCGTATCCTCCTGACAAATCCTGGTTTTTCACTGGGGGTTTCAGGCCGTCGGGTCCAGCCACAGGTCACCGAAACTCCAGTTGAGACCCTGTGCGCCGGTGACGTAGTTCTTGACCCGCTTGCGCGCCACGATCTGGCTTCCAGCCGCAACAAGATCGACGGAGGCGACTTCGTCGTGGATGAGGTGCTGAAACTGGCTCCAGATCACCCAGCGCTTTTTCGCATCGGGCTCGATCGCCGCCGCCTCGAGAAGTGCGTCCGCCTCCGGATTGGCGTAATTGGCGGCATTGGAAAACGGCAGGCCGATCTTGAAATTCTTGCTCCAATAGGCGCGCTGAATGCCGAGCGATGGATCGAAGGTATTGGAAAGGGATTCCACCACCAGATCGAAGGCGCGGTCCGTATAAACGGTCTTCAGATAGGTCGGGAGGTCGTATTTGCGGATCTCGACGGAAATGCCGATCTTCTCGAGCTGGCTGCGAAGGACATCCGCATAACCCGGCGTCAGGTAGGAATTATAGGTCAACCGCGCTGAAAACCGCCTGCCGCCATCCTTGCGGGGATATCCCGCCGCATCGAGCAGTTTCTCCGCTTCCTTCGGGTCGTAGGCGTGGGCCTTGACCGACGGGTCATACCAGTTCGGCAGGGCCGTGCTGACGGGGCTCGGCGATATCTGCGCATAACCGAAGAGCGCCACATTGACGATTTCATCGAGATTGATCGCCTTTGCAATGGCGAGGCGAACCTCTTTCTTGCGGAAGATTTCGTTATCGTAGTTGAAGAACAGCTGCTGCTGCGGTCCCGCATAGTCATAGGTGTTCGTATCGAGAACCAGATCCGGGTTCTGCTTCAACCGTTCGAGATCCGCCAGCGGGACCGGATTGTCGCCGATATCGACCTCACCCGTCTCCAGCGCCACGGCCCGTGCGGCCGGATCGGTGATGATGCGCAGAATGATGCGGTCAAGATATGGTTTGCCGGCATCCCAATAGTCGGGATTGCGGTCGAAGATCAGATGGCTGCCCGGCGTCCATTCCGTCAGCCGGAAAGGACCGGTGCCAATCGCCGTCTGCAGCGTCTGGCCGTCGGCGGGCTTCAGCTTCTCGAAAATGTGCTTCGGCACGATCGGCGATTCCGAACTCGACTGCGCGGCGATCAGAAAAGGCGCCGGTTTGGACAGAACGATGATGGCGGTCAAGGGATCGGGTGTCTCGACCGCCTCGACGTTCTGATAGGTGATGCGGCCGCGCGGATGGGCTTCCTTCAGACGGAAAATCGAAAAGGCAACGTCTTCCGAGGTGAAATCCTTGCCGTCGTGCCACTTTACATTCGGCCGGAGCTTGAACGTATAACGCAGATGGTCATCGGAAACGGACCATTCCGTGGCCAGCAAGGGCTGCGGAGTAAGATCGAAATCAAATGTCAGAAGACCTTCCACGATCTTCGGGCCGATCGCCTGCCCCGTTCCGGACGACGTATTGATGGCAAAAAGCGCATTGCCGGGATCGACACGATAGAGCAGGTTGAGCGTGCCGCCGGACAAGGGCCGGCCCGCGTTGCCGTTTGCCGCGAATACCGAACCCGGCAGGGCGGTTCCCGCCGTTGCCAGAAGAAGCATCTTGTTGAACTGCCGGCGTCCTATCGTCATGAAAATCCCCGTTTGAAACAGCGTTTCGATGACAAAAGCATCGGGGCAAAGCGGCGCGTTCCTAAGAAGAAAATTCTTCCTGACCCGCAAAGAAAACATTTCTTGCAGAATTCCATTCCGGAACGCCGCCAATCAGGCACCAAATTTGTGCTGAATCCCCCGGCGGCCTTGGATTGCCGTTACGCGTCTTCAAAGCCTCGCGCGATAAAAGGAAATCGCGCCGGCATGTCTTTCAAATCCCGCATGGAAATGTTGTTTCACGGAAAAATCGCGAATGAGTAGGACATTGCTCGGCACAGCCGCCGGTAGGGCATATCAAGTGACAGGCAATTTGCGACCTTTCCCGGCCCCCTCGACATTACGGAGTTTTCCAAGATGACCCTGTTCAGCCCCATCACCAGACCGGAAATTCCACAGCAGCGGGTCGAAGCCCGTTACGGTGCGGAAGCAACGTTTTCCCCGCCCTTCTGGAATGACACCATCGATGCATTGCTGAACCACCGCACCGCCCGCGCCTATCTGCCCAAAGCGCTGCCGGAGGGCAGCCTGGAACTCTTGGTCGCGGCCGCACAATCCGCTCCGACCTCCTCCAATCTGCAGGCATGGAGCGTGGTGGCGGTGCAGGACAGGGAGCGCAAGGCGCGTCTGGCGGATTTTACCGGCGGCAACGCCCATATAAAGGACGCGCCCGTTTTCCTCATCTGGCTGATAGATCTGAAGCGGCTGCGAACGATCGCCTCCAGCCATGGCAACCAGGGCGAAGGCCTGGATTATCTGGAAAGCTTCCTGATCGGCGCCATCGATGCGGCGCTGGCCGCACAGAACGCCGTCGCTGCAATCGATTCACTCGGCCTCGGCTCCTGTTATGTGGGCGGCATTCGCAACAGGCCGGAGGACGTGTCCCGCGAGTTGAAGCTGCCGCCCGAAACGGTCGCCGTTTTTGGTCTCACCGTCGGTTACCCCGACCCGGCCGTGAAAACCGACGTCAAACCGCGCCTGCCGCAATCATCCATCCTGTTTCACGAGACCTATTCGGAATCCGCACGCGACGACCTTGCTGCCTATGACGCGGTTTTGAGGGTGTTTCAGGAAAAACAGGGGCTTCCGCAAAATGGCTGGACAGCGCCTATCGCCCAGCGCGTGCGCGACGCCGATGCGCTGAAGGGCCGTGCGGAACTGAGCAGCACATTGCGCCATCTCGGTTTCGGCATCAAATAGACACCGGCAACGGCCCTGCCATTTTACCGCCGATGATGAGCTTTGATCCGCGGGTAACCGCTTTACGCAGTGGCAAATGTGGAGCCGAGAAGGGCTCTTGCTTCACGACGATAATGATCGACGCCATTATCGTCGCGGTCGCGCCGGCCGGGAAGATCGACGATAATTTCCTCAACGATATGCCCCGGCCAGGGCTTCATCACCACGATCCGGTTCGCCAACAGCACAGCCTCATCAATATCGTGGGTGACGAGGATGATCGTCGGGCGGCTTTCTTCCCATATGTCCAGGAGATGATTTTGCAGTGCGGCGCGCGTCAACGCATCAAGCGCCGAGAACGGTTCATCGAGAAGCAGAACCTCGGGCTGGGTCACCAGTGCCCGCGCAATTGCCACGCGCTGCGCCTGTCCGCCGGAAAGCTCCTTGGGCAGCCGGTTTTCGTAGTCCTCGAGATGGACTTGCCCGAGGGCGAGGCGTGTTCGCCGCTCCCGCTCGGCAGCGGGAAGATGGGTCAGGCCGAAGCCGATATTGTCCTTGACCGTCAGCCATGGCAGCAGGCGCGGCTCCTGAAAGATCAGGTTGATCAGCGGATGCGGCTCTGTGACGATCTCGCCATTGATCGCCACCGTTCCGCGGCTCGGCCGTTCAAGCCCGCTGATCAGCCGCAACAATGTGCTCTTGCCGCAGCCGGAGCCGCCGATCACCACGAGGATTTCGCCGCGCGGCACGTTGAGCGTGAAGCCGCCAAGCGCCTGGACACCGCTGTCATAGGTCTTGGAAAGTCCGTTGAGCGACAGCATCACGCCCCCTCCCGCTTGAAATTGTCCTGCCAGGCGACAAGCGGCGATGTCAGCAACACGAGCAACCCGTCGGACAATTTGCCGATGATGGCGAAGATGATGATCGACGCCACGATTTGATCGGGCTTGCCGAGCTGCTGGCCATCGACCAGCAGATAACCCAGGCCTTCGGAAGCGCCCATGAATTCGGCGGCAACCACGAACATCCAGCCAAGCCCAAGGCCCGAACGCAACGAAACGATGAAGGATGGCAGCACCGCAGGAAACAGGATGCGGCGCACAAGATCAAAGCCGGACAGCCTGAAAATCCGGCCGACCTCCACGATCTTGCGATCCACCGACAGAAGCGCCGTCGAGACGCCGAGATAAACGGGGAAAAACACGCCGGTCGCAATGAGGACGACCTTCGACGTTTCAAAAATGCCGAACCATAGGATGAACAGCGGCACCCAGGCGATTGACGGGATGGCACGCAGGGCCTGCAGCGTCGGATCGATCAGGCGGCGTGCGACACCGAAAAAGCCGGTGATGCTGCCGAGTATGGCGCCAGCCAGTGATCCGGCGACGAAACCGAACAGCACTCGCAGACAGGTCGCGCCGACATGTTGATAGAGGTCGCCCGCCTGCGCCAGCTGCCATAGCGTGGCGATGATCCGCGAAGGCGGCGGGACAAGGCGTCCCGTCGCCAATCCCGAAAAGACCGCGAGTTCCCAGATCAGAAAACCGCCGACAGGCAGGAGTATGGCGAGCAGGGCGCGTGTGAGAAAGGGGGGCCATGCCTTCGTCGCACGGCTCTTTCCTTGAATTTCACCCTGCTCCGCCAGAATGTCGGTTGTCGTCACGTTCGGCACCGTTATTGAACGAGCGCTTCGCTGAAGCTTGGGTCGATAAGCTTGTCGGCCTCGGCCGCGATATCGGCTCCGGCCGGCAGGACCCCCGCCTGCTGCAAGGCAAGTCCCGCTTTCAGGATGGTGTCGCGCTGTTCCGAGCCGATACGGGAATATTGCAGGTCGGTGCGCTCCAGCTGCTTGGTGATGACCGCGTCGGGCAGCTTGGCTGCTTCGATCAAGGCGGCCTTCAGTGCCGCCGGATCGGCAAGCGCACGCTTGCGCGCCTGTTCATAGACACCCAGCACCCGCTTCACGACATCGGGGTGTTGGCCGGCGAAGGTTTCAGTGGTGTTCAGCACACCCCAGCTATTGTTCTCGGGCTTGCGATAAAACAGCTTTGCGCCGTCCTCCACTTCGGCAGCGGCCATCAGCGGATCAAGACCGGCCCAGGCATCGACGTCGCCGCGGGTGAGCGCAAGGCGGCCATCGGCGTGCTGGAGCAGAACGAACTTCACATCGCCATCCTTCAGTCCGGCATCGGCCAGCGCCCGGACGAGAAAAATATGCGGATCGGTGCCGCGGGTGACCGCAACCGACTTGCCCTTGAGGTCGGCAACGCTGGCAATCTTGGAATCCTTGCCGGTGACCAGCGCGGTCCATTCCGGACGCGAATAGACATAGACCGACTTGATGGGATTGCCGTTGACACGCGCGATCAGAGCGGCGGCGCCGGCCGTGGAACCGAAATCGATGGAGCCGGCATTGAGAAATTCAAGCGCCTTGTTCGAACCGGCCGATTGCACCCACCTTATGGCGATACCGTCCTTTTCGAATTCCTTTTCCAAAAGCCCTTCCTTCTTGAGAAGAAGGCCGACCGGATTGTAGGTCGCCCAGTCGATGCGAATTTCCGACAGGTCAGCGGCCGCCGCCGGCGCCAGTCCCAGACCGATGAAGCCGGCAACCGCCGCAAGCCTCGCAATGATAGATCGCATGAATGAGCCCTCTCCAGAAAAACAGTGGTGAGAGCCTAGGGACTTGATGGCCTCAGGATAAGGAAAGATGTTCCATTGTCGTGTTTGCCTATGGAATTTATCAGCTTAAATGAAACGCAAGTTGATCCAAAATTTCAACGCAGGCGCTGCCATGGCGCACAGCCGCGGAACCCAAAGGAAAACCGTTTTGGCCGGACCCCGCTACAGGGTGCGTGCGTAATGCCGGGAGGACAGGCGATCACCGTAACCGAACATCCTGTTGCGGAGAGAGCCGCCTCCATAGGAGGTCTTGTAAGCCCCGCGCGCCTGAAGCTCCGGTACGACAATATCGATGAAGGTTTCGTAGCTTTCCGGCACCACGGTCCGGGTCAGGTTGAACCCGTCGATCCCGCTTTCCTCCACCCATCTGATCAGCTCGGCAGCGACTTTGGCGCCATCGCCGACGATCAGCGGATATCGGCCACCGATCGCCAGTTCTTTCAGCAATTGCCGCCTGGTCCAGCCCTTTTCGCGCGCAAGCTGGTTGACCGACTGGATGGCGTTGCCCTTGCCATAGGAAATAGGCTCGTCCGGATCGTAGCGGGAAATATCCACGCCGCTGCCTGCCGAAAAATGGGCGAGCCCCGCCTCCGGACTGGCATGGTCGAGATAGTCGGACAAGCTATGCTCGGCTTCCGCCACCGTTCTGCCGGCCACGACAGTGATGCCGAGGAAGATTTTGACATCCTCGGCACGCCGGCCGGCGGCAACCACCTCCTCGCGTAGGGCCTTCACCGTCCGTCCCGCAGCGGCGGGGTCCGTGGCGCCGATGAAGATGCATTCCGCGTGGCGAGCGGCAAACCGCTTGCCGCGGCCGGACGCGCCGGCCTGATAGAGCACGGGCGTCCGCTGCGGCGACGGTTCGGCCAGATGGTAGCCATGTGAGCGATAATAGGGACCGTCATGGCGAATCTTGCGGACGCGGCCCGGCTCCGCATAGATGCGGCGCGCCTTGTCCAGCACCACGGCATCGTCATCCCAGCTGCCCTCCCAAAGCTTGTAGAGCAGGTCGAGATAATCGTCAGCCCGGTCATAACGGTCGTCATGCGCGATCATGCCATCCTGGCCAAGCGCATGGGCGGCACTGTCGAGATAACCGGTCACGATGTTCCAGCCGATCCGTCCTTCGGTCAGATGATCCAGCGTCGACATGCGGCGGGCGAATGTATAGGGATGTTCGACACCGGTATTGACCGTGATGCCGAAACCGAGATCGCGCGTGACTGCGGCCATTGCCGAAACGAGCATGGCCGGATCGTTGACGGGAAGCTGTATGGATTCCTTTAGCGTCAGATCGGCCGATCCCTGATAGATGTCGTAAACACCGACGATATCGGCCAGAAACAGCCCATCGAACAGGCCGCGCTCCAGCGTGCGGGCAAGATCGGTCCAGTAATCGAGCTTCTTGTATTCGTGCGACCGGTCGCGGGGATGCGTCCAGAGGCCATGATTAATGTGCCCGACGCAGTTCATATTGAAGGCATTGAGAAGAATCTCTTTTGTTTCTTTCATCAGATGGTTCCCGATCCGGTTTGGTCAAATGACGCCAGCAGGCGATGGCCGCCTCCTGAATGGCGGCGGCATGGGAAGGGCGTTCGACAGACAGGAGAGAATGGCGGCCTTTAGCGGGCACGCAGGCGGCGCACCGCGAAATCGCCGACGAACTGGACAAGGCAGACGATGGCGATCAGAACCGCAATCACCACCAGCATCACCGTCGTATCGAAACGCTGATATCCATAACGGATGGCAACGTCCCCCAATCCGCCGGCGCCGACAGCACCGGCCATGGCGGATGCGCCGATCATCGACACGATGGTGATGGTGAAGCCGCCGACCAACCCTGGCAAGGCCTCCGGCAGAAGAACATGGCGAATAATGTGCCAGCGGCGGCAGCCGATGGCCTGGGCAGCCTCGATCAGCCCGTGATCGACCTCCCGCAGACTGACCTCGGCGATACGGGCAAAAAACGGTGTGGCACTGATTGAAAGCGGCACCACGGCGGCCCACACGCCGATGGTCGTGCCGGTGACCAGCCGCGTGAAGGGCAGAAGCGCCACGAGCAGCACGATGAACGGCGTTGCCCTGAACCCGTTGATGATCGCGCCGAGCACCCGATTGGCGCGCGGCGCCTGGATCAGTCCGCCCGGTGCAGAGAGGACCAGAAAGACGGCAAGCGGGATGCCGGCGAGCAACGCCACGGAAGCCGAGGCGCCGACCATCAGGACCGTGTCCAGAAAAGCCTTCCAGAGGCGGTCAATCATCAGAGGCGACATAACCGACGATCCTTATATGACTGGCGAGAGAGACGGAGAGGCTTTCCGCGATCCGTTCGATATTGCGGCCTTTATGGGGAACGCTGAGGATCAGGCGCCCGCCGACATGACCCTGAATGCGATCCAGATTGCTCTGGATAAGTCGCGTGTCGGGGCCGAAAACCGCTCCCAGTTGCGACAGGTCCGGCGCATCGCCGTCGGCACCGGTAAATACCAGCTCGACGATGGCGCGACTTGCGCCGCCGCCGGGCCGCTCCGTGCGTAGCGCCGCGGCCAGGTCTTCCGGCAGGCCGCGGGTAAGCGGCGCCAGCAAAGCGCGGGTCGCATCATGTTGCGGATTGCCGAAAACCCGCCAGACCGCGCCGCTTTCGGCGGTCTCACCCTGCTCCAGAACCAGGACGTGATCGCAGATCTCGCGGATGACGCTCATCTCATGGGTGATCAGGACGATGGCGAGCCCAAGCCGGCGATTGATGTCCTTGAGAAGTTGCAGGATCGAAAGGGTCGTTTCGGGATCGAGCGCCGAAGTCGCCTCGTCGCAAAGGAGAATCTCCGGTCGACTGACCAAAGCGCGGGCAATGCCGACACGCTGTTTCTGCCCGCCGGACAATCGTGAAGGATATGTTTTTTCCTTTCCCTCCAGCCCGACCAGACGCAGAACCTCGGTCACACGCGTGCGGATTTCATCGGCCGGCACGCCGGCGACCAGCAGCGGCAGAGCGACATTTCCGAAAACCGTCTTGGCCGACAGAAGATTGAAATGCTGGAAAATCATGCCGACCCGGCGACGAAATGCGACCAGGTCATTTTCGCCAAGTGTGGCAATGTCCTCGCCGCCCACGATCACCCGGCCGGACGTCGGACGCTCGAGACGATTGATGGTGCGAATGAGGCTGGACTTACCCGCGCCGGATCGCCCGATGATACCGAAGATAGAGCCGGCCGGTATATCGATCGTGATGTCCTTGAGCGCATCAACTCTGCCCGATGAGGAATGGTAGGTTTTTCCCAGTGCGTCGAAACGGATGATGGTCCCTGAGGCGCCGCCCCCTCTCCTCAGAGAAGGGGTGGTCGCAGCCCCGGCTTCCTCATGCGCATGGGCGGAGCGTTTGAAACGGCCCTCCACGGGCGCATCGAAGAATGCCGAGCTCATCGTCACCACGCAATCGTGTAGAGCTTCGGATTACCCGCGAAACCCTTGTCTATGGCTTCGCGCACCACCTTGGAAGACTGATAGAGTTCGACGATTTTCTTGAGCGCCGGATTTTCCGCCTTGGCCTTGTTGGCCGCAAAAACGATGGCGAACTGCTTGTCGTCAATGCCGGAATAGATCAGCGCCGAACCGGGATCAAACGTTTTCGCAGCGATGATGAAGTGCGGATAGCCGAGTGCGAGATCAACGTCGCCGGTGATACGCGCCAATTGCGGACCCTCGACTTCCGTGAAAGTCACCTTCCTTGGATTTTCCACGATATCGTCAAGCGTTCCCTGAAAACCGACGCCTTCCTTGAGCTTGATCAGACCGCCTTTCTCGAGCAGCAACAGCCCGCGCCCCTGATTGACGGGATCGTTGGCGATCGCGACGGTCGCACCTTCGGGAACGCTGGCGAAATCCTTATGCTTCAAGGAATAAATGCCGATATTGGCAAGCGTGCCGGTTCCGATCGGAACGATGTCATAGCCCTTCTGCTTGATGGCATTGGCCAGGAAAGGCTTGTGCTGGAAATAATTGAGATCGAGGTCGCCAGCCTGCAACGCTTCGTTGGGCGTCGTCCAGTCACTGAACTCAATTACCTCAAGGTCGATACCCTGCGCCTTCGCCTCGGGCACCAGCGCCTCGACGGAATCTCCATAGACACCCGGAACGACACCGATCTTGACCGTCTCCGCAAAGGCCGGTGCAGATATTGCGATTATCGCAGCAAAAAAAATGTAAAGAAACTTCATGTGCCCCTCTCGAATAAACAATATTTATAAAATTAGTAGATTTATTGGAGTTTGAGAGGGACTGCTTTTCGCACGGACGTTGATGAGGGAAAAAATTTGCCCCGTGACCGAACTTTGGCGCATCGGTCGCACTGCCGCTCCCCGACAGCACGTCTCGACGCCAAAGACGCTGGCGCAAGGATTTAATCGCTGCCATGGCGGATAAAAGAAACCCTCCACGAAGGAGGGTTTCTCATAGGCCGGCGGCCGAAATGTGCGATGCGCTCAAAAAGCAACAATCACAGGGTTAGAGAGCGCTTTGTCGAACCACGGTGATCTTACCGAGCTCGACCAGGGGCGTAACGTCAAGCCGTCGCCCTTCACCGGACAAATCAAGACTGTATCGAAATATCTTTTCGATTGGCTGATCGTCATTCTCATGGATTTTCTCCGTCCCGATATAGGGGCCGGCAGGAATGGGAATGCCCGAGGCCTCACAATCCTCGAGAGCGCGAAAACGTACAGGTGCACCTTCCATTTGTTCCTCCATAGGCTCAATCAAATGAAAACCAATGCAGCGGGTACTGCCGGAATATATTGCTTTGAAACGAAACGTGAAGCAATCGGCGAAATTTGATGGAAGAAAACAAACCTCGGCCGAATGAAATATCTGGCGCGCAAAGCGATAAACCAGCGCCGCAAATCCGACAAACGGCAATTCCGGCAGCGCGGCGCGCGCAGCCCGATGGATGTCAGATGATGTATTCCGGCTCGCTCATCACCTGGTTCATGCTGACGCCCGGCAACTCCGCTTCCCGGCGCGGCGGTGCGATCGGGCGGGCGGGTACACCGACGACCGACGTATAGGGAGCGACCGCACTGACCACGACGCTGCCCGCCCCCACCTTGGCGCCCGTGCCGATCTCGATATTGCCGAGAATCTTCGCTCCGGCGCCGATCAGGACACCACGTCTCACCTTCGGATGGCGATCGCCGCTTTCCTTGCCGGTCCCGCCAAGCGTGACGTTCTGGAGAATGGAAACGTCATCCTCCACCACTGCCGTCTCGCCGATGACCAGGCCGGAGCCGTGATCGAGCATGATGCCCTTGCCCATTTTCGCCGCCGGATGAATATCGACGCTGAACACCTCGGAAATGCGGCTCTGGATATGACGGGCGAGATGCACGCGCTGGTGATGCCACAGCCAATGGGCGACCCGCTGGCCCTGAAGCGCAACAAAACCCTTGAAATACAAAAATGGCGTCAGGATTTCCGTATTGGAAGGATCCCGCTCCTTGACGGCCAGAAGATCGGATGCGGCACTGGAAAGAATGCTGTGATCATTGAGAAAGGCCTGACCGATAATCGACAGGAGCTCTTCCTGATCCAGATCGTGATTGGCAAGCTTCAGAGCGATGCGATGTGCCAGCGCCTGGGTGAAACTCGTATGGTAAAGCACCGCCGAATTCATCGCCCGGACCAAGGCAGGGTCCCTGGCTGAAGCTTCGACGGCCTCGGAACAGAGGGCTTCCCATATTCCCGCGACTTCGCCCGAAACGGCCGGCTCCTTCGAAAGGTGGCCAAAATTGCCGAGCTGCAAAACCATGCATCGTCCCTTTCCATTGTCGGGTGACGCCGTACGAATCTCAAGACATCCGGTCGGCGTCTGGATTTTACTCCCCAAAGCGGGCGCATCCGTACATTTATATCGGTATGAGCCGTGCAGATCGCGCAAGAAGACCACGCACAATCTCGATGGATTAAAAAGAAAAACCAAATATCTGGAGGCTCACAGCATATGATTGCTTTTGATCGCCGTGGCGAATACCGGGTTGAGATGATGTCCGGCAAAGGGTATCAGGTGCCCCGGTCCCCGGCGGAGCTTCCGCAAGCAACAAGGCATATCCTGACATGATCCCGGACTTCCTCGTCACCCATTCCGGTGGCTTCCACGCCGACGAACTTTTGTCCAGCGTCGTGCTGACCCGGCTTTTCCCGCAGGCTCGCCTCGTCCGCAGCAGGGCGTCCGAATGGATCACACCCGGCGCGGACCGCATCGTCTACGATGTTGGCGGCGCTTACGATGCGGCAGCGGGCGTTTTTGACCACCATCAGCGTGGCGCCCCGTTGCGTGAGGATGATCAGCCCTACAGTTCGTTCGGCCTGATCTGGAAGCATTTCGGTCGTGACTATCTTGCCGCCATGGGCGTTCCGGAAGAGCATGTCGAAACAATTCATGCCTCTTTCGATACCAGCTTTGTGCTGCCGGTCGACCTTGTCGACAATGGCGCGCTCAGCCCCTCCATCGCCGGACCGCTCGTTGGGCTCACGCTGCCTGTCCTGCTGGAAACGCTGAAGCCTGTTTTTGACGAGACAGACCCGGAAGCGGAGGATCGCAGTTTCCACGCAGCGCTCGCTATCGCCCGCAGCTTCGTCGAGGCGAAGATTGCCAATGGCACCGCGAAATTGCGGGCCGAGGCGCTTGTGAACCGGGCTATCGTGAATGCCGGCGAAGGACATATTCTGGAACTGCCGATGGGCATGCCGTTTCGGCCCGCCATCGTCAAGGCGGGCGCAGATCATCTGCTCTTTGTCGTTCACCCACGCAACAACGACTGGTGCCTGACCGGCATCCGCCGCGCGGATGAGGGGTTTGAACTGCGGGCGGACCTGCCGGCCGCCTGGGCCGGCCTTACGAACAAAGAGCTGGAGACGGTTTGTGGTGTCGAAGGCGCAAGCTTCTGTCACAACGGTCGGTTCATCGCCGCCGCCAGAACCCGCGATGCCGCGTTGGCCATGGCGGCACTGGCGGTAAAGGAGGCTCTCCACGCGCAGGCGACGGCGGCAAAGCCGTGACCTGGTGGGGTCGCTCCTGGCCCCGCCGTCCCTGCGCCTGATGCGTTGCAGGCCAGCCTCGAAGGCGGTCCGTGTGGCACTTGGGTTGTAAGCAGACCGGCTCGCATATCTTCCGCCTTTGGCAAGCGCCGATTGGGCATCTTGGCGACCTTTGCCGCCGAGATGACGATCTCAATCGGATAATTTTCTATAGTTTTTATGGGTTTTCCGCCAAGAATTTGCCGTTCGGCAGAATTCTATAGATTGGTTTTCCTGCCAATTCGCGGCGCGTCACTTATGCTTTTCTTCATTCACATGAATTGCGAAGAAATGGCGCTATCGCCGGAAAGCTCAGTCATGACGCCCAGAACATTATTTTCCGCTGTAATCGCAGCGACGATTGGCATGGCGGCTCCGGCATTTATGGCCGAAGCGGCAGACAAAAAGGTCGTCGTCGCGTATCAGACCGACGCGCTGCCGTCCTCCGTCGCAATCGCCAACGGCGAATTCGCCAAGGAAACCGGTTACGATATCGATTTCCGCAAGTTTAATTCCGGCGCGGAAATCTTCGCCGCCATCGCATCGGGAGACGTGCAGATCGGCTATGTGGGTTCCAGCCCCTTCGCCGCCTCCACGTCGCGCGGCCTCGACGTGAGAGCCTTTTACCTGTCCTCGATCTCCGGCATCGACGAGGCGCTCGTCGTTCGCAATGGCTCGAGCATCGAAAGCCTCGACAATCTCAAGGGCAAGAAGCTGGCCGCCGCGCCGGTTTCAACAGACCACTACCAGCTTCTGCAACTGATCAAGTCGCTGGGCCTTTCCGAAAAGGACGTGCAGGTTCTGGCCATTCCGCAGCCGGAAATCGTCGCCGCCTATAATCGTGGCGACATCGACGGCGGTTTCGTCTGGGATCCGGCGCTGACCGAGCTGAAGAAAAACGGCAAGGTTCTCATCACCTCGAAGGAAGTTGCCGAAAAGGGCGCCCCAACCTTCAGCGCCTGGGTTGCGACCGGCAAATTCGCCGATGACAACAACCAATTCCTGGCCAAATTCGCATCTGTCATCAATAAATATTACGCCTCCTTTGCCACCGACAAGGCTGCATGGGGTCCCCAGAGTGAAAATGCCAGGATACTTGCCAAGCTCCTGGGCGGCACCCCGGAACAGCAGGCTGCTGCGCTGAACAATCTCAACCTGCTGACGCCCGAAGTACAGGCTTCCGACGCGTGGCTGGGCGGCGGAGAGAATTCGGGGGTTGCGAAAATCCTCAAGGCGACATCGCAGTTCCTCAAGGATCAAGGCAAGATTTCCGAAGTTCTGCCAAGCTATGCCGCGTTTACGACGGCGGATGCGCTGAAGCTCACCCAGTAAGCAAGGCGAGAGAAAACACGCACCCGCCTGTTCCCAGGGAACCGGCGGGTTTGCCATCGGGGGACCGATAAAATGCTGAAGATCCAGAATGCCACGGTTTATTTCGATGGCCATGACGGCAAGGAAATCCACGCGCTCGACCGGGTAAATCTCGATATTCCCGAAGGCGCCTTTGTGGTTGCGCTCGGCGCATCGGGTTGCGGCAAATCCACGCTTTTGAACGCTATTGCCGGATTCCTGCCGATCTCCGAGGGATCCATCTCCTTGAACGGCCGCGAGATCGTGGCGCCCGGCGCCGACCGCGGCGTCGTCTTCCAGAAGGACACCCTGCTGCCCTGGTCCAACATTGCCGACAACGTGGCGCTTGGACTGAAATTCGCAGGCATCGGCAAGAAGCAGCGGCGCGAAAAAGCCGTGGAGCTGCTTGCGCTGGTCGGCCTCAAGGATTTCGCCGCGAACTTCCCTCATGAGCTTTCCGGCGGCATGCGCCAGCGTGTCGGTATTGCACGGGCACTGGCCACCGAGCCTGATATTCTGCTGATGGACGAGCCGTTCGGCGCGCTCGACAGCCTGACACGCGAGCAGATGCAGGAATTGCTGATTTCCGTCTGGCACCGGACCGGCAAACGCATCTTTTTCATCACCCACTCCATCGAGGAAGCGCTGTTTCTCGGTACGCAGGTCATCGTCATGTCGCCCCGGCCCGGTCGGGTCGTCGCGCGTTACGATCTCGATTTCGTGCGCCGCTTCGTTGAAACCGGGGACGTGCGTTCCATTCATCTGTCGCAGGAGTTCAACACGCTGCGCGAGGAGATCCGCGAAATTCTGCACCACGACCATAACAGAACGGAGCTTCACGCATGACGACGCTGGAACTTGAGGGCAAGGTGATGGAAACCGGCCCCGCAAAGCCCAGGACAGTGAAGATGGCCGGCTTCGGGCTGGACGGCAAACCGACCGTTGCGATCAGCATCGCCGCCGCCGCCGTGCTGATTTTTGCCTGGTGGGCGGCAACGGCGCTCAAGCTCGCGCCGAGCCTCTTCCTGCCACGCCCCGGCGAAGTGCTGCATCAGTTCAGCGTTATCTACGCAGACGGTTATGCCGGCGCATCTATCGGTCAACACATCGGCGCCAGCCTGTTCCGCATCGGTCTTGCCGCCGCGCTTGCCGTCGTCACCGCCATTCCGATCGGCCTGTTGATGGGCCTGAACCGCTGGGCCAAGGGCATTCTCGATACGCCTATCGAGTTCTACTGGCCGCTGCCGCCGCTTTCCTATCTGCCATTGATGATCATCTGGCTTGGCATTGGGGAAACATCCAAGGTGACGCTGCTGTTTCTGGCCATGTTCGCCCCGATCTGCCTGTCGGCGCAAGCCGGCGTGCGTTCCGTTTCGGTGGAGCGCGCCAATGCGGCACGGTCGCTCGGCGCATCGCGCCTGCAGCTCTTCACCCATATCGTGCTGCCAAGCGCCCTGCCGGAAATCCTCACCGGCGTGCGCATTGCCTTCGGCATCGGCTGGGGAACGCTGGTTGCCGCCGAGCTGATTGCCTCCACGCGCGGCATCGGCTTCCTCATCATGTCCGCCGCGCAGTTCCTGGCGACCGATGTGGTGTTCGTCGGCATCGCCATCATCTCCGTATGCGCTTTCGGTTTCGGTTTTTCAGTCCGGCTGCTGGAGCGGATCCTCGTTCCATGGAAGGGAAAGGCCTGACAGGCCTTTCGCCTGTTCCCGGGCCGCCGCAGGCCTTCCGGATCGCTCCTACCGGCATGGTTAAAACAGCAGCCGCTTTTTTCCGACAGCTGCCACGCCCGCCACTTGAGGAATTTCAGTTCCCGGTTTTTTATTTTTTGAGATAAACATCTACGTGCCGTTTGTATTTAGGAGAAATATAGATTTTTCTTCCAATTATCTACCGAATTCGGTGGTTTTCTAGGGGATGTTTGTATATATTTTTTATGGAGAATTCATCAAGGAGTTGGATATGGCCTTTGCACCCGCCTCGCCTGCATTGACATCAAATCGTATCCGCTACTCCGAACCGTGTTGTCGCTTCCCTCTGTTCCAGATGCGTCGCCCGTCGAAAGACGGCCCACACCCAACAAGCCAGCAAAGCCAGAACAGGCGGAGAAGCAGGATGCATAGACAAACGATTGAATATCAGGGGCTGCCCGTCGGCATCGCCATTCCAAACGATGACAAGTTACGGTTCATAGCTGTCAAATTTCACGTCATCGATCTGGATAACCGGCAATTTTCCAGTGTCGCGGAATTGAAGTCGGCGATCCAGGCGCATCTGGGCGAGGAACAGGCACTGGCCGCCTGAGCGAGACGAGAGGCGATCATCGGCACGCCGGACTCCGTCTCTCCAGCAACCTCAACCGGACATGGAATTTCAGACCGGACCCGTCAAAAACAGGGCTTCGCCTCCGAGGCTCGACGTTTCCCATTTCCATCCGCTGGAAAAATAAACGCCTTTGTCAGCGCTCTGCACAACGTACTCCACGACCACGGCCTCTTCGGCGGCTACAGAAAAGCGATCGGCTGGCACAAGGACACGCGCCAGCATCGCCACATCAACGTTCACTTTCGTCTTCCGCAATGAACCGACCCAGCCGTGCAGTTTCAAGCCGGTTCGGATATGTCGTCCGTCGTGAGGAAATCTAGGCGGTTCGCGTACCGATGACATCATGGGAGACAGAAAATCCCGGAAGCTGCAGATTGGCGCGGAAGTCGTCGCCCAGATAATCCGTATCGATTATGGCGCGGCGGCGCAGTTCCGGCAGAAGTCCGTTGACCAGCAGGTCCTCCTGCTCGGGATTGCCAAATCCGTGAAGGGAGAGCACGTCGAGAATTCCCGCCCGATAGCGTTCTTCAATCGCGTCGGCGAGTTTTTCAGGGGTGCCCGCCACCGACCAGTGCCCCGTTTCCTGGGCCTGAATAATAAGCTCCCGCAATGACAGGCCCTGTTTGGCATAACGGCGGAAAACTTCCACCCGGCCGCGCCGGCGGTTGATGCTTGTCACATCGGGCAGCAGCGTATCCGGTAGCGGCTGATCGAGCGGCAACCCGGACAGGTCGATGTCGCCGCCCAGCATATCTGCGAGTTTGAGGCGACCTTGCTCATAGTCGATGCGCTCGTGTTTTTCCTTTAGCCGACGCGCGACATCCGCATCCGACTCGCCGATGACCGAATGGAAGGAATTCATGATGAAAGGCAGGCCGGCGGCACGGCCGAACGCTGTTGCGCGGCGGCGCAGTTCTGTCGCGAAGGTGACGGCATCTTCGAAACGCGGCTGCGACGTATAGACAACCTCGGCATAACGAGCGCCAACGGTAACCCCGGCTTCCGACTGGCCGGCCTGAAACAGCACGGCCCGGCCCTGTGGCAGCGGCGGTACATTGAGCGGTCCCTGCACGCTGAAATATCGTCCCTTGTAGTCGATCGGGTGAAATTTGGCGGGATCCACAGCAACCGCGCCGGAGGCTTTGCGCTGGGCCGCATCCCGCTCATTGGCATCGTAAAGGCCGTTAACGATTTCGATGAACTCGGCCGCCCGCTCATAACGTTCCTCCGGGCTCGGCAGTTGCTCACCGAAATTCTCCTCACCGACCGAAGAGGTAACCGCGTTCCAACCGGCCCGGCCGCCGCTGAGATGGTCCAGCGTGCCGATCTGGCGCGCAAGATTAAAGGGATGGTGGAACGTGGTGGAGATGGTGGCAATCAAACCGATCCGAGACGTCGCCTGGCTGAGCGCCGACAAGGTCACGATCGGTTCCTGAATGCCGGCCGTGCCGGCCAGTCCGGCGGGATCGATATGGAGAAGGTCGGCGGTGAACAGCCCGGTGATTTTCTCGGCTTCGGCCTTTTTCGCCAGCTCAACGGCGCGTTTGATACCGGTCGTTGCATCGGGATCGTTCGATGCGGCAATCACGCTGCTGGCACCGGTGAGCGTTTTCAGACGTCGGGGGCGGGTAAGCGCCATGATCGTTTCCTCTTCAATGCTACGTCGTGTTTCTTGCCGGCTGGTGGACAGCCGGCGGATTTATGCAAGCGCGGGAACGGCATCGATCAGTTTTCGCGTGTAGCCGTGCCGGGGAGCGGAGAATACCTCGCCAACCTCGCCGCTTTCGACGATCCTGCCGTCCTTCATCACCAGCACCCGGTCCGTCAGGTGACGCACGACGCCGAGATCATGGGAGATGAACAGCAGCGACGTGCCGGAGGCCGCCTGGAGTTCCGCGAGAAGATCGAGAACCTGCGCCTGGACGGAAACGTCAAGCGCGCTCACCGGCTCGTCGGCGACCAGAAGGCGCGGGCGCGGGGCGAACGCTCTGGCAATGGCCACGCGCTGGCGCTGGCCACCGGAAAGCTCGCGGGGATAACGGGTGAGAAAGTCGCCGCCCAGCCGGACGGCTTCGAGAACCTCCAGCACACGGTCCCGGCGCTCGGCACCGCGAAGGCCAGTGACATCGAGGCTCTCGCCAACGATCTTTTCGACCGTATAACGTGGATCAAAGGAGCTGAAGGCATCCTGGGCAATCAGCTGCATGCTGCTGCGGTGGGATTTGCGCAGGCTCTCGGCAATATTGCTCCATGGCTGCCCCTCGATAAAAACCTCGCCATGTTCGGGCTCAACAAGCCCCAGAACCATTTTGGCCACGGTGGTTTTTCCGGAACCGGATTCGCCCACGATACCGAGCGCTTCCCCTGCAGAAAGATCGAAGGATACATCGTTGACGACGGGCGCATTTTCCGGCCCGCCATAGTGCTTGACGAGATTGTGCACCGAAAGCACGTGCTTGCCCGGATGAACGGTCCTGGGCGGCAGCGGCACACGTTGCGAAATGGCCGTTTCGCCGCCGTCAACCGGCAGCGGCACCGTTGCCGAAAGCCGATAACCCTTCGATCCGGCCGATGGCACCGCATCGAGGAGTTGACGGGTATAGGGATGTTTCGGCTGGCGCAGCAACTCTAGCGTTGCCCCCTCCTCGACGATACGACCTTCATTCATCACGAGAACCCGGTCGGCAAGGCGCGAAACCACCGCCAGATCATGGCTGATCAACAGCAGGGTGTGCCCGGCTTTCCGGCGTTCGGCCAGGAGGTCGAGGATCTGCTTCTGCACCGTCGCATCGAGCGCGGTGGTCGGCTCATCGGCTATCAGCAGCGACGGGTTTCTGGCGATCGCCGTTGCGATCAGGGCGCGTTGCCGCAATCCGCCCGAGAGCTGATGCGGATATTGACGCAACCGCCGGACGGGATCGGGAATGCCGACCGATTGCAACAATGCGTGGCTGTCGAAATTAGCCGGAGCGCGGGCAAACAGTGTCCGGCGACCTGCAGCATCCGAAAGCTGCTGCGAAATACGGCGCAGCGGATCGAGCGAGACCAGCGCATCCTGCAAGACGAAGCCAATCTTCCGCCCGCGAAGGCGCCGCCAGTCGCCTTCGCGATGGCCGAGCACATTTTCCCCTGCTATCTCGAATCTGTCCGCGGTCACCCTGGCGGTATGTCCGGCAAGCCCGATCAGGGAGCGGGCCGTGACCGATTTTCCCGACCCGGATTCCCCGACAAGCGCGACAGTCTCGCCGCGGTGAATGGTGAGATCGATCCCGTGCACAACGGTATTCTCACCATCCCCGCGCGGAAAACCGATCTTCAGATTGCGCACTTCCACCAGCGGCGTCATGCCTGTCTCCTGCCTTCAAATGCGAGCTGCCAGCGTTTTCCAAGAGTGCTGATGGCGATGACGGTGAGCGTGATGGCAAGGCCCGGCCAGATGCCGATCCACCACGCCACACGCAGATAATTGCGCGCCTCCGCCAGCATTGCGCCCCATTCGGGTGTCGGCGGCTGCGGCCCCATGCCTAGAAAGCTGAGACCTGCCGCCTGAATGATGGTCGAGCCGAGGCCAATCGTCGCCAGGATGGGAACCTGCGCTATCGCGTGTGGCAGAACGTGCCGGGCGACCAGGGTGAAGCGGCTGAGGCCAAAGGTTTTCGCCTGCTCAACATAACCGCTTCGCGCAATGACGAAGGTCTGCGCGCGCACGACCCGGGCAAAACGCGGGACGGAGGCAACGCCGAGCGCGAAGATCAGATTGACGGTTCCCGGCCCGGTAAAGGAGATCAGCACCAGCGCCAGCAGCAGATCCGGAAACGACGATACGACATCGAGAAACCGCGATATGAGTTCGTCGACCGCACCGCGTGCCAGACCGGCGACGAGCCCGAGAAGCGAACCGGCCAACGCGGCGATGGCGATGGCGCTGACCCCGATCAGGATCGAATAGCGTGCGCCATAGACCACCCGCGAAAAGACATCGCGGCCCAGATGATCCGTCCCGAACCAATGTTCGATCGAAGGTGGCAGTTGCGCCTGCAACGGGTCCGCCAGCAAGGGATCGGCGGCAGTCACAAAATGCGGCCAGATGGTCGCCGTCGCCACGAGAAGCAAGAACAGCGATGGAAGCGTCAGCCCCGGCCTTGCAAGCAGCGCCGATACGACCAGCCGCAGACGGCCGGTTGCGGAGAGCGGCGCCTCGTGGGAAATGCTCACGACCTCGCCCTCCCGCCCTCATTGCGCAATCTGGGATCGAGCAGCAGATAAAGAATGTCCACCAGGGTGCTCATCGCCACATAGATAAGTGCGGACAGGATGGCGACCGCCAGCACGACCGGCATATCATGCGAAAGAACGGCATCAACCGTGATCCGCCCGAGCCCGGGGCGTCCGAACACCGCTTCCGTGATGACGGCGCCGGAAAGGAGATTACCGACTAGCCAGCCCGCGAGGGTCACGGTCGGCAGCGCGGCATGGCGCAGACCGTGACGCAGCCTGAGGACAAGATTGCTGGCGCCCCAGCTGCGAACGGTCAGCGCGAAAGGTTCCTCAAGCGCGCGCTCCAGACCTTCCCGCAGCACCTGCCCGAGGACGGCCCCAAGCGACAGGCCCAGCGACAGGGCCGGAAGCACCAGCGCCGAAAGGTTTCGGTCCCCGGAGACCGGGAAAATCTTGAATGTAAAAGAAAAAACGTAAAGCAGCAGGATGCCCAGCCAAAATGTCGGCGTGGAGATCAACGTCAGCTCAAGACCGCCGGCAATGCTGCGCGAGACGCGTTTGCCGGCGGTGAGAACGGCGCTCGCAACCGCAAAGACGATCGCCACCACAAGAGCCGCGGCGGTCAGCTTCAGTGTCGGCAACATCTGCGTTGCAACGAGGCTCGATATGTCGGTCTGCAGTATATAGGAACGCCCGAAATCGCCGTGCAGCAATCGCGTCAGATAAGCGAGATACTGGTCGAAAATGGACTGATCCAGTCCCCACTCGGCGCGGATGGCCGCCTCGATTTCGGGTGTGCGGATCTGTTCGCCGATCAGCAGGCTGACAATATCGCCGGGCGCAAGCTGGATGCTGATGAAACTCAGCGTCACCGCCGCCCACAGCACGAGTATGCCTGAACCGATGCGCCCGAGAACCTGAAGCGGCAGGCCGCTTCGTCGCCGGAGGCGTCCACGACGGAAAAGGGACGCCGGCACCTGGCCCAGCGATGTCACATTGTCAGCTGTCATAGCGTCCACCCTCCGTTGTTGTGTCAGCAGCCGGGCAAGTTACTCGCTGCGCCATAGGTCATAGGCATTTTCCGGCAATTGCTTGAACGGCCGGAAGGTGATGCCCTTCACGTAACTTGCGGCGGCGACCTGGTCTTCGGGCTCATAGAGCGGAATGGCATAAACCTGATCGAGGATCGCAAAACGCTGCAGCTTCGCGTAAATCTCGAAACGTTTTTTCTGGTCGAGGGTCGATGCCGCCTCGTTCAGCCATTGCGCCAGCTCCGGTGCCTCGGCCCGGCTGTAGTTGATGGTGCCGCCCTTCTGAAGCGGCAGGTAATGATATTCGATGTCGATCGCATCCGTCGGCGTGTTGGAATTGGCGATGGACCCGAACTGGCCGGTCTTGCGGCGATCGGTATAGGTCCCGGCATCGACATAGTTGATGGCAAGGTCGATACCAGCCACCTGCCGCGCCTGCGCCTGTAACGCCTGCAGCAGAACGTCGCGCTGGTCGCGCACCGTGGCCTGCGCCTGCACGACATCGATGGTCAGCCGCTTGCCGTCCTTGGTGCGGAAGCCTTCCTCGTCCTTTTCGCTCCAGCCGGCTTCATCCAGCAGCCTGTTGGCCACGGCTGCATCGGCGCCATAGGTCTTCTCTATGCTCTTGTCATAGAATTGCGGATCGATTGGCGAGGTGATGCCCCAGGCGCGCGTGCGTTCGCCGCGATAGACAGCCTGCAGGATCCTGTCGATATCGAGCGAGGCGAGGAGCGCCTTGCGCACCTTCACATCCTGCGTCGGACCCCAGGTGACATTGAGGAAAAGCGAGTATGGCGTGCCGGTATTGAGCGCCGTCTGATAGGTGAAGTCGGCATTGTCCTTGAAGAGTGCGGCGTCGTTGCCCGAAATCCCTTCGATCACGTCAAGCTGTCCGGACGTCAAGGCGCCGGTCCTTACCGATGATTCCGGAAGGAACCGATAGGTTATCTGGTCGAGATAGGCCGGACCCTGATGTTTGGCGGTCTTTGGCGCCCAATTATAAGCCGGGTTCTTTTCGAATTGGATTTCCTGGCCTTTCACATAACGCTTGAGAATGAAAGGACCGGTTCCGGCGACCTCCGGCCCGCCAGACTTGATTTGTGACGACGAAAAAGCAGCCGGCGAGAGGATTTCGAGGCCGGCGACATAATCAAGGAAGGGTGCGTATATGTCTTTCAGCGTGAAGGATATGGTATGGCCGTCGACAGCCTTAAGCTCGGCTATGCGTGAAACCGGGCCGGCGCTGACGCTGGCGGAATAGGCGGGATCCTTGAGTTTTTCGAAATTGGCGATGACCGCCTGCGCGTCGAGTTTCTGGCCATCGGTGAAGGCAACATCGTCGCGCAGCTTGAACGTATAGGTTTTGCCATCTTCGGAAATGCTGTAGCCCGTTGCAAGCCAGGGTACATAGCCACCGTCCGCCGTGCGCGCCAGCAGCGATTCATAGGCATTTCGCAACAAAAGCTTGGTCTTGTCCTGGCCGTTCAGTTGTGGATTGAGGGTTGCGGGTTCAGTCTCCACACCCCAGGTCAATGTGCCGCCACTGACCGGTTTGCCGTCTGCTGCCGAGGAGAGGGCCGGGAAGGCCGAGATTGCCAGCAACGCGGCGCCGGCAACGACGAAATGTCTGCGATTGAGCATGCTTAAACTCCATAAAAAATAAATGACCGACAGATCAGGCGTTCTGCTGAAGCCAGATATCGTAGGCGTTGTCGGGAAGGCGTTTGAAAGGTCTGAAGCCGACGCCCTTGACCGCGACAGCGGCCGCGATCTGGTCATCGGGCACATAAAGCGGCAGGCCGAGCGCCTGTTCCAAAATCGCATAGCGCTGCAATTTCGCGTAGATTTCGAACCGCTTTTGCTGATCGAGAGTGGATGCAGCCTCGTCTAGCCAGGCGGATATTTCCGGTGCTTCGGTGCGGCTGTAATTGATTGAGCCACCCTTGTCGCGCGGGAGATAATGAAAATAGATGGTGACGCCGTTTTCCTGTGTCGTCGTCGAGTTCGGGATAATGCCGTACTGACCATCTTTCTGGCGGCTGGAATAGGTCCCGGCATCGACATACTGCAAGGCGAGATCGATCCCGGCATGCTGGCGAACCTGCGCCTGTACGGCCTGCAGAAGAATGTCACGCTGGTCGCGCACCGTCGATTGCGACTGCACGACCTCGATCGTCAATCGCTTGCCGTCCTTCACGCGGAAACCACCGCCGTCGCGGGCGGACCAACCGGCTTCGTCGAGCAGGTCGTTGGCAAGCTTCGGGTTGAAACCGTAGGCCTTTTCGATGCTCCTGTCGTAAAAATCGGTATCGGCGGGGGTAAGAATACCCCAGGCGCGCCGGCGCTCGCCGCGATAGACCGCCTGCAGGATCTGGTCCACGTCCACAGCCGCCTGGAACGCCTTGCGCACTTTGAGATCGGCGGTCGGCTGTTGGTTGACGTTAAGATAAAGCGTATAGGGTGTGCCGGTATTGAGGGCAGTCTGATAGGAAAATTCCGGATCATCCCGAAACAGACCGGCATCGTTGCCCGGAATTCCCTCGATCACCTGCACCTGCCCGGAAGACAGAGCGCCGCTGCGCACGGCGGATTCCGGCAGGAACCGATAGATCACCTCGTCCAGATAGGCTGGTCCCTGGTGACCGGCGGTCGCCGGCGCCCAGTTATAACCGGGATTCTTGACGAAGCGGATTTCCTGACCCTTGACGTAGCGGTCGAGAACGAAGGGACCCGTGCCGGCGATACCAACGCCGCCGGATTTCAGTTGCGGCGAGGAGAAAGCCCGCGGCGACAGGATTTCAATCCCGGAAGCCCCGTCGAGGAAAGGCGCATAGACCCGCCGGAGCTTAACGACGACCGTGTATTCGTCCACGGCCAGCGCTTCGGTAACATGGGACAGATGACCGGCGCTGATGCTGCCGGAATAGGTCGGCTCCTTCAGCTTGGTGAAGTTGAGCGCCACCGCGGCGGCATTCAGCTTTTCGCCATCGCTGAAGGTCACGTCGTCACGCAGGACGAACGTATACTGCTTGCCATCCTCCGAGATGGAATAGCTTCTGGCCAGCCATGGCGCATAACCACCATCGGGCGTGCGGGCCAGAAGCGATTCATAGGCATTGCGCAGAATGAGCTTTGCCTTTGCCTGCCCGTTGAGATGCGGATTGAGCGTGCTCGGCTCGGTCTCGACAGCCCAGGTCAACGACCCGCCGCTTGTTGGTTTCTGGGTAGCATCGCCCGCACCGAAAGCGACCCGGCTGCTGGCAAAAATCGCTGCGGCACTCGTTGCCAGAATGAAATGACGTCTGGTTACCATATCCAATCCCCTGTGCCCGACGCCTGCCGTCACGCGGCGAGTGCGCGGTTGGCCGCGGCCAGATATTCGATCGTCTTCAGGCGGTGTGCGCCTTCGGAAACAGGGCACTCCACGATGAACTCGTCGATGCCGTGATGTTGATGAAGCCGAAGCAATTCGGCACGGACCGTGGAAGGGGAGCCGCGAAGGATCAGTGGGCTGCGCTCTTCGATGCGATAATGCATGGCGCCTGCCTGCCGGACATATTCCAGTGCCTGCTCCTCACTTCCGACATTCACAGCCTGTCCGCCCTCGACCTCGACACGAAAACGGCGGCCTTCGACCGCAAGCGCCTCTGCGGCCTGGTCGGTTTCCGCCACCACCACAGCGACCGCCAGAACCGCATATTTGCCGCCCGATTCCCTGAACGCGTTCAGCGCCTCGGAAATCGCGGCCTCACTGCCGTGGATGTGGCCGGCATAAACGAAGTTCCATCCCAGCCTGCCGGCAAGCCGCGCACTTTCCGGGCTCGCCCCAAGCAGGAAGCGGTTTGGCGGCGAAGGCGGCAGGGGGTAGGCTGCAAGCTTGCCTTCATCCGCGTTGTCTGCCTTTTCGTCACGGACAAACCGGTCGAGATCCTCGAGCTGCCTTTCGAAGGAGGGCTTGCGCGCGGGATCATAGGCGCCCTGAAGGGCACGCGTCGACAGCGGAAGTCCGCCCGGCGCCTTGCCGATGCCGAGATCGACACGGTCGGGCGCAAGAGCGGAAAGCAGCTTGAAGTTTTCGGCGACCTTATAGGCACTGTAGTGCTGCAGCATGACGCCGCCGGACCCGATATTGATCCGCTGGGTCTGGGCCAACAGGAAACCGATCAACACCTCGGGAGACGAACTCGCCAGTTTCGGCGAGTTGTGATGCTCGGCAACCCAGAAGCGGAGGAAGCCGTGCGCCTCGGCTTTTTGTGCAAGCGCCACGGTTCGCCGCAACGCCGCCGAAGCACTCTCATCCTGATGGATAGGGCTCTTGTCGAGAAAACTCAAACCAAAGGTCATCGATACTCCCAGCGGAACGCCTCATTAATCTGATAAAATCTATATTTTTAGTGTTATAAATAATCGAGCAACGATATTTCCTTATTCAATTGCACAATAAAAGATCATGCCGCGCCAAAGCGGTCTGCCCTGCGCCATGCTTCTGCCCGCGGCTGAGGCCGGTGCAGGCGTCCGAAAATCCCGCCTGATAAACACCGTCCGGACAGCCGGCTATCGTGCCCAAGCGAGACAAGCCATGCCCGATGTCATCATCCACTCCACCTTACTTCACCCTTCAACCCAACCCCTCATCGAAGGCCTGATCAGCGAATATGACGGGCGATACGGCACAAGGGATCGCCCCGGCGGTGCGCGCGGCGAGATACTGCGTTATCCGGAAGGGCTCTATTCTCCGCCATTAGGCGATCTCCTGCTGGTGCAAAGGGATGGCAAAACCATTGCCGGCGGCGCTTTCATGAGCCATGACAACGAAACGGCAGAAATAAAGCGGATATGGACGGACCCTTCCTTGCGGCGGCAGGGGCTTGCCCGCACCATCATGTCAGCACTTGAGGAGAGCGCTGCGGCGCTCGGCTATACCCGTACCTATCTCTCGACCGGGTTCCGCCAGCCGGAGGCCGTCGCACTTTACCTGAGCCTTGGATATCGCCCGCTTTTTGACACCTCTGTCGATACGCAACTCTATCGCTCCCTTCCTTTCGAAAAGCATATCGGCGCCAAGGCCGGGCAGAAAGGAAGCACGCCGGTCTATCCTCCGGCGGCCTCCTTCGAAGCGGCGACGCTGCGCGTGAAGGCATTGAAGGAAGGACAGGAAGCGAAAATCCTGGCGCGCTTTGCCGAGCACGGCGCAGCACGGGCCGCGGCCGGCCTCGACGGACTATCGCATCAGGATGGGTTTTCCGGCCACAAGGCTCAAGCTTCAGTAGGGAGTGCGATATGACTTTCAGGGCGAATTTTCATTTAGGCATGGACCTCAGCCTCCCATCGCCGGATCTGCTCGGGCAGGGCAGCAAGCCGGGCAGCCTTCTCCAGCGACTTGATGAAGGTTTCGACCTCATCACCGTCGGAGACGGCTTTGCACTCCCCACGGGTGATGGCCTCGACGCCATATTTTCGCAAACTGGTTCTGAGCACGCACGAGCCAGGCGAGTATCCAAGGAGAGATTATGGTCAGACCGGCAGGCAGATATCTGGCATTTACAGCCCTTATCGGAATTTCGCTGGCAGCAAGCGTTACGGATGCGGCCACGCTTACATGAAGGCTCAACTTCTGATGTGGCACGCGACAGCGTGTCCGGATAATTTTGTGAGCTGAGGCGGCATTCTACGGCAGATATCTTCAGCAATCGGGCAGCGGCTCGAAAACCTGCACCCTTGAGGCGGATTAGCCGGGCTGGGTATATCGCCACGCAGCACGATGCGTTTACGCCGCCTCTGGGACACGGGGTCGGGCAGCGGCACGGCAGACAGCAGCGCCTCCGTGTAGGGATGCACCGGCCTTGAGAATACTTCAGCTGTGGGACCTGTCTCAACGATATTGCCGAGATACATGACCGCGACGCGATCCGCGAAATGTCGCACCACGGAAAGGTCGTGGCTGATGAACAGGTAGGACAGCCCGAACCGCCTCTGAATATCCAGCAGAAGATTGAGAATTTGCGAGCGGATGGAAACATCAAGCGCGGAAACCGGCTCATCGAGGATCAGCAATCTGGGATTCAGCGCCAGTGCGCGGGCAATGACGATGCGCTGTCGCTGGCCGCCGGAAAACGCATTTGGCATGCGCCCCGCGTGCCCGGCATGCAGGCCCACCAGGCCAAGGAGTTCAGCCACCCGTTCGCGCCGCTCCGCAGCCGTTCCCACACCATGGATCGCCAGCGGCTCGGCGATGCTTTCGCCGATGGAGAGTTTGGGGTTAAGCGCCGAAACCGGGTCCTGGAAAACGATCTGGATATCGCGGGACAGATTTTGCAGGGTGCCGGCAAGCCCGTGCACGACGGGCGCACCGTTGAAACGGATAACACCGCCCGTTGGCCTGGTCATTCCGAGAATGGCTGCCCCCAGCGTGGACTTTCCGCAACCGGATTCGCCCACCAGCGCAACGCTCTCGCCGTGACCGATTTCGAGATCGACGCCATCGACGGCCTTGACGTAGCCGACCGGCCGCCCGAGCAGACCACCGCGGATGGGGTAATGGACCCTGAGACTTTCAAGGGAAAGCAGCGCTTCGCTCATGCAAGCTCTCCTATACGCTCTGAATGCCAGCAGGCGGCGGCGCCACTGTCATCTCTTGCTGCAAGCGGTGGAACGGCCTCGGCGCAAATGGCACCCGCCAGCGGACATCGCGGCCGGAAACGGCAGCCTTCCGGCCATGAGCCGATATCCGGCACGATACCCTCGATCGTCGACAGATGCGTTTTCGGTGCGCCATCAAGACGCGGAATGGTCGAGAGCAAAAGCCGCGTATAGGGGTGTTCCTGCTTTGCGAAAATCGCATCGACCGGCGCTTCCTCGATCACACGCCCCGCATACATCACCGCCACCCGGTCAGCCATATCAGCGACAACCCCCATATCGTGGGTTATCAGCAGAATGGCGGCACCGGTTTCCTCGCGCAGTCTTTTCATGAGTTCGAGAATCTGCGCCTGAATCGTCACATCCAGCGCCGTGGTCGGCTCGTCGGCAATCAGCAGGCGCGGGCGACAGATCAGTGCCATAGCGATCATGGCGCGCTGGCACATGCCGCCGGAAAGCTCGAAAGGATATTGCCCGAAGCGGACCTCCGGGTCGGGAATGCCAACCTCCTCCAGCATGGCAATGGCTGCCTTGCGCGCCGCCCGACCATCGAGATTGCGGTGAACGACGAGGCTCTCCTCGATCTGGCGGCCGATCTTCATCAGCGGGTTGAGCGAAGCCACCGGCTCCTGAAAAATCATCGCAAGATCATTGCCGCGCATCCTGCGGCGCTCTTTTTCGGCCATGTCGAGAAGGTTATTCTCGCCCAATAAAACGCGCCCGCCGGTCACACGCGCCACCTTCGGCAAAAGCCCCATGACCGAAAACGCCGTCATCGACTTGCCGCAGCCGGATTCACCGACCACCGACAGGATTTCCCCTTCATCGACATGGAAGCTCACGCCATCCACAACGGGGTTTCCGGCAATCGCCACGGCCAGTTCCTGCACATCAAGTACGCGCTTCGTCATGCGCCCTCCGCCCCGACTGCCGCCCATGGGTGATATGGATGCGCCATACCGATATTTTCTCCGTTTTCACGCAAAACGAGGGACGGAATGGCGAAATTGACCGGGTAAAGCGTATCAGGAATGATCTCGACCGGAAATTCCTCGCCCAGCCGCGCCGCCACATCAGGGCGGGCGCGTTCGCTGATGCGCAGTTTCACGCCGCTTGCATCGATCCGTGGCGCATGCAGCGCCTCCTCCGGCGACATGCCGTAGACCGTGATCCAGGACAGGATTTGCGCGACCGCGGGCATGATTTGCCTTCCGCCCGCAGCCCCCAGCGCCAGCTTTGGAGTGTTCCCGTCGCTTGCGATAATCGGACACATATTCGCCAGCGGTCGCACGCCGGCCGCTATCGAATTCGGCTGGCCAGGGCGCGGGTCGAACCACATCATGCCATTGTTCATCAGAAGGTCGGTCGAGGGCAGCACGACTTTCGAGCCGAAACGCGACAGAAGCGTATTGGTCAACGAAACCATGGTGCCGTCACGATCCACCACGCTGATATGCGTCGTGCAGCTTTCGCCCCTGCTGCCATGGCCCAGCGTTTTCAACCGGTATTCGCTGGCGCGCCGGATGGCGCGGCCGAAGGCCAGAGCGGTGCGGCCGGAAAGCGGCTCCTTCTCCGGCAATGTTCTTTCCAGCTCCGCCAGCACATCAGCCAACGTTGGGCCACCGGAAAGGCCGGGCATGGCGTGAACGGTCATGCCGCGCCAGCCGATATCAAGCGGCTTTTTCCAGATTGGCCGATAGTCGCGCAAATCATCCGCACGGATCGGACTGCCGCCTGCCTCAAGGTCTGCCAGCAGGCTTTCCGCAATCTGCCCCTCATAGAAATCGCGCGCGCCGTGGCTGGCGAGGCGCTCCAGCATCAGCGCCTTTTTCGGCATGGTAATCGTACGCTGCGCACCCGCCTCCGGCACGCGCGGCGCGCGACCATTATCGAGGAAAAGCACTGAAGACGCGGGAAAACGATGCAGCCCCTCGGCATCGATTGCGAGGCAAAGCACGGTAAACCAGTCGAGCACCAGGCCACGCCGAGCGTGTTCTATGGCCGGTTGCAGCGCCTCGGCAAAGCTGATGCTGCCGAAGCGTTCCAGCGCCTCCGCCAAACCGGCCACCGCGCCGGGTACACAGATGGAGTCGTAACCGATCAGATTGCGATCGCCCTCAACCTGCGGCCAGTTGAACCAGTCGCCATCGCGGCCAGGCATCAGCCGATAGGAAGCCGTATCGAGATGGCGCGAGGATATAACGTTGAAGTCCAATGCGTCGACGCTGCCATCGCGCCCGTCAGCCCGCAGCAGGAAGCCGCCACCGCCAAGCCCGGAAAGCCATGGCTCGACAACACTCAGTGTCAGCGCCGTGGTGACCGCGGCATCCATGGCATTGCCGCCGCGCGCCAGCGCAGCCGCGCCCGCTTCGGCTGCCGGTCCGTTCTGGCATGCAATAAGACCGCCTTTGCCGACTGTCTGCGGCTTGCGTATCGTCCAGTTTTCAGCCATCGGCCTGCCCGAATCTGCGTTTGCCGATTGCAGCCGGCACACTTCCGGCTACAGCAAAACGGCCCTTGTTGGCCGATGCGTCATGATAAGCGGCGATCTCTGCCGCTGTGGCCACCCAGGCAGTCTTTTGCGCCACGATCGCTTCCAGCAGTTCTTCCAGCAGCGCGATGCGCTGGGCGCGACCGGAAATCCAGTCATGCACCGTCAAGGTGAACAGGCCGCCGAAACGGTGAATGGCGTGCCATTCAGCAAGCCAGTCCTGCAACACCGCGCGGCCGGATTGATAGGGCCACTTGTCGCGCCCGCCGCCTTCGAACTTGAAGAAGATCGCGTCATCTGTGGCCCATTGCACCGGGATTTCGGTCACGCCATCGATCTCGTAGGGGTGATCGAAGCCGGAGAGTGAGGAGTCGTAAGCGAGCCCCAGCCGCCGCAATTCCCGCAGCATATGCGGCGTCATCTCCCAGGCAGGAGAGCGGAAACCGACCGGGATACGGCCGGTCTGCTTCTCAAACAGCGCAACGCTGGCTTCCAGCGCGCCGGTAAATTCCGCGTCGGTGACTTCGGAAACGATCTCGTGGAAATAGCCGTGCAGCCCTATTTCATGGCCGCCTTCAAGCAGCGCGGGCAGGATTTCGGGGTTGGCTTCCGCTGTCAACGCCGGCACGTAAAAGCTGGCTTTCACGCCATGGCGTGCGAAAAGATCGAGAAGGCGGTATAGCCCGGTGCGCGGTCCGAAACGACGGATTTCCAGCGTGCCGAGACGATCCGGCACGCCATCGCGATGCGCCCACATGTAGGGTACATGCGCATCGACATCGACCGAGATCAGCGCCGCCGCCTGCTTGCCCTCGGACCAGACATAGGCGGGCCAGGGTGATTTCACATCAAGCGGCGCGCTCATAATGCAGTCTTCTTCTGCTGGAAAACGGCTTGCGAACCGATGGAATTGCCGCCATCAACGGTGAGCGTCGCCCCGGTAACGTAGGATGCGCCCGAGGACGAGATATAAAGCACCGCTGCCGCCACATCAGCTGCGGACGAGGCGCGGCCGAGCGGAATGGAGGACGTTACAGTGTTCACGTGCTCATCGGTCAGCGGGCTGACATCGCTGCCCGCCGCGAAGCCCGGCTCGACGGCGTTGACACGAATGCCATATTCCGCAAGCTCCAGCCCGAGGCCCTTGGTCAGGCGGTCAAGCGCAGTCTTCGATGTGCAATAGGGAACCACGGTACTGCGCATCTTGCGCGCGGCACCTGAGGAAATATTGACGATGGAGCCCCCCTTGCCCGCAGCGATCATCTGCTTCGCGAAGAGCTGCGACAGCAGGAAGGGCGCGCGCAGGTTGATACCCATGATCCTGTCCCAGTCCTCGACCGATATGTCGAGCAGGAAGCCGGAGGGATAAATACCCGCATTGTTGACGAGAATATCGGGTGCGCCCCATGTTTCCGAAAGCGTTTGCGCAAAAGCGCCAATCGATGCGGCATCGGCAAGATCGGCAGGAACAGCCACATGCCCATCTCCCTGTAATTCGGCCTTCACGCTCGCCAGCCGCGCCTCGTCCACGTCGGTCAGGCAGACATGCGCGCCTTCCTGCGCGAAGGCGCGGGCGATCCAGCCGCCGATAATGCCGCCTGCGCCTGTCACGATGACCTTTTTGCCCTTGAATTCGTTCTCAAAATTCATAGCGATAAACTCCTATCTGCCGCGCGGATCGAGCCGGTCGCGAACATGATCCCCAATAAGATTGATGGAAAGAACGAGTAGAAACAGCGCGAAACCAGGGAAGGTGGCAATCCACCAGGCGGTGCCGACATAGTTGCGCCCGGTCGAGAGCATGGCGCCCCAGCTTGAAGTGGGCGGCTGTACACCAAGCCCGAGGAAGGACAGGCCAGCCTCGAACAGCACCATCAACCCGAACTCCAGTGTTGCCACCACGATCAGCGCACCGGCAATATTGGGCAGAATATGCCGCATCAGAAGCCGCAGCCAGCCAGCGCCCATAAAACGCGAGAGGCGCACATAAGGCATGTTCGCCACCGAAAGCGTCTGGCCATAGGCAACGCGGGCGTAACGCGGCCAGCGGGTCAGGGCCAGTACGATCACCACATTGGTCAGGCTCGGACCCAGAACGGCAACGGTGATGATAGCGAGCAGGATGGCGGGAACCGAGAGTACGATATCCACCAGCCGCATGATGAGCGTTTCCACCCAGCCGCGATAGAACGCAGCAACCATGCCAAGAACGCTGCCGAAAATGCCTGACAGAACCACCGAGGCGAAGGCCACCAGCAGCGAGATGCGCGCGCCATAGATCAGGCGGCTCAGCACATCGCGCCCCAGTTCGTCAGAACCGAGATAATAGGTAAGACCACGGCTCTGGAAGCCCGGCGCTTTCAACCTCGCCAGCAGGTTTTGCGTATTGGGATCATGCGGCGCGACCATCGGCGCAAAAATAGCGATGAGCATCAGAAGCAGCAGGATCGCCGCAAAGGGTGCGACGGAGAGCGGAATGAGGCCCATCTTTGGCGCTGCGGGCCGTGTCTGGATCGTCGCCGCCATCACGCATGCCCCTCGATGCGGATGCGCGGATCGACAATGCTATAAAGCAGGTCAGCAACCAGATTGAGCAGAATGGCCGTGGCCGCCCCCAGCAGCACGATGCCCTGCACCAGCATGAAATCGCGTGCCGCAATCGCCTGCACCGTCAGTTGCCCGAGGCCCGGCCAGGCAAACACCGTCTCGACGATCACTGCGCCCGCAAGCAGATTGGCGATTTCGAGAGCGGCAACGGTAATGACGGGAATAGCGGCGTTGCGCAGCAGGTGCCGCATGACGATGCGCATCATCGGCAGGCCCTTGGCATGGCCGGTGCGCACATAATCCTTTTCCAGCTCATCAAGAACAGCCGTGCGCGCCACGCGGGCAAAGGTCGCCATGGAAAGAAGGCCGAGCGCCAGAGAGGGCATGATGAGACTCCACCAGTCCCGCGCGCCGGATGGCGGTAACCAGCCGAGCCACACGCCAAACACCATAATCATCAGAATGGCGCTCCAGAATGTCGGCAGGGACTGCCCCGCCAGCACAACGCCCATCATCGCCTTCGCCTCTATACGCCCGCGCCGTACCGCCATGGTAACGCCGAGCGGAATACCGATACCGAACGCCACCAGCAAAGCGCCGCCTGCCAACATCAGCGTATAGGGAAGGCGGCTGGCGATCAGTTCCCATACCGGTACGTTCTGCACATAGGAGCGGCCGAGATCGAGCGACAGCAGGCCACCGAGATATTCGAGATATTGCACGGCGAGCGGCCGGTCGAAGCCGAGCGATGCGCGCATCGCCTCGATATCGGCCAGCGTGGCGTTTTGCGGCACCAGCAGCAGAACGGGATCGCCTGCCAGGCGTTGCAGAAAAAAAATCAGCGTTATGACGCCAAGAATGGCGATGAATGCCTGGAGCGCACGTTTAAGAAAAAAGGCTGGCACTGCCGCTTTCCGTTCCCTTGTTATGGTTATGCATCATGCGGCCGGAACCCTCCCTGGCACCGACCGCCCGTATTCTCAGTCCTTCCAGCTCATGCGGTTGAGGAAGAGGCTTTCATTGGCGGTCGGCTTCCATTCGAGGTTCTTGGCCGCGCCATAAATGATTGCAGCCTCGTAGAGCGGCACAAGCGGCACTTCGGTAGCAACAAAGGTGCTGACGGCCTTGTAGTCTTCCAGACGCTTCTTCTCATCGAGCGTGTTTCTGGCATCTTCAAGCCGCTTGTTGATCTCCGGACTGGATACAGAGGCCCAGGAACTGGAGGAGTGCAGCAACGGGAATAGCACGCCATCGACATCCTGGCAGGCGCAGGACCAGCGGCCGAACGCGATTGAAGGCTGGCTGGCAGGTTCGCTCTGGGCGCGTTTGAGATAGGTCGCCATATCGGTCATCTCGATATTGACGGTCAGACCGGTCTCTCCCACCATCTGCGCTACCGCCTGCACGATGCGCTGATCAAACGCCGGGGCGGTCGCGAAGGCTACCGCCTTACCGGTCGCGCCAGCCTCGCCGACCAGGCGCTTCGCCTCTGCGGGATCGTATTCGTAGCCCTCGATGCCCTCGACGAAGCCGAAATGCGAAGGCGTCGCCATCTGGGCCGCTGGCTTGTCGACACCGCCGAGCAAACCATTGACGATAGCGTCCTTGTCGATAGCGCGAGCCACGGCCTCACGCACCCGCTTGTCGTTAAATGGCGCAACATTCGGGTTGAGCTTGACGTAGCCGATGCGCTCCGTGAGGACCGAAAGTGTCTTTGCCGTGCCCGACCCCTCGATCTGCGATGCAAGATCGGCATCCAGGCCGACAACGAGATCGGTCGTTCCGGCCTTGAGGTTGGCAATGCGGGTTGCAGCATCCGGCACAGCACGGAATTCGGCAGTGGCGAACTCGCCTTTATCGCCCCAGTAATCGGCGTTGCGCTCCAGTTTTACGGCCACGCCTTTCTGCCAGCTGACGAATTTGTAGGGGCCGGAACCGACGGGTGCGGCGTTGAACGCATCGTCTCCCTTCGCCTCGACGGCATGCTGCGGCACGATGGACAGCTTGACGAGCTGGGCCAGCAGCACCGGATAGGCGCCGTTGGTCTTTAACGTAACCTCATGATCGCCGGTCGCAGTCGCAGAAGTGATCTTGTTGAACTGGCCAAGCTGCGGGCTGGCAAAGGCGGGGTTGATGATGCGGTTGATGCTGAAGGCCACGTCCTTTGCCGTCAGTGGCGTGCCATCATGAAATTTCACATCTTCGCGAAGCTGGAAAACCACTTCCTCATCGGAATTGTATTTCCAGGAGGTGGCGATCTGCGGCACGATCGTACCAGCATCGTCACGGGTAACCAGATTGTCGAAAACATTGCGATAGACATAGTAGCTGTCCGGGTTCCACTGCTTGTGCGGATCGAGCGACGACGGTTCGTTCGTCAGGTCGATTACGAGCTGGTCCTTCGCAAGGGCCGCTGTGAGCGCAAGGGGGGAGCAGGCCAGCAAAAGGCCCGCAAGCGTGAAACGGATCGAACGGCTCGCTGATATCATCGTCATAAAGTCCTTATTCGTGAAACGGTTGTCGATTTTTGTGAAATACGGCCCGCCTTGTCCTTGCCGGGATTACGACGGGCGGGTTTTGCCCCGACCATGGCTTCGGATTCGAGAAAACGGTCGAGAAGATATGTTTCAAGCGCCGTATTGGCCGTTGCCAGCAGTTCCAGCGCCTCGGCCTTGCGGCCATCGATAATTGCATTTACCAGCGTGGAGCGGCTGGCAGGGACGAGCCTGGTGCGCCCGGTCTGTTCGAAAAAGTTGACCAGCCGCACCGATCGGTCCCACAGATCCACCAGCCAGCCCGCAACGATTGGCATGCCGAGGCGGGCCGCCAGAAGCTCAAGTATCTCACGTTCGCAGCGACGGATGGTGGGAATGATATCGCCGCCCAGTTCATAACGTTGCGTCAGCGCCATATGCATTTCCGCCAGCGCTTTCAGCCGCTGAACCGAGGCCTCATCCAGCACCACCGAGCATAGAAGCGGCTCCAGGTGACGTCGCGCCGCGCTCAGTTCGCGGATCTCGCTGGCCGAAACCGGCGCCACCGCCCAGCCGCTTCGCGCCGAGGATGACACGAGGCCACTAGCCTTGAGCCGCGCCAGCGCGGCCCGCACCGCGCCGCGCCCAAGTGCAAACTCTTCCGTCAGCGCGGATTCCGACAGGCGCTCGCCAGGCGTCAGAATACAGTTCACAATTGCACTCCTCAGCGCTTTTTCGGCGACATCACCTTTCCCTTCAAGCGGGAGCGGCGACATATAGGCTTCATTATCCAGCATCAGAAACTGACCTCTCAGTTTTATAATTTGATATCTCTTCCTGTTTTCGGGAAGGACATATTTTCTTTTCGCGGCGACCGAAGCGAAGAAATCATCTCACGATCGGCCTTTGTGCGGAATGAATGGATTTTGCCTCCGTTGCCGACATAAATCAATCGTTTCCAATCAGGCCCGATTTTGAAAACGGCATTCCAATGCATCCGTCTGTTTTAGAATGCATGTAGTTGCGAAGATTACAGCAAGGTGACAGTATGTCATTCTGATATTGCAATATATAAAACTGAGATCTCAATTTGCGATATTGAAAACAACATGCAGCCGTTTCCCACATGGTCAGCCTGTCTTTCGGGGGACCCGGAAGATCAATTGGAAGAAAGATAGCCCCATGCGCCTGAAAAACGTTTTGCTCGCCGCCATGCTTGCGGCTTCCTCGCTCGCCACGACGCCGTTTGCGGCTTACGCAAAGGATCAGCTTGTGGTGGATTTCATTGCCGAGCCAAGCTCGCTTGATCCGCATGTGCAGTGGAATACCGACAGCTTCAACGTCTATCGCAATATTTTCGATAACCTGCTGACCCGCGACGACAAGGGTGAAATTTCCCCGCAAATCGCCACGGAATGGAAGTATCTCAACGACACGGAAATCGAGTTCAAAATTCGTGGCGACGTGAAATTCCATGACGGCACGCCGCTGACCGCCGAAGATGTGGTATTCAGCATCAAGCGGATCACCGATCCCGGTTTCGGCAGCCCGCAGCTTGGCCAGTTCAACCAGATCAGCGACGCGGTTGCCAAAGACACAACGACTGTCGTCGTTACCACAAAGGGGCCTTATCCCGTTCTTCTCGCGCAGTTGACCAAGCTGTCCATCGTGCCGAAGCACGTTGTCGAAAAGGTCAGCAAGGACGAGTTCAACCTCAAGCCGGTTGGCTCCGGCCCCTATAAGTTCGAAAAATGGAACCGTGGCGTCGAGGTTTCTCTTGCACTTAACGAAGATTACTGGGGCGAGAAGGGCAAGTTCCCGAAAGTGGCGTTCCGCGCTGTGCCGGATGGCTCGACCCGCATTGCCAACCTGCAATCCGGCACCACCGATCTTGCCAGCAATCTCAATAACGATCTGGCCGCCCAGCTTGAGGCTTCCGGCCAGGGCAAGGTGCTGCCGGTGCGTGGCGAGCGCATCGCGTTCTTCTCGCTCAACGTCAACAAGGCGCCACTGAACGACAAGCGCATTCGCCTCGCCATCGCCCACGCTATCGACAAGCAGGGCATCGTTGAGGGCATTCTCGGCGGCTTCGATGCCCCGATCGACGAACTGACCGCACCGGTTTCTTTCGGCTATGTCGAAGGTATCAAGGCGCCTGAATACAGCCCTGAAAAGGCGAAGGCGCTGGTTGCCGAAGTTGGCGAGGCGGCAAAACAGGAAATAACCCTGTTCACCACGCCCACCTACGACCAGCGTGTGGTGCAGGCGCTTCAGCAGATGCTCAACGATGTCGGCCTCAACGTCAGCATCCAGTCCACCGATATGGGCAACTGGATGCAGCAGATGCAATCCGGCCCCGAAACCATTCCCTCGACCGCGTTCGGACGCTGGAGCTGCGGCTGCCAGGATGCCGATGGCACGCTTTATCCGCTGCTGCATTCCTCAAGCAAATGGGCCAGCATCAAGGACGAGCGCATCGACAAGGCGCTTGATGAGGCCCGCGTCAGCATTGATCCGGAAAAACGTCTGGCGCTCTACAAGACCGTCCATGAGATCGTCGCGGCCGAGAACTACATCATCCCGCTCTACCAGGCATCGGTCATCTACGGCGCGGCGAAGGACGTGGAATTCACGCCGCTGCCCAACGAGAACCTGTTCCTGAACCGCCTTGGCTGGTCAGGAAAGTAAGCGGACATACCGTTCATAAAACCGGGCAGTGCAAGCTGCCCGGTTTTGCCGTTTTATGCTGTAACCGGGAATATCCGACGTGATTACCGTTCTTGAAAATGCCCATGTGGTCGATGTGGAGACCGCCACCATCCTCGCCGACCGGCATATCGTGATCGAAAATGGCCATATCCGTGAGATTGGCGATGGAAAGCCTGCGGCTTCGGCCGGGCAGCGCATCGATGTGAAGGGCGATTTTGTCATTCCGGGCCTGATCGATGCGCATGTGCACGCCACGGCCTATACCGCCAATCTCGGTGAACTGCCGAAGCAGTCACCCATGTATGTCTCGGCGCGGGCGGCGGGCGTGCTGCGCGGCATGCTTTCACGCGGTTTTACGACGGTGCGCGATGTCGGCGGTGCGGATTTCGGCCTTGCCCAGGCCGTCGAAGAGGGGTTGATCGAAGGGCCGCGCCTTCTCTATTGCGGCAAGGCGCTCTCGCCGAGCGGCGGGCATGGCGATCACCGTGGCATGGGCGTGGACCGCATGGATGAGACCTATGCCCAGGTCAGCCTCGGCCGCCGCTGCGATGGCCTGGACGAGGTGCGCCGCGCGGCGCGTGACGAAATCCGCCGCGGCGCGCACCATATCAAGATCATGGCCAATGGCGGCATCTCGTCACCCACCGACCGTATTACGTCGGACCAGTTTTCGGAAGCCGAGATAACCGCCATCGTCGATGAAGCCGCCATGGCCGATCTCTATGTCGTGTCGCACACCTATACGGCGCGCTCTGTGGCGCGTGCGGTGCGCTGCGGCGTGCGCTCCATCGAGCATGGCAATCTGCTGGATGAGGAAACGGTAGCGCTGATGAGGGAGGCCGGCAGCTTTCTTACGCCGACGCTTTCCTGCTTCCGGGCGCTTGCTGAAGTCGGGGCCGAAAGCGGCTTTCCTAAAGACCGGATGGACAAGATAAAGCTGGTGCTGGACGCCGGGATCAATGCGGTGGAAATGGCTTATCGCGCCGGGGTGCCCATGGCCTATGGCACAGATCTGATAGGCCCGATGCATGAGCGGCAGTTGCATGAATTCGCGCTGCGCGCCGATGTCGTCCCCCCTGCCGATCTGTTACGTGCCGCCACCAGCACCGCAGCGGCACTGGTGCGGCTGGAAAACGAAATCGGTTACGTGCGGGAAAATTATCGCGCCGACCTCAATGTTCTGTCAGCCAATCCGCTTGAGAAAGGCACGCTCGAAAACTTCGCCGCCCACCATAGCCTCGTCATCAAAGGTGGAAAGGTCGTGAAGGGCTGATGCCCTTCAACCCTTGCCGAAGACGATGCGGCATTCTTCCTCGACCTGGCGGTCCCATTCCGCCCGGTCGAGCTTTGCCAGTGGCAGAATGCGTGTGATACGTTTCGTGAAGGGAAAGCGGCGGGCGTCCGTCGAGGCATAGCCGCCGCTATCGACCACGAAAACACCCTGTTCAGCCAGCGGTGTGAACGATGTGCGGAAGTGATTGCTCGATTTGACGTGAATGATCGCCTTGCTTTCGAGATTAATGCCCTGGCTGCGGAAGGCCTGGGTGTCATAGGCCTGGATGCGCTCGGTAACGAGAGCGATATGCCCGGCATCGCCCACTTTCAGCACCGCACCTTCGCCGCCCTCCAGCAATTCGCCATGCAGATTGGCGCCTTCGTTACGATAGCGCACCTCGCCCGCACGCTCGACAACGGCCTCGACCTCGAAGGGCTGCCCGTTGCGCAGCAGACCCATGGGGATGCGGCCACGCTGGCCGACACCTATTGAACAGGCGATCTTCACGGCCTCGCCATCGACCATGAAACCGGCGGCGAATGGCAGGGATTGCGCGGCGAGCGCAGCGAAAATATCGGCGACATTGGCAACACCGCCGGAACCGGGATTGTCACCGGCATCGCCGATCACCACCCGCCCCTTTGCTGCCCGGGCAAAGATTTCCGCTGCCGCCTCATCGAATGACGGGGCAGAACGGGTGATCGCCTCACGCCGCTGCCAGATGGCATCGGCCATCTCGCGGAACGCAGCAATCATGGCGTCCTCATCGGTACCGGTTACTAGAACCGAACTGCCGACATCATCGGAATCCACATAGGGGAAACCACCCATCACGACCACATCGGCAAGGCCGGGTCGATTGCCGATGTCGTCCGATAGCGCCACCAGCTCGTTGAATGGAAAGGCATCGCTGGTCTGGGCGCTCATCGGAGCGGCAACCGGCAGGCGGAACCGGCGCGTGCGCCACGGCGTGTTGTCAAGCGCCAGCCGCATCAGCTTCTTGCCGCGCGCATGGGTGTCGGCATGCGGATAGAGCTTGCCGCCGATGATGACATCGACCTTGTAAGCCAGCATCGGCTCGACATTGGCGTGAAAATCGAGCGGCACGGCAATGCGCACATCCGGCCCGACGATATCGCGCACCTTTTGCGCCAGATCCGTTTCCGGGTACGGCACGCCCTCTACCACCAGCGCACCATGCAGCAGCAATGCCACGACATCAACCGGTCCGGCAGCGGCAATCTGCTCTAGCGAGCCGATGATTTCGCGCACCAGCCGGTGGTAACTCTCGCCCTCCAGCGTTCCTCCCGGCAGGCAGCCGGTGCAGACACCATAGGCGATATCGTAACCCGCCTCATCGAGCGCTTCTGTCACGCCGCCCAGCCAGTTGCTGGTGTAACCGAACTCGCGGCGCACATCCTCACCGGTAAAATATTGCGCGGAAAGAAAGCCCTCGTAATTCGCCTTGACGGGCGTGAAGGCGTTGGCCTCATGAAAAAGCTGGATGACGGCGGCGCGGGGCATGGGATTTCCTTTCACACTTCACGGCTGTCCTGCCACCGCATCCAGGGCAGGATCAGGCGCGCCGTGCGGCAGACGAAGGGATGGAACGGAACGGATGGAACCGGAACGGGGCGCAGCGCCATTTCATCATCCGGCACGCCGCTGATAGCATCGGCCAGCACCGGGGCCATTGCGCAGGCAAGCGCCAGACCGCGGCCGTTGCAGCCTATCCACGTATAAAGCCCGTCCGCCCTGCGGTGCAGGCGTGGCAGACGATCCACCGTCATGGCGATGCGCCCGCCCCAGAACGTATCGAACGCACCGTGCGGCAGCGCCGGAAAGAGCGCGCGCAAACGCCGGTCGACCATGGCCGGAAGCCGCATGGATGCTGCCACCTGGATAGCCAGCGCACCACCCGAAACCAGCCGCCCTTCCCGATCCTTGCGGAAATAGCGCAAATCCATGCGCGTATCCGACGACGCCTCATCGCCAGGCAGAATATCCTGCGCCAGCGAACCGAGCGGTCTTGTGGCGCTCTGATAGGAGGTAACGGGGACAATGGAGCGCCGCAATTCTGGCCACAGATCGCCCGTATGGGCAGCCGTTGCCAGCGCCACTTTTGGAGAGCGGACAAGGCCGGAGGGCGTTACGACTTCCCATACATCCCCGGATCGATTGAGGGCAAGCGCCGGTGTTTTTTCATGAATCACCACCCCTTCACCTGCTGCGGCCCTGGCAAGGCCAACCGTGAAAGCATAAGGGTTGATATGACCACCGGTGCGGTGTTCCCAGCCACCGTGATAGGCATCGGCGCCAAGCCGGATCGCCATCTCTTGCACGCCGACTGCGACGGTGGGAGCGCCCACAGCCGCCCACTGCGCAGCGAGGGCGGCAACACGCTTCGCGCGACCGGGGCTGTGTGCCGGTTGCAGCCAGCCATTGCGACAGGCGTCGCAATCGATGCCGTAACGCTCGATCAGTTCGTAAAGGCGGTCTGCGGCACCGGCGACGAGGCGTATGAAACGCTCACCTCTCTCCCCCGGCCATACGCGCCTTATCGCATCCGGTCCATGCCGGGTGAGTGCCGAAATGACCTGGCCGTTGGCGCGGCCCGATGCGCCGTATCCGATCTTCGCCGCCTCAAGCAATACGACGCGCTGCCCGCGCCGGGCGAGTTCCAGCGCCGTCGTCAGGCCGGAAATGCCGCCGCCGATGACGACAATATCGGCGCTTGCACTTCCTTTCAGCGGTTCACTTTCAAATCGCTCGCGGGAAAGCTGCATCCACAGGGGGGACGGCGTGTCGACAGGCCAGGATGTCATGCGCGCACCAGTGATATTTCCGTTCCGCAGATTTCGCGCAAATCGATGTGCCGATTATCAGATGCAGCAATAACCAGCTCGTTTCGGCCTTTTACAAGCGCTGTTCCGGTTGGCGAGGCCGATGCAAAAGGCTGTAACATATCGGCGCCAGGCGTGGAAACGGACACGAGACGGCGCGCACCGTTTGCATGGCGCATCAGTTCGGGACGCCATAAAAGCTCCGGCGTATGATGCTGGCAAGCCAGGCACTGGAAGCCGGGAGTTGAGGCCGTATCGATACGGGCGACGGAAAAGCGCAACTCACCATCGTCCGTCTGGCGCGAGAAATGCCGCACCGGCTCAGGGGCGATGCCGGTTTTTTCTGCGATCTCGCGGGATGTGACTTCGACATCGGCCGTTCTGAGGGCGATACCACGTATTCCGGCGCCTTTTTCCAGCAAACCGCGCCATCCCGCATTGGCGGGCGTGACCTCGACCACACCGATGATTTCGATATATGCGCTTTCGAGCATGATGCAGCAATTGCCGGTTCCCATGCTGGCGCTGTGCCGGGAGAACGGCGTAACGGTGAAACCGGCTTCCCCGAAAGCTGTGCCCGCCTGTTGCGGATCGCTTACAAGAATAATGACGTGATCAAGAGGCAAAAAGGAAGTCATGCAGCCACCATCATTTTTTTAATGCCGTAAATGCGGTCCACGATTATCAGCGTCACCACGGCAAAGGCCAGTTGAAGGGCGCTGAGCGCGGCAATAGTCGGGTCGAACTGGTGTTCGAGATAGCTCAGCATAGCCACAGGCAGCGTATTTGTGCTGGCGCTGGCGAAGAAATAGCTGACCGGGAGATTATCGAACGAGGTCAGAAACGAGAACAGCGATCCCGCAACGATGCCCGGACGAATGAGCGGCAAGGTAACGTGCCAGAAGACCAGCAGCGGGTTTGCACCCAGAATGGCCGCAGCCTCCTCGTAACTGCGGGGCAGAGTGCTGTAAACGCCCGCCACCGTGCGCAGCACATAGGGCAGGCAAACAATGGTGTGGGTTATCAGCAGCGCGGTGAAAGATACACCAATCCCGAGCCTGCTCATGAAGAACAGCGATGCGAAACCGATCACGATCATCGGCATGGACAGGGGCGACAGAAGAAAAGTCATCAGCGCACTGGCCCATGCCGCTCGCGAGCGCGCCAGCCACAGGCAGGCAGGAACACCCAGCAGGCAGGACAATAATGTCGCCCCGACACCGACCTGCGCGCTGACGATCAGCGCATCCACGAACGGCTGCCAGGCGAAGATATTGGCGAACCATTTCAACGACCAGCCCGGTATGGGAAAAGCCACATAGCTGGCGGAGGTGAAGGATACGACCACCACGACGAAGATCGGCGCCAGCATGAAGATAAAGAATACCGCCACGAAAAGCGCGAGAGCGATGGCAGGCCAGTCTGTTCCTGAACGGGTCATTTCACGCTCCCCGCCGGCGCACGAGCCGCAGTTGCAGGAAAAGGCAAACCAGTGCTATCGCCAGCAGAATGGTGCTCATGGCACTGGCCATTCCGAAATCCCGAGTGGTGTTGAACTGCTGGTAGATCAGTAGCGGCAGGGTCTGCAGTCCGCCACCAAGCATGACAAGGGTAACGAAACTGCCATTGGCGATCATAAAAACGAGGATCGCCCCGGTGCCAATCCCGTCGAGCGACAGCGGCAACGTGACCTCGAAAAAGGTGCGCAAACGATTGGCGCCGAGAATTTTCGCCGACTCCTCCAACCTCATATCAATGCCTTGCAAGCCGGTGGCAATGGACAGAACCATGAATGGTACCAGTACATGCACCAGCGCCGCGATGGCAATTTCCGGCGAGTTCGTCAGCCGCAGCGGTGCCGAAAGAATGCCGAGCTGATCGACAAGCAGATTGTTCGCCAGGCCCCGGCGCGCAAACAGCACCTGCCAGCCGAAAGTGCGCATGATGATAGAGGTCAGCAGCGGCGCTATCAGCAAAAAGACGATAATACCCGACCAGCGCCCGGCCTTGCGCACCAGAAAATAGGCAACCGGATAGCCGATGATGACGCAAATGAGCGTGACGCCGCCCGACAGAAGCACTGTTTCGGCAATAACTTTCAGATAGAAAGCATCGCCCAGCAGCATCGTGTAGCGGGAGAGCGTGAAGCCGCCATCAGTATCGAGAACGCTGCGCATGCCGTTATCGACCAGCGGCAGAACGAAAAACGCCATAAGGAACAGCATGGCAGGCAACACCAGCAGCCAGCCGGGAAGACGGCGGGCGCGTGGCGCGGTCAGGATATGCGGTTGTTTGCTGTTCATACGGCGTTTTCCATCGGTACACGAGCACCCGCCTCATGCGGGGCGGGAGCTCTGATCTTACCGTCCGATCTCACGGTTCCAGCGATCCACCCAGGCGTTACGCACACCGGCAATCTGCTCGTAGGGCGGGAAGGCAGTGTTCTGCCAGGGCGTGATGCGTGGCTTCAGCTTTTCGCTGTAAACGACGTCGGTATTGGTTACGCCGTAATTCATGATGTCGGCGAACTGCGTCTGGTTTTTGGCGTCCAGCACCTCGTTGATGTAATCCCAGGCGAGCGGATTGGCGTTCTTCGGCTTCTGGACGGCAACACCGTTCAGCGATCCGCCCTCTGTCGGGTTGATGAAGTCGATCCAGGTCGCGCCGCTATCGAAGTGGTTCCAGGTGCGGCCATCGAAATAGATGCCGATATCGGCCTCACCCGAAGACAAATGATTGAAGAAATCGTTGGGACCGGGCCAGTAGACGAGATTGTCCTTCATCTTCTCGACCGCCTTGAAGAACGGATCAACATTATCCACGCCGCCGCCCAATGCGCGCGCCATGGCCCAGATCAGCATGATCGGCGTTACGGCATAGCTGATGGAGGGAATGGAGGCCACGAATTCGCCCACTGCGACGCGCTCGACGAATTCCGCAAAGGATTTCGGCGGGTTCTTCACCTTGTCCTTGTTGTAGGTGATGCCCGCGACGCCATAATCGAACAGCGTACCCTTGCCCTGAACGGAATCCGTCAGTTCCTGCGGAATCTTCGCAAGATTTGGCAAGTTTTCGACGGTGAAATCATCGACAAGACCGGCCTTGGCAGCCGTCAGTGCCAGATCGGGCGTCATGATGAGAACGTCGACCGGGGGCTTTGCGGGCGAAGCCTCCACCTGGGCCAGCCACTGCGGCGGGCCGCCGAGTGCCACATTGGCTTTCGCGCCGGTCTTCGCCTCGAACGGGGCGACGAAGGACTTGCGCACGGCCTCCTCCCACACACCGCCAAAAGCGGTGACGGTGATTTCTTTGGCGCCTTGCGCGCTGGCGAAGCGCGGCAGCCCGCCTGCGGCGAGGCCGAGGCCGAGCGCAGCACCTGTGCCGAGGAAATTACGTCTGTTCATATCTGTCATCGCGGTTCTCCATATCCGGAAACGTCATGCACTCTTTGAAACGGGACTGGCGGCAAGGCCCGAGACGGCATGTTCGAAAGCCGCCCTCGCCCGGCCAATTTCTGCGGCATCGGCCGCCACGCGCGGAAATCCTTCCGGCAGAGCGGGCAGGACCGCATCAAATATCTCCTTGCGGCGGCGCTGGCGCACAGTGCCCGGCAGGGCCAGCAGCGCCAGGTTCAGGCTGTCCATCAGCGCCGGTTCGAAAACTGCGTCCCAGCCGTTGCGTTCGGGGCCTCGTCCATCAGCGGGGCTTTTCGCAACCTCTCCGGCGCGGCGAGCCGATGTTGCGTCTGCGTCCAGTTCATTGTCGCGGATCACTACGCCATAGGCCGACGCCGCAGCACCTTCGGAAACAAGACCATTGCGTACATCGCGCAGAACGGCCTGCGGGTCGCGTTTCAGCGGGTCGCCCCGGCCACCGGCGCCGGGCGTGAGAAATGTGATCGTATCGCCCGCATTGACATTGAGAACGTCGATCTTGCCAGGGCGGCGCTCATCGGGCTTGCCCCGATTGACGATCAGTTCACCCGGCAGGCCAGGCCCGCCGCCATGCGCACCCCAGGGGCGGAACAACAGGCGTTCCATGCCACGCCCCAGAACATTGGTGTCATCGGTCAGAATACGGAATGTCAGCTCCATGCCGCACCCGCCGCGCCATTGTCCCGCACCGCCCGAATCCGGCCGCAGCGCATAGCGCAGGATCTCGACACCAAGCTCCGCCTCTACGGTTTCCACCGGATTGTTGGCAAGGTTGGAAATGCCGCTGTCGCGGCCGTCCACGCCGTCACGCCCGCTGCGCGCGCCGGTGCCGCCAATCATCGGCTCCACCACCTGCACGCGCCGCCCGCCCTTGCCATCCGGCTCGGCCACCACGACAGGTATCACGGTGCCGGAAGAGGCCGCAGGCATGATATCCGGCAGCGCCTGGCCGAATGCACCGTTCAGCACATCGTTGACACGAATTGCCGCCGCATGGCGAACGCCGGTCGCGGCCGGTTCCTGAGGGTTGACCAGCGTTCCTTCCGGCGCGGTAATCCGCACGGGGTCCAGCAGACCGGCATTGAGCGGCACAGACGGATCGAGCGTATTGACCAGCGCCAGAACCCGCAATGTCAGCCAGGCATGCGGCCTGCCGCGTGAGGGAATATTCATTGCGGTGGCGACCTGCGGATCGGTGCCGGTGAAATCGAGATGGACCTCTCCGTCAGCGAATGTCGCGGTCAGCGCGATGCGCACCGGCAGTTTGCCCGCCGCGTCGTCATCGAGATAATCGGAAAAGCTGTAGGAGCCGGATGGCACCTGGCGCAGCACCGCACGCGCCTTTTCCGCCGCCCATGCCAGCAGATCGCTGGCGGCGGCCGATACCGCTTCCGCACCGTGGCGCATCACGGTCTGCTCAAAGCGGCGGCGTCCTGCGGCAAGCGCCGCCATCATGGCGCGGATATCGCCCAGGTTGGCCTCTGGCGTGCGGCTGTTTGCTTCAAGAAAAAGCCGCACTTCGGGAGACATTTCTCCGCGTTTCATCAGTTTGACAGGCGGGATGCGCAGTCCCTCCTGAAAGATCTCCGTATTCACCGGCGATATGCTGGAAGGCACGCGCCCGCCGACATCCGAGCAATGCACGAAGCACCAGCCATAGGCGACGATGCGGCCTTCGTGAAAATACGGCTCGATCATGTGCAGATCCGGCAAATGCGTTGCCAGACCTTCGGAGCGATAGGGATCGTTGGTCAGGATGACATCGCCCGGTTCAAGCGGGCCGACAGCGGCAATCGTTGGGCCGCATTCCAGCCCCACGAAACCGGACACGCCGATAGAGCGCGGATAGGCGAAGAAACGCCCATCCGGCCCGGCCAGCGCACAGGCGAAATCGGCGGTTTCCTTGACATAGAGCGTACGGCCGGTGCGTTGCAGCGTCAGGCACATTTCCTCGCTGATCGCGGCGAGCTTGTTACCGAGAATAGCCAGCGTAACGGGATCTGTTTTCATCGGGCCAGCCTTTCGAGGTGCAGGTTTCCGGCATTGTCGCAGCGGGCAGTCCAGCCGGGCAGCAAGATTGTCGTGGTGTCGTCCTGTTCAACGATCGCCGGTCCCTCCATACGATCTCCCGCGCCGAAAGCGCTGCGATCATAAACATCGGCGGCAAGCCATGCGCCGCCACGGAATAGCGGACGTTTTCCCTTTGGCCGCGGCGTTCCTTCACCAACCGGGAAAGCCGGCGCGGCGATATCCGACGTCACCCCCACCACGGCGAGCCGCACGGTGCCAAGCTCCACCTCCGCGCCACTGTCGCGAAAACCGTAGATACGCTCATGCTCGATATGGAACGCTTCTGCGATGGAAACAGCGTCGGTTGCGACCCCGTCCAGCGATACGCGCAATTCATAGGCCTGGCCGGAATAACGCATATCGGCGGCGCGGCGGAAAAGGCGCTGGGTACTGTATTCGCCCTCGTTGTCGAGCCATGCGGCTCCCTCGGCCTCCAGCGTGCCGAACACACCTTCCAGTGCGGCAGCGCTTGTTTCATCGAGTGCACGGCGCAGGCTCCGCACGAAATCGCGACGCAAATCTGCTCCTGCCGCGCCGAGCGCGCAGAATGTGCCCGCTGCCTGCGGAATGATGACGTGGCCGATGCCGATCTCATCGGCCAGCAGGTTGGCATGGGTTGGTCCCGCACCGCCAAAGGGAACGAGAGCGAAATCGGCGGGGTCAAGACCGCGCGCCGCCAGCGTCTTGTAGAGTTCTGTCGCCATGCCTGCGGTGGTGACAGCCAGTGCGCCCTCGGCAGCGCTGGCGGCGGCATTCTCGCCCTCAAGGCCGATCAGTTTTGCCGTTGCGGCAAGAGCCGCCTGCGCGGCTGCACCGTCCAGATGCATGCGCCCGCCGAGAAAGCCTGCGGGATCGATATAACCGAGCGCCAGGTAGCAATCCGTCACAGTGGGTTCGGTGCCGCCACGACCATAGCAGACAGGCCCTGGCATTGCCCCGGCGCTACGCGGGCCAACTTTCAGAACGCCGTGGTCATCCACCTGAACGATGGAGCCGCCGCCTGCGCCGATGGCGGAAACATCGACAACAGGCAAAACCAGCGGCAGACCGCCGATATCGGTGCGTGTTGCCAGTTCCGCCGCACCCTGATGCGCCACGGCGATATCGGAGGATGTGCCGCCCATATCGAAGGTGATGATGGAGCGGACGCCGGCAGCCTCGACAAGCCGCGCTGCTGCCATGACACCGGAAGCGGGGCCGGAAAGTATCGTTTCCACCGGCCTTTCCTGTGCCGAACCGATGCTCAGCGAACCGCCATTGGAGGCCGTCACGAGGATTGGCGCGCTGACGCCGTCGCGCTCCAGCCCGGCTTTCAGCCCGGTGAAATAGTTCTGCATCAGCGGCTGGATATAGGCATTAAGGCAAGCAACGAGCGTGCGTTCATATTCGCGGATTTCCGGCCAGATGGCGGCAGCGGGCGTGACAGACAACCCGGCTGCTTCTGAAATACGGGCCGCTAGCGCTGTCTCGACTGCCGGGTTGGTATAGCCGTTAATCAACACAAGCGCTGCCGCATCGACATCCAGCGCCTTCAGTTGCCGGGCCACATCGGCTGTCGCAGCCTCATCAGGCGCTTGCGTCACCTCACCCTTTGCCGAAAGACGCGCGCCGATTTCAATGATCCTGTGGCGCGGCACCAGCGGCTCTTCCTTGCTGGCGTGGAAATCGAAAGAAGACGGCATGCGGCTGCGGGCGATTTCCAGAATATCACGATAGCCTTCGCTGACGATCAGCGCGATCCGCGCACCGCGCCGCTGAATGATGGCATTGAGACCAATCGTCGTGCCATGCATGAGCGTTTCGATGTCGCCAGCCGACAATCCGGCCTTGTCGAGCAGCGACTGCAACCCGACGATCAGCGCACGCGACGGCTCGTCAGGCGTCGACGGCTCCTTGTAATAGGTCAGATTCTTTCGTGCAGGATCGAACAGAACGAAATCCGTGAAGGTTCCGCCTACGTCTATGCCGATACGTGCGCCGTTCTTTTGCATTCTTCCGCTTTCAGTTCATTCCGGTTTCACGGTGACTGCATCCTGCGGATTCCAGCCAAGTGCGATTTGCTGACCAAGATGCCAGGCGAGTTCCCCGGGCGGGCCTTCCGGCTGGCGATAGACAAGGATCTGACGGCCAAGCGCGGGAATATCGACTTGGTACGCGGCGTAATTTCCGCGAAAAACCGCACCCGCCACACGCCCGGCAAGCCAGGCGGCATCAGTCTGGCGCGCCGGGAAAATCCGCTCCGGACGGACTGAAAGCACCACCGGCGATGATGGCGCCACAGTTGCTCCGAGCAGAAAACGCACCGGTCCTGAAGGGCCAGTCAGCACCAGCGAAGTGCCATCTTCCGAGCCGACCCCTTCGAAAATATTCGACGCGCCCAGAAATTCGGCCACGAACCGGCTTTGCGGCCGGTCGTAAATATCGCCGGGCGTGCCTTTCTGAAGGATGCGCCCCCGACTCATCACCGCCACCTCATCGGCCATGGACAGCGCCTCCTCCTGATCATGCGTAACCAGAAGCGTGGTGATGCCGAGGCGCTGCTGCATGGCGCGGATCTCGAATTGCATGCTCTCGCGCAATGACTTGTCGAGCGCACTCAAAGGCTCGTCCAGCAACAATACGCGGGGATTGGCGACCAGAGAGCGCGCCAGCGCCACACGCTGCTGCTGCCCTCCCGATAATTGCGACGGCCAGGTATCGCCACGGCCTGAAAGCTTAATGAGATCGAGCATCGCCGCGACCCTGCCATCTCTTTCCGCCCTGCCGATACCCTGCATACGCAGGCCGAAAGCGATATTTTCAGCCACGGTGCGGTGGGGAAACAGGCTGTAATTCTGGAATACCATGCCCAGCCGCCGCCGGTGGGGTGCAAGCGTGGTCACGTCCGTTTCGCCGGTATGAATGCTGCCGCTATCGGCCAGTTCGAAACCGGCCACCATGCGCAACGTTGTGGTCTTACCGCAACCGGAGGGGCCGAGCAGAGAAACGAGTTTGCCGGCCTCGATGGTGAGATCGAGATTATCTACGGCAAGCGTGGCGCCGTAACGCTTGCTGACACCCTTCAGCACAAGCGCGGCAGGCTGCTCACGCAGCGGCCCGCTCATGGGCGGAGCCTTCGTTCTATTTTGCCACCGATAACGGTTCTCATGCTGCTTCCGGTCATGTATGAGTGGATTGTAGCGCTACAATCACCGAGATGAATCGTACCGTCAAGAACTCCTTTTCTTTAATTTCGCGGATTGCGGGGATAAAAATCCTTGAAATTTATGCCGCGCCGGACAACGAAACAGACGCACATGACAAGGCCAGACGATAACAGACCGGTGGTAACGATGCAGTCCGTCGCGCGCGCGGCGGGCGTATCGCCAATGACCGTTTCGAACTCTTTCCGCTATCCCGCGAGAGTGCTCGAGGAAACGCGTCAGCGTGTTTTCAAGGTTGCGGCCGAACTGGGCTATGTACCCAATCATTCGGCGGGCAATCTTTCTTCCGGCCAGAGCCGCATCATCGGCGCGGTCATTCCCTCCATCAAGAACTCAAGTTTCTACAAATACGTGCGCGGCATACAGGAATATGCAGCAGCACAGGGCTATGAACTTGTGCTCAAGCTGGCGGAAAGCCGCGATGACGAGGCGGCCGCAATCCAGACATTCATTGGCCTGCGCGTTGCAGGCATTATCCTGGTCGGCAACGAGCACGCGGCCGGGATTATGGATTTCGTTCTCAAAAGCGCAACACCGGTAGTTGAGGCATGGGTCAGCAATGATGCCGTCGACATGGCGGTCGGCTATTCAACGACAGGCGCCATACAGGCCATGGCCTCGCTGCTTATCCGGCGCGGTTGCCGCCGCATAGGGTTCGTGGGTTACGAGGGTGCATCATCGCGCCGCTACACCGAACGCCTCCCGGCATTTCGCGAATGCCTGGAGACTGCAGGTCTGGACAGCCACCGGATATGTTTTGTCGATGAAGCGGATGGTTTCGGGGCCGGGCCGAAAGCGCTTGATGACCTGTGCCGGATCGACCCCGAAATCGATGGTGTGATTTGTCCCACGGACATCGTGGCGGCAGGCGTCCTGTTCGAATGCAGCCGCAGAGGCTGGAAAATACCTGAACGTCTGGCTGTGACGGGTTGGGGTGATTACGAAATAGCGTCCGAGATCACCCCGGGCCTGACAACTCTTCAGCCCAATGCCTACGAGATGGGCGCAAAAGGCGCGGAACTGATTATAAGCCGTGCCTCCGGTGGGGTCGTCCTGCCGCGAACCTGCGATATCGGGTTCGATGTCATCTCGCGCGAGAGTGCCTGATAACCGTTAATCTTTAATCTCGACGCTCTGCCCCTAGTCAACTGGTTTGCAATTTTTCGGGCTTTCATGAATTGGCGTTTCGGGGAGGATTCTAGAGGAAATACCGGAAAAGCCGCAGGACAAGACAGGCTTTCCTTTCATGCATAGCGGCTGCACAGGACACCCGGGACGCAAAAAGCAGCAAGGCGGACGATCTCGAAGCCCTCACTTCCGTCCAGAGAACCGCCGTTCCGACAATTCGAAAAATAAGCAATTGCCTTTTCTAAAAGCTTAAATTTCGGGCAATCGATCCCTCGTTTATATATTCCATAAAATTACTATATTATTAGGTTTCGGCCATCGGGGGATCAATCGGTGGGCGGTAAACCTGATCATTTCATCAGGAGCATTTTTAGATGTCATCTCAGGGATTTATCGGCGGCGTCGTCAGATCGACCATTGCCGCGGCGCTGCTGGCGTCCGCAACATTGTCCGGCACGGCCCATGCCGGCCCGACACTCGACAAGATCAATCAGCGCGGCACGATCAAGGTCGGCGTCGGCACGACGCCGGGCTTCTTCTCGCCGGACAGCAACGGTCGCTGGCAGGGCTTCTTCATCGATTACGGCCGTGCGCTCTCCATCGCCGTCTTCGGCAATCCGGACAAGGTCGAATTCACCAATTCCTCTCCCCAGCAGCGCCTGCCTGCGCTGCAGAGCGGTGAATTCGACATCCTGCTTTCCGGCGTCACGGTAACCGTCACCCGCGCCTTCAAGCTCGGTTTCCACTTTGGTCCGACAATTTTCTATGACGGTCAGGGCATTCTGGTCCGCAAGGATCTGGGCGTCACCAAGGCCGCCGATCTGGACGGCGCCACCATCGGCGCCCAGAGCGGTACCACCGGCGAACTCAACGTTGCCGACTTCTTCCGCAAGACCGGCAAGAAATTCACGCCGGTCACGATCGAAGATACCGGGCAGTTTATCGCGGCGCTGGAGTCGGGACGCGTCGACGCCATCACCCAGGATTCCTCCGATCTCGTCGGCAAGCGCACCCAGTTGAAGAAACCGGACGACTATATCGTCCTGCCCGAACGGCTGTCGAAGGAGCCACTGGCGCCGGCCATTGCCGGCGGTGACGACCGCTGGCTGGAAATCGTGAACTGGACCGTCAACGCCACCATCCAGGCGGAAGAATGGGGCATTACCTCCAAGAACGTCGATGAGTTTCTGAAGTCTCCCGACCCGGCAATCCAGCGTTTCCTCGGCGTCGATCCTTCGCTTGGCGAGGCCATCGGCCTTGATCCCAAATGGGCCTATAACATCATCAAGACGGTCGGCAACTATGGTGAAATCTTCGACCGGCATCTGAAGCCGCTCGGCTGGGATCGCGGTTACAATCGCCTCTGGACCGATGGCGGCCTGCTTTATTCCCCACCCTTCCGTTGAGACGGTCGAGTTTCACAGATGTCCTCAATCGTAACGCCGGGTCCTCGCAGGCCCGGCATCTATCGTCGGTTGCTCATGTGGTGGGGCCATCGCCCCATCGCTCAACTGGCGGTCATCGCCTCGTTTATCGCATTGCTCGTCTATCTCGGGATCAACGTCACGACGACGATGGCCCGTATCGGCGTCTCACCGGGCTTTGATTTTCTCTGGCGTTCGGCGAACTTCGAAATCGGCGAAAGTCCGATCACTTTCGCCGCCGGCGATCCATATCTTCGTGCCATGCTGGCGGGGCTGCTCAATACGCTGAAAGTGTCGCTGATCGGCTGCGTATTAGCGACTGTTGTCGGCGTGACCGTGGGTGTCGCGGGCCTGTCAGGAAACCTGCTTCTTGCCTCCCTAGTGCGCTGGTATGTGGAGTTGATCCGCAATACGCCGCTCCTGCTGCAACTCTTCTTCTGGGTTTCGCTCGCCAAGGCGTTTCCGGCGCCGCGCCAGGCGGGCGCTTTGCTCGGATCGGTCTATCTGACCAATCGCGGCGTTTATCTACCGGCCGTCTTTGCGGAAGGCCTCCCGGTCGCCGCACCGGTGCTTGTGATATTTATCATCCTTGCCCTTGGCCTTGCGCTCGTCTTGCTGTCCCATTTGAAGCGGCTGAACGGGCGAACCGTCACTATTGCCATCGTCGCCATTCTCGCAGCCGCGACCACCGCGTTCGCGGCATCAGGAGCGAAGCTCACGTTTGAAACGCCCGCATTAGCGGGCTTCAACCTCCGGGGCGGGTATAATCTGACACCGGAATTTGCCGCGCTTTTAACCGGTCTGATCGTAAAGTTCTCCGCCGCAATCGCGGAGATTGTCCGGGCTGGCATCCAGTCGGTCAATCGCGGCCAGTGGGAAGCCGCCCGCGCGCTCGGCCTGCACAATGGACAGATCATGCGGCTGATCGTGCTTCCGCAGGCGCTACGCGTCATCACCCCGCTCGCCACGTCGAGCTACCTCGATCTGACGAAGGATTCCAGTCTGGCGGTCGCCATCGGCTACCCGGATCTCGTCAGCATCGTCAACACAACCGCCAATACGACCGGTCAGTCGCTGGAGGCCCTCATGATCCTCATCGGCACCTACCTCGGCATCAATCTGGTCGTTTCCGCGCTCATGAACCAATACAACAAGAGGGTTGCGCTGAAGGGAACGGCACGATGACCAGACAGGCCGGAAACACCGCCGCCCATCGGCTTCATGGGCCTCTCGGCAAGCTGCGAAACGGGCTCTTCGGCACGCTTTCCAACAGCGCCATCACTCTTCTGACACTGGCAGGACTGACCTGGCTTCTGCCGCCCTTTTTCCGGTGGGCGCTGCTTGACGCCACGTGGAGCGGAACCTCCGCGGACTGTGCGGCGCGCGAGGGCGCCTGCTGGGCCTTCATTGCCGCCAAGCTGCGTTTCATCCTGTTCGCCTTCTACCCGCCGGACCTGCAATGGCGTCCGGCACTCGTCATTCTGATCCTCATGGCGTTGCTCGTCACCAGCGCTCTCCCGCGTTTCTGGCGCAGGGAACTGCTGCTCGTCTGGCCGGTTGCGGCTCTGGTTTGCTGGATGCTCTTGACCGGTGGTCCGGGCGGCTCTCCAGTTCCGTCCAACCAATGGGGCGGGCTGCCGGTGACGCTGTTTGTCTGGGCCATCTGCTTTGCGGCCGCGACGCCGATTGCGATCCTTCTGGCGCTCGCCCGTCGTTCGGGCCTTGGCGGGCTGCGTACCCTTTCGATCGTCTACATCGAGGTGATGCGCGGCACGCCCATGGTCGCGATCCTCTATGTCGCCATGCTGATCCTGCCCATGGCGCTGCCGGAAGCACAGTTCGACAAGATGATCCGGGCGATGATCATGATCACTCTTTTCTGGGCAGCCTATATAGCGGAAGTCGTGCGTGCCGGCCTGCAGGCGATACCATCCGGCCAGCAGGAAGCGGCCACTGCGCTGGGTATCGGTTACTGGCGGACAATGCATCTCGTCGTTCTGCCCCAGGCATTGCGGATCGTCATTCCCGGCATGGTCAACTTGGCAATCGGTTTCCTGCTGGCAACATCCCTGCTCGCGGTTATCGGCGTTTTTGACCTGCTGAACGCCGCCCGCGCAGCCGCAACAGATCCGGGCTGGCTCGGCTTTTACAACGAAGCCTATCTGCTTGTGGCCCTTATCTACTTCGCGATCTGCTTTGGCGCGTCCCGGTACAGCCTGTGGCTGGAGCGCCTGCTGCGAAACAGACCAACCCAAGGAGAATGACAATTCCCCAGCTGGGCATTTCTGAGATAATTATCTACGCACGCTCGCCATTATGGAGAAGTATAGATTTTTCTTCCGAACCGGCATCAAAATCAGTGGTTCCATTGCTCAATGTAGTATATATTTTTTGTAGAAAATAATCGTAAAAAGGAACTTCGGAAATGGCCTTTGCATCCGCTTCGCCTGCATCGACGTCAAGTCATGTCCGTCGCTCCAGACCCTGTTGTCGCCTCTCTCTGCCCCGAATGCGGGCGCCGTCGAAAGACGGTCCGTACCAAACACCCCCACAAAGTCCAGATTGGCGGAGAAGCGAAATGCAAAGACAAACGATCGAATATCAGGGACTGCCCGTCGGCATTGCTATCCCGAACAACGACAAGCTGCGATTCATCGCGGTCAAATTCCACGTCATCGATCTGGACAACCGGCAGTTTTCCAGCGTCGCGGAGCTGAAGTCGGCCATCCGGGCGCATCTGCACGGCGAACAGGTATTGGCCGCCTGAGTAATAAGAAACCACCCAAAAGCCGGAAACTGGACATGGTATTTCAAACCGCCCGCATCGAAAATACGGCTTTGCTGCCGACGCTCGACCTTTCGCGTTTTCATTCGCCGGAAGAGCGTAGTGAATTTGTCAGCGACCTGCGCAACGTGCTCCATGACCATGGTTTTTTCTATCTCACCGGCCACGGTGTCGATCCCCGGCTGATCGAAGATGTCCTGTCGACCTCGAAACGTTTTTTCGCTTTGCCGCTGGAGGAAAAGCTCAAGATCGAGATGGTGAAATCACCGCATTTCCGTGGCTATAACCGGGCCGGTCAGGAGCGGACGCGGGGCGAGCAGGACTGGCGTGAACAGCTCGACATCAATACCGAAGGCGAACCGGCAAAGATCGGTCCGGACTCGCCGCCATGGAAGCGGCTGTTTGGACCCAATCAATGGCCGGAGGCTTTGCCCGAACTCAAACCGTTGCTGCTGCGATATCAGGCGGAGGTGACGCGGATCGGCATCGATCTCCTCAAGGCGATTGCCGCCGCTCTCGGGCAGCCGGAAAACGTCTTTGCCGAGATTTATGAGCCACAACCGACGCAGCTTCTCAAAATCATCCGCTATCCCGGACGAGATATCGCCGAGACCGATCAGGGCGTCGGCGCCCACAAGGATGGTGGCTTTGTCACCGTGCTTCTCCAGGACACGACGCCAGGGCTGCGGGTGCGTACCGAAACAGGAGACTGGATCGACGCGCCGCCAGTGCCTGGAACCTTTATCATCAATACCGGTGAATTGCTGGAACTTGCCACCAACGGCTTCGTCCGCGCAGATGTGCATGACGTCGTGGCGCCGCCAGCGGGTGTGGAGCGCTTTTCCGTCGCCTTCTTCCTCGGCTCCCGCTATGACGCGACCATACCGGTCATCGACTTGCCGGACGAACTGAAGCGCTCCGAACGGGGCATCACCGTTGATCCCCTTAACCCGATCTTCCGGGAGGTTGGGCAGAACCACCTCAAGAGCCGCTTACGCTCGCATCCCGACGTCGCGCTCGCGCACCACGCCGATCTTCTGCCGCCGGAACACAAAACCGCTTAGTCCGGTTGATGTCGGAGACCACTTCGGCTCGCTTAATTCCCTGACGACAGGCCCGACGGGGCGCATTGATTTCGATGCCGCCTGTCGGGAGTAAGGTGGTCTTTCCTCTTACCCGTTACGATCAAACATCCTTCGTCGCGGCATCAACGGGCAATGCCTCAAGATGGCGAGGATGACGCGGATCGTCATGGGGCTTCAGGAAGAAGCGGCGGGCGACATCAAGATAGCCGTTATAGACCAGACCGCCATTGATCGTAACGAGAGCGGTTCGATGGCGACGGTAGAGAACCGGGATACTATACCAGGGGACGGCAGGCGATTTGTGATGCAACACATGCAGATTGTTATAGAGAAACAGCAGCCCGAACAGCGGGCTGTTCTCGACGATCGCGGTGCGCTCATCCTGATGGTCGGCATAACGGTGCTCCGCATAGGAGCGGAGCCTGCTCAGCGCCGCGCCCACATAAACAAAACCGAAGAGATAGAGCCAGAGCGGCATTCCGCAAATTCCTGCCACCCAGATCAGAACACCCGCAACGCCAATCGCATGCCGCGCCCAAAGTGCGGCGCGCGGCCTGTCGCCCTTGAGGACCAGAGAAGCCTCCTGCACCAGGAAACTGGCGATCATGACCAGCGGGCCGAGTGTCAGCCGTCCCAGCAAGGTGGTGTTCCAGAGCGCCAGATATCGGCCGACAAGTCCCATTTTCTCCCAGGCAGCCTGGGTAAAATAAGAGGATTCCGGATCTTCGATCGGATCGGTCAGGTGTTCGTCGCGGTGATGGGTGAGATGCCCTTCCCGATAGACCGCATAGGGCAACCAGAGGGATAAAGGCGGCCAGCCGATTGCATCGTTGATGGCGCGATAACGGGTGGGATGTCCGTGAATGACCTCGTGCTGAAGCGAACCATGCCAGGCGATCAGCCAACCGCCAAGCGCGATGACAGCGAGAACCGGCAAAGATTGCCAAAACCACGTCACCGTGAAGAAACCGCCATAAATGACAGCCGCCAGCAGCACCGTCTGCCATTCAATAGAAGCAATGGCGACAGAGGTGGATGGCGAGCGAAAGAGGTCGGGAGAAGGGAGACGGGACATGGAGTAGTTCCGGCTGGCGGTGGGTAACGGGTTTCGCATGTCACTATAAAGGCGGGCACCGGATGGCGCGCCGCACGGCTTTGCAGCACGGACCGGAAAAAGGGAAAAATGGTTTTGCAGCGGCACTCTACGGAAAATATTTATTCTATAAAATTTGTAGGTTATTAGCTTTAATCCCTCGGTCGAATTGCTGAGCGCCGCCCGCCGCGGGCAGGCGCTCCATACCGGAGGGACCTATCTTGACATTCAACACCACACGCCGGCAGGTGCTCGTCGGCGGCGCGTCCATTGCGGGTCTTGTCGCTCTTGGCGGCGCTCATCCCGTTTTCGCCAATGCGGACCGCTCCAGGATCGTCGTTCGCGTCGAGAAAGACCTTTCCAATCTCGATCCTGCCAATCGTTCAGGCCCGGTCGATCTCAATGTTATCTGGTCAGTGCAACAGGGCCTGATATCCTTCAAGCCAGGCTCGACGGACTGGGAGCTCGATGCCGCCGAGGAACTGGAACAGGTCAGCGATACCGAAATCCGTTTCAAACTTAGAAGCGGCCTTACCTTTACCGGCGGTTACGGTGAGCTGACCGCCGAAGATGTTAAATTCTCCTTCGAGCGCTTCCTCAAGCCGGACGCCGAAGGCAAGCCCGTCACCTATGCCAAGGACTGGTCGGCTCTTGACCGTGTCGAGGTTGTCAGCCCACTCGAAGGCCGCATCATCCTCAAACAGCCGGCACCGGCACTCTATACGATCGCGCTTGCTGACGGATCTGGCCGGATCATATCCAAAAAGGCTTTCGAAGCACTGGGCAAGGATATCGCCACGAAACTGATCGGCAGCGGTCCCTACATTCTCAAGGAATGGGTGCCGCGTGAACAATTCACGCTCGAAATCAACCCCGACTACAAGGGGCCGATCAAGCCGCATTTCCAGCAGATCGTCGGCAAACCGATCGGAGAACAGAAGACTTCGGAAATTGCCTTCCAGTCCGGCGAAATCGACTTCACCGCAATCGACCCCGAAAATGGAAAGGCCCTGGCCAAGCTACCGGATGCGAGCGTGACGGAAATCCCCGCTATCGACTATGTCTGGTTCGGGCCGAACATCGAAAAGGCGCCCTTCGATGACATTCGTGTCCGCCAGGCGATCCGTTATGCGGTAGACATCGACGCGATTCTGCAGGGCGCCTATTCCGGCATCTATCCGCGCGCCAATTCGCTGCTGGCGCCAAGCCTGCTCGGATATTGGAAAGACGCGCCGGTCTATGCCCGTGATCTGGAAAAGGCGCAGGCATTGCTCACCGAAGCCGGCCACGCAAACGGTTTCAAGACCAAGCTCACCATCGAAGCAACGGCACGGTATCAGGCCATTGCCCAGATCATTCAGGCCAACCTTGCTGAAGTCGGTATCGAGGTGGAGATCGAAGCGCTCGAATCCGCCGCCTACTGGGCACTCGGCAAAAACGACGCCAGCAAGGATCTCGAACTGTCGCTGATTAAATTCAACGGAAAGTTCGATCCCGGCTTCCAGACACAATGGTTCACCTCCGCGCAGGTCGGCCAGTGGAACTGGCAGCGCTGGAAGAACGCCGATTACGATGCGCTGCACGAAAAGGGCGGCGTCACAGTCGACCCCGCCGAGCGTGAAAAGATCTATATCGAAGCACAGAAACTGCTCGACGAATCCGCAGCCTTCATCTGGATCACGCACAATCTGAATGCCTTTGCCGCGCGCAAATGGCTGAAACCCGGTGTTCTGCCGAATGGCAACAACTGGCTCTATACGGCCTTTACGGAAGCGACGGCCTGATCCGGTGCACGCTGTTTCAATGACCGACAGGGATGCGCCGCGATGAGAAGCGCCTCCCTGCGCATTCACCTCGTCTTCAAGCTGGTGACGGCATTCCTCGCCGTTGCCGGCTCCGTTGTTTTGCTGATGACCATGACGCGGCTGATTCCCGGCGATCCCGCAACGGTGATCCTCGGTTCGCGCGCAACGCCTGAAGCGATATCGCTGCTCAATGCCCGCATCGGTCTCGACAAGCCGCTGATCGGGCAGGTGTTTGCCTTTTTCGGCCGACTTGCTTCCGGCGATCTCGGCGAAGACGTCTTCAACGGCCGCCCGGTTATCGCCCTCGTTGCAGCGGCCCTGCCCAATACGGCGGCACTGGCCGTTTCCGCCATGCTCTGCGCCATTGCGCTTGGCGTACCGCTTGCGCTCGTCTCTGCCCACTGGCCAGGCGGGCAGACGGATCGGCTTATCGCGTTCCTGAGTGTTGGCTTCATCTCGACCCCGAGCTTCGTCGTCTCGGTGTTTCTCCTGATGATGTTTTCGGTGAAGCTGCGGTGGTTTCCGGTGCTGGGTGCCGGCGAAAGCGGCGATATCGGCGACCAGCTTTGGCATCTCGCCCTGCCGACGGCGGCGCTCGCCGCCGGCTGGATCGGCTATGTCGCCCGTCTGCTGCGCGCCTCGCTGCTGGAAGTGCTCGGCGAAAACCAGATCCGCACCTTGCGGGCCTATGGTGTGAGCGAGATGAAAATCCTGGTGAAATACGCCTTGAAACCGGCGATGCTGCCGACCGTCGCGGTTCTTGGCATGGGCTTTGGCGAACTTCTGGGCGGCGCAGTCTTTGCAGAAGTGATTTTCAACCGCCCCGGTCTCGGCTCGTTGATCTATGACGCCATCCGCACGCGCAATTATCCGGTCGTACAGGGCGGTGTCTTCGTCATCGTGCTGCTCTACGTCCTGACCAATCTCATCGCGGACCTTTCCCAGAGCCTGCTCGATCCGCGCGAGCGCAGCCGGTTCGTGTCGGGAAAGCGGCAGCAGCAATGACGCTCCTTGTCGATCTTGCCCGCCGGCCCGGCGGCACATTCGCAATCCTCGCGGTCACGCTTCTCTGTCTGGCGGCAATCGCCGCACCGCTGATCGCCCCCTACGGTCCAAACGCGATAGCTCCCGCCAACCGCTTCATGGACCCGTCGCTGCAACATCTTCTGGGAACCGATCACCTCGGGCGCGACATATTGAGCCGGCTTATCTACGGCGCTCGGGTCGCACTCGGCATATCTCTTTCCGTCATTGCCATTTCGCTGACAACGGGCGTCGCCCTTGGCGTGGCAGCGGCCCTCTCGTCGCGTGTTGTCGACCTGTTTATCGTCGGCATCTTTGATATCGTGACGTCTTTCCCAAGCATCATCCTTGCTCTGGCGCTTGTCGCCGTCTTCGGCCCGGGCCTCGGCAACGTCGTCCTGCTTGTCAGCATCGTCTTCATCCCGCATTTCGGCCGGGTCGCCCGCGCCCAGACGATCGCAATCCGCAACAGCCCCTTCATCGAGGCCGAAAGGGTCCTCGGCGCCGAGACTTGGCGTGTGGTCCTGCATCACGTCACGCCCAATATCATTGGCCCTATTTTCGTGCTGGCATGCATGGATATTCCCGTCGTCATCACCATCGAGGCGGGATTGAGCTTTCTCGGCCTGGGCGTGCGTCCGCCGCTTGCCAGCTGGGGCAACCTGCTCAATGACGGTTACACCTATCTCGACCAGTCGGCGTGGCTTGCCACCTTTTCCGGCCTGGCACTGATCCTGGCCACACTTGGCTTTGCGCTCATGGGTGAAGCCCTGCGCGACACGCTCGACCCCAAGCTGAGGAGAAGCCTTTGACAGACGCCCTCCTGCTTATAGAAGACCTCAATGTATCCTACAGGGGCGCCGGACACAGCGCGCATATTATCGACGGTGTCGACATCACCATCGGCCGGGGCCAGTCCGTTGGCCTTGTCGGCGAAAGCGGCAGCGGCAAATCAACCGTCGCCTTCACCCTGCTCGGCCTGCTTGCCGGGAATGCGGAAATTTCAGCAAAGCGCGTGGCCTTTGACGGACGCGAGACAAATCTGGCGTCAGGGGAAACGGCAAGGTTTCGCGGCACCGACATAGCCATGGTGTTTCAGGACCCTATGACCGCGCTGAACCCGATGTTCACCATCGGCACGCAGCTCGTCGATATCCAGCGCCGACGCTTTCCAAAACAAAGCCGGCGGGCGCTGTGGGCGCGGGCGGAAGCGGTGCTCTCCGATGTGGGCTTGCAGGATGCCGCGCTACGCATGCACCGTTATCCGCACGAATTCTCCGGCGGCATGCGGCAGCGGGTCGTGATCGCCATGGCGCTTCTGGTCGAACCGAAGCTGCTGATTGCCGACGAGCCGACCACGGCACTTGACGCCACGGTCGAAGCGCAGGTCGTGGAGACGCTGCATCGGCTGCGGCAACGGACTGCCGCTTCCATGCTGGTCGTCAGCCACAGCATGGGGCTTATCGCCGAACTCTGCGACAGCGTCATCGTGATGTATGCCGGCACGGTGGTGGAAAACGGCCGGGTAACGGACGTGTTGCATCATCCACAACATCCTTACACCCGCGCCTTGCTCAACTGCGAGATAGACCCCTACGCCGCCTTCGACCGCCGGCAGGATCTTGCCACCATTCCCGGCACCGTTCCCGATCCCGCCCACCGGCCGCGGGGCTGCATCTTTGCGGAACGATGTCCCTCCCGCCACGACCGCTGCGCGGAAAAGCCGCCGCACCGGCAGGCAAAAAGCGGGCAGAGCTTCTTCTGCTGGCTGGAGGCGGCATGATGCGTACCCCCATCCTCTCGCTGGAAAATGCAGTCATCCGCTATGACCGGCTGACCGCCGTCGACGGCGTGTCGCTGGATCTGTTCCCCGGCGAAACCCTCGGCCTTGTCGGGGAAAGCGGATGCGGAAAATCCTCCCTCGCCCGGGCCATCGTCGGGCTGCAGCCGCTGGCCGCCGGTAGGCTCTCGGTGGAGGGAGAGCCGCTCGGCGATGCCACGGCGGCCCGTCGCAACGATTTGCAGCGCCGCATACAGCTGCTGTTCCAGGACCCCGCCGCTTCACTCTCTCCCCGCATGAAAGTGCGCGCGCTTTTGGCGGAACCGCTTAAAATCCGCAAGGTGCAGTCTGCCGAAAGCTGGGCGCGGATATCGGCCCTTGCGGCAAGCATCGGTCTCGGCGAGCAGCTTCTTTCACGCTATCCGCATCAGCTGAGCGGTGGGCAGGCGCGGCGCGTGGCGCTGGTGCGCGCGCTTGCGGCCGACCCCTCGATCATCGTTGCGGATGAACCGACGGCCGGCCTCGACATCTCCATTCAGGGCGAATTGCTCAATCTTCTGCGCACGCTTCGCGATCGCCTGAAGCTCAGCTATCTGCTCATCTCCCACAATCTCAATGTGGTCGGCCGCGTGACCGATCGCGTCGCCGTGATGTATCTTGGCCAGATCGTGGAGAGCGGGCCGACGGCCGACTTGTTTCGCAATCCCCGGCACCCCTATACGCAGGCGCTGCTTTCCGCCAATCTCACGCTCGATCCCCGCCGCCGGCGCGATCGCATCGTCCTTTCCGGGGAATTGCCAAGCCCGGGTAACCCGCCCTCCGGCTGCCGTTTTCACAAACGCTGTCCCTTGGCGCGTCCACGCTGTTCAACCGACGTTCCCCTGCTTCTTTCCGCCGGTTCACCGGGCCGCGACGTTGCCTGCCACTTTCCGCTTTCGGCGGAAGCAGAAACCCTGCCTCAGGCGATAACGGGGTAACCATGACGCGCGGCATCCCGATCAAGCTCGGCCAGCACTTCGTAATCGGCATCGCCAAGCAGGCTGATGCCGCGCAAGGAGAGCGTATCGCAGACATGGGCAAGCTCGGGGTCGGCAATGGTCTCGGCCAATGCCCGTCGCAGCATCACCAGTTCCCTTGCCGGTGTCGCGGCAGCCGTGATGAAGGGCAGGCCCGGCCCCTTGGCGGTTTCGGCAAGGATGCGCACGCCTGCGACCCGCTGCGGATCGAAGCGCAGGGTGTTGCCGAAGGTGACGCAGTCTATGGAGGCGATATCGGCCTCGCCTCGCGCAACCGCGTCGATACTTGCCAGATGACCACCGGTCTCCTGCACCGCAGAAAAGAACCGGCCGTCCACGGCATGTGGCGCCACGAAAGCGCGAAAGAGATTGTAGCCGGAATTGCTGCCGGGCTCATTGATGGCAGCCCGGGCGCCCCGCAACTCCGCGATCGACTGCGCCCGCGACGCTGCGTTGACGACGATGAAGCTGCATTTCAACGAACCATCGCAGCCCGGCAGATTATAGACGGGAGTGGCCACCAGCTGCACCTTGCCGCGCAGAAGCCGGACATAGGGATATCCGCAGGTCTGGCCGAACAGCAGATCCGGCCGAAGCCAGGCCTCGTCATAGCGGGTCTTCTCATCCAGCGCCTCCGGCGCGTCAACGCCACCAGCACGAAGACGTTTGCCCAGAGCCACCCAGAACAGCGCCGTCGCCTCCTTGACCGGCAAAGGGCTGGCATACATGGCAAGGCTGGCGACCGACATGGGGGAAGCTCCGGAAAAACAACTCAAAAACCTATGCAATACATAGATTTAAAGCGCAATGCGATTTCTTTGCCGAAAGGAAGCCTGCCATGAGCCTGCCCCTGCAAGACTCCCGCTCTTTGCCTCCAGCCACCGCCGGCATTACCTGCAACGTACTCGTCATCGGCGGAGGCCCCGCTGGCTGCTGGGCGGCATTGGAGGCGGCGGGCGCCGGAGCAAACGTTGTTCTGGTCGACAAGGGCTATTGCGGCAGCTCCGGCGCAACAGCCTCGGCCGGCACCCAGATATGGTATGTTCCACCAGAGGCCGAGGCGCTGGACGCAGCCATGGCAAGCCGTGAGGCCATGGGCGGTTATCTTTCCGAACGATCATGGATGGCGCCGGTCCTCGACAAGACTTTCGAAAACGTCAACCGGCTGGCGGACTGGGGTTACCCCTTCCCCCGGGACGAGAGCGGCGAACAACAGCGCATCTCCGTTCAGGGACCGGAATATATGCGGCTTTTGCGTCGCCGGGTGAAAAATGCCGGCGTCGCCATTCTCGATCATCATCCGGCGATCAGACTGCTGACAGAAGACGGGCGCGTCGTCGGCGCAACCGGCCTGCGGCGGCAACAGGGCGGCCAATGGCGCGTTGCGGCCGGAGCCGTGGTGCTGGCGACAGGCGGATGCGCCTTCATGAGCAAGGCGCTCGGTTGTGATGTTTTGACCGGGGATGGCTATTTGATGGGCGCCGAGGCCGGAGCGGAACTGTCGGGCATGGAATTCTCGTCAGCCTATGCGATCTCGCCGGCCTTCGCCTCGATCACCAAGACGGCGCTCTACCGTTTCGCGCAGTTCTATGACAGGGACCATAGCCTGATTGAAGGCGCAGGCTCCGCCCGCGGACGCTCGATCATCGCCCGCACCCTGCTGTCGCAACCCGTCTATGCCCGGCTCGATCTTGCCGGAAGCGACGAGGTGAAGGCGATCCTGCGGCGTGCCCAGCCGAATTTCTTCGTGCCATTCGATCGCCGTGGCATCGATCCCTTCACCGAATTCTTCGAAGTGAAGCTTCGGCTGGAAGGCACGGTGCGCGGCACCGGTGGGTTGCGGCTAACCGGGCTGGACTGCGCGACGACGGTTGCCGGCCTCTATGCCGCCGGCGACAACGCAACGCGCGAGCCGATCTGTGGCGGTTTTACCGGTGGCGGCAGCCATAATGCGGCCTGGGCAATGTCCACGGGCGCCTTTGCCGGCGCCGCGGCTGCAGCCTTTGCGCGCGAAAAGGCGGAACGGCCGCGAAACGATCCTCCGCAACCCGCATTGCAAACCACCGCAGCACGGAAGGAACCGGCCGACCCTGCAGCCATCGTCAGGGCGGTGCAGGACGAAGTGTTTCCCCTCGACATCAACTACTTTCGCACCCATTCCGGCCTTTCGGCGGCACTGGCGCGACTTGACGCTTTGTGGACAAGGAACGCCGCGGCAACGGCCGCCGATGAAAGCCAGATCCTGCCGTTGCGTCAGGCACAGGCGATGATCGCCACTGCCCGCTTCATGTATCGCGCCGCGCTCGCCCGCACCGAAACGCGTGGCATGCACCGGCGCGAGGATTTCCCCAACCAGGATCCCGCCCAGCATTTCAGACTCGTTCTGAGCGGTCTCGATGACGTCACCATCCGGCGCGAAGCCGTCATTACCGGTATTTACAAGGAGGCGGCAGAATAATGATCGAGGTTCTGGATCCCGACACCTGCACGGATTGCAATCTCTGCGTTCAGGTCTGCCCGACCAATGTCTTCGAGGCGATGCCGGAAGGCCCGCCGGTCATTCTGCGGCAGACCGCATGTCAGACCTGCTTCATGTGCGAGGCCTATTGCCCGGTGGATGCTCTCTACGTCGATCCGGATGCCGACGCCGTCCATGACCTCACCCTCGACAGCGTCAGGCAGAGCGGCCTCTTCGGCAGCTACAGAAAAGCCATCGGCTGGCACAAGCAAACGCGCCACCGCCGCCACATCGACGACCACTTTCGCCTTCCGCAATAAGCCTGGCCCAACCCTGTCACATTAAGCCGGTTGGGATATGTCATCCGCTGTCAGGGAGTCCAGGCGGTTCGCGACCCGATGAGGTCGCCCGGCAGCTTCGCCCGAATGTTTCGGTAGCCATCAAGAGCGAACCGGACCCGCGATAGCGCACCGGGTATGAACCGAAGATTGCCTCGCCTAGCTGCGCTCGACGATGTGATGGCTTAGTCGGTATGCTCGACAAAATGGCAATCCCGCAGATTGAATTGATGTCGGTGGCATGTGGTGAGATCGGGGGCATGCGGGCGGCCGTCATTTTGAACGAGCCATCTTGGCTTTA